>CAMOKF010000001.1 GCA_946617625.1 uncultured Bacillota bacterium
TTTCATAATAATAGTTTTAACTTGTTTATTATTAAACTCTCTTACAAAGTCGTATAATTTTTTATCTCCTATAACTTCTTTCCATCTTTCTTCTACATATGTATTTTGTTTAAGGTCTTTAATGTAAATATCATATTTTTCAAAAGCTCTTTTTATCTGTGTTAAATCTTTAGGTATTCCTAATTCTACTTCTGCAAGAAAATCTACAAGATAATCTTTGCACAGAGTTATTCTTATAGGTTTTAATAAATATCTCACTGCACCCACAACAATACCTGAGAATGCACTTAAGGTTATAACAAGTTCTAATAACTCTTTAACTAATGGTGTCATTTTTATTATTATATATCTCCATTTCTTTAATTTACCCCTCATTTATATTTTAGGTTTCTTTAATCTATCGTTGGACGAAACTAACTCGAAAAACTAACTATTAATAACTAAAAAGGAACAGTACGAATAAAATCGTATTCAACAAACAAATGTATATAAATTATTGTTTTAAATAAGAAACCTAATAAGAAAATTAAAACAATAATTTATTATCTATTTAACTTCGGTAACCATCTAAATAAGAATTGAGAAACAACTTGTAATGTTTTAACTCTCATAGCAGCTTGAGCTTCATAATATAAACCCAAATCTCTAGAATTAGTCGTAATAATCATAGATAAATCTTTATTAAAATTTACAGCAACCCACCATTTACCATTTGCAGTAGTAAACTTTGCATATTGATAAGTTACTCTGGCTTCATTTAAGATTCTATAAATATCATTATATGTTAATACTTGATTCGGTTTTAATGTTATCTTCTTAATCATTTATTTCGCTTTCTTAAATCTAGTTCTATATACATATCCTACTGTATTGCCATATTTAACTTTAGCTTTATTTCCTTTATACCATAGGACTGCAACTTTTGTTTTCTTACTAACTTGTTTCTTAACATCTTTTTTAGACATTTTCTTACTAGCATAAATTCTAGTTTTCTTCTTGATAGTTCTATACCAATACTTTTTGAATTTATCTAGTGTGCCGAATTTCTTTTTAAGTTTAGATGGTGTATCTCCCCATTTTGGAAGATATAGATGTGGAACATCTACTGGTGATGTCCAATCTCCGCCCCAACCAAAACCAACTTCTTTAGCAAGTTTAGCCATTTTGGTCATTCTTGAATTATTATAAAACTCTTTATTAGATGTAGCAGGACATCCGAAGTCAATAGCAATACCCCACTGGTGTTGTGAAGCATAATCACTACCTCTGGCATTTGTTACTCTAGGACCAGGTGTAGTTCTACCTTTAGCATACAACTTATCTTGTTCTTCTTTAGTTCTTAATCCTTGAGTAATTGCTACATAATAACCTTTTTTATGGCATAATCTCAACCATTTACTAATCTTATACTGTAACCAAGGATGCAATACTTTTAGATTAACTCTAATATCATCTTTCTTCTTATAACTCATAATAATACCTCCTATAAATTATGACTCTTTATAATTATCTATATCTTCCTGAATATCACGTATAACCTGTCTAATACTTTCTGTATATTCAATCTCTTCTGAATAATCTTCAGTTGTTGCAACTCCCATAGCAATTTTAATTCCTATATAATCATACTTTGCTATTTCTTGTTTAGCTGCATCTAACTGAATATAATATTTATCAGGTTCTTTTACTTCTTTAGGAACATCTATTCTTGTATAACTATCCATAATTACCCCCTAGTATCTTATTCCTTCTACAATTAATCTGGTTGTATCTAAATATGGTACTGCACCTCCAGAAGGACCATTTAACATTACTTGTATACCTACATATTTTTCTTCATCATAAGTAGCAAAAGTTCTATTAAATGTTTCTTGTAAATTTGAAGATTGTGTACGATAAAAATAACTCGCAACACAACTACTCTCAAAATCAAAAACACTAACAATACTTACTTTTTTATCAGATGTAGATAATGTTAAATTATCAGAACACCAATATTTCCAAGAACTATTATCACTAAGAACATTAAATATTGAAATCCAACTAATATCATTTAATGATTCAATTAATATTTTAACTCTAATCTTCCTATATGTATTAGATGTATTATTAACTAAATTTCTATTATAATAATTTGATGATGAATCAGATGATATATCCTCATCTAATATTGTTTCCCATCCATACTTACGTTGTAAACCTAAATCATCTGAAGTTAAATTTCCATCTATTTCCACACCATTTATTTTAGGTTTATTTGTTACATTTGTATGATAATTTATACTACCACCAGATGAACCACCTACAGCTGAAATAGTATTTTCTATTTCAACATAATCTTCATAAGGTAAATAAGTAGTACCTTTATTTAACATTATTTTTGTGTTGGTTCCATATACAGTAAATCTTAAATAACCATCTTCGGTTGTGTTAAATCTATAATATTGAAAACCATTATTAACAATAGTTCCTGTACTACTTTTGTATTCTAGAAAATGTTTATCAGTATCATATAAGGCAACTGCAATTTCTTTAAGTTCTCTATAATTATTTGAAACAACATAAGTTGTATTTGCTTTTACCTTTATATAATTACTTGTAATATAATCTTGATTCTCTTCTGTTGTTCCTGTTGGAGTTAATACAGATTTAAAAGAATCTTCGATATTAAACATATTAGGACCAGTTGAAGTTTCGATTATAATTCCGTCACCGGCATTTAATTTATCTTGTTTAGTATCTAGTGTTTCAACTATTTCATCAATAGTCATTCCACTATCAGCTATTTTATCTGTATATGGTAGGTCATTAAACTCAGTATTACCATTACCAATTTTTAATTTAAAGAAAATCTCTCCTGTTTGTTCATCTTCAAAACCAACAGCGACAAGTTTTCCCTCTTCTGGTATATAAGGTTCACCGTATTCTTCTTCATACTTAGCTAAATATGTTTGCCAATCTTCGTATGTACCTCTTAAAACTTTAAATCCAAATTCTTCCATAATTCCCTCTTATTTCTTATTAATCGTAATAATTATTACTTAACATACTCAAAATTTCATATTCATTATTAGATGGAGTTAAATGAATAATTCCTCTTTTAACTTTATAATCTTTGTTATTTATTGCATATTCTTTATTGAATATCTTTATTACTATATCATCTTCAGTTTTTACGGGTTCTGCTATCGCACTTCTTGGTGTTAATGAATTGATTGCTTGTGCAATATCAACTGATGCTTGTAAATAATCATCTCCATAATAACTGTTTATATATTCTCTAAACTTATTTGATTTTACATTGTTTAATATTGTTGTTAAATCAGCATTATTCATAGCTAAATTCTCATTTAAAATATTATCACCTTCTCCTATATAACAAGTAGCTCCGAACACACCATCTGTTATGTGATAAACATAATTATCTAGATTTAACATATTATCTAAAAATTCTAATACATCATTTTTAGATTTATTTATTTTTTCATATGCTATAAAGTCCATTTCAATTACGCTATAATATGTTGAATCTTCATATATCTCCCAATTATTAATTGTAGGAGCTGTAGATAAATCTAAATATTCCATAAACATTTCTAAATTTTCAGGTTTATTGAAATCATCGAACATATCATTAACTATATCATTGATAGCTGAATATCTTAATTCTTTTAGAGCATCATAATCTTCTCCAAACATTGATTCAGTATCTAATAGTTCTTGAGTTTCTTCATCATAATTAAAACTTACATTGAACTCAAACTTAAACTTCTTCATCATATTCCTCCATTGAATATCCTAAAATTTCTATAGAATTTATTATATTAGTTTTATAAAATACAAATCCAATATAGCCTGTATCAAAAGCAACTAAATCAGCTCCATCTTTATCTGCGTATTTTTCAAATACATAACTAACAGTTTTTCTAGTAATTAATTGCAAATCATCAAAATCAATTCTGAAATCTAAATAATCACTATCAAAATCATATCCATATTTAGATAAGATGTTTATAGACTCTTGCATTAAATTACTAACATCATCATACATATCATCTAATGTTGAATACTCATTTTCTGAGTCTTTTTCCCATATGTTTTGAATAGATTGAGATGTAAGTAATCTATATTCGTGATTCTTAAATCTTCCATATCTTAAATCTTCTAGTATATTCATTGTATTTCTCCTATTTCATTCTATGTAATATTTCTTTTGTTACTTGAACAAAAACAAAATTATCATAACTATCTTTATATTTTAATTTAGAATAAAAACTATAATACTCTAATAATTCTGTATTCTCTAGATTACTTATAAAATCTAGTGTTTGTTCATCTGAATACCTGTTGTCATTTTCTTTTAATTCATACAATAACATCATTGTATATCTCCTTTAATAGCAGGGGAGGGACTTGAACCCTCGACACTCTAGGTTATGGGCCTAGCGAGCTGGCCAACTGCTCTACCCTGCGGCAAATATTCCTAACTAACTAGGAATATCGTTACTACTTCTACCTATTGAATGGTAGAAAAGCTAATGCTTCATAATCCCCACCGATTTTAAAAAACGAAGCAATAAATAGACAGTCATCTAGAATACGGCTATAGTGCCTCTGTCTATATTTCCCGTGGTAGCTAACCACTCTCTAACCAATACGTTGTATTGTGTCCGTAAAGGACTGTGTTTAATAATTGTCCGGAACACCAGACATTTGCTAACATAAGGTGTACACCCATTATTATGTGTGGAAAAACTCTTTACCCACTCTGTAGGGTAACACTTATTTATATAAATAATTATTTATATTCTCTAGTTATACCTTTTATAAACCAAAACTGAGCTTCTTCTAATTTCTGAATACCTAATTCATATTCTCTATTATGAAACTTTAATGATTTATCTACAGTATCATAAACATCTGAAAATAATTCTCTTACCATTTCTATCCTTTTAGATTGGTCTTCTGAAATATTCTCTATAAATTTTGCTTTATCATTCATAATTTATTACCTCCCATTAAATTATATTACTGTACTTTAATTACTGTTCTACCATCATATCCTTTTGAAACATATTCATCTATGTATTGTAATAAAGCCTCATAGTTATCTTTTGGTGCAACATAATTATTATAGTGTATTTCAAAATTATCCTTTACAGCTTTATAACCCCTTCCATATGGAACACTATCAATATCAATTTTAAAACCTTTATAAGATTTTAATGGATTTTTAGGTAATTCATTAAAATCAGTTGTTTCTGTAGCTTCTTTAATAATTTTAATCATATCTTTCACCTCCTTTATCTTATCTCGACCCATTTTTCTGCCCAAGTATATAGAGAATCTCTTTGTGATTTACTAATCTCTCCTTCATCATAAAAATCATCTATGTAATCTTCTATACTATATAGTGAATCATCTTGCATATACAGTTTAATAAACTCTTTTATATCACTTGTAGGTCCATAACCTTCTTTAACTACTTTAGATTCTGTATAGTAATCTGTTACAACATCTCCAGGTGAATAACCTGCAACATCATATCCTTTTAAAGATACTAACTTTGCAATATTATATGCAGTAGTATTTTCACTTTCATCTGGGTCTAAAGCCACATCAATAATAATTTGAACTATATCTTTTCCTTCATATATATCTTTAATCATAATTATTTCTCCTTCTTCTTACTAAAATAATCTCTAGCTGTATTCCATAATGCACAAATACCACCTGCTACCCCACCAATTAGAACTGGACAAATAACACTTACCCATAAGTCCTTTGCATCTTTAGCATTTACAATCATAGCTGGAGTTAATACTACTCCTGAACCGAAGAATCCCTGTATGAATGTCTTCCAAGTTCTATCCCACACATCTCCCCAATCAATCTTCTTTCTTTTACCAGTCATAATTATTTCCTCCTATCTTATGGTTGTTAATCTTCTTCATACTCATCATAATACTCTTTAAAGTCCCACATTCTAAATAAGTATGCTAAAATCTCTGCCAACTCATCTGAACTTAAACAACTTACTATTGCATCATCAACATTCTCTTTTTCTAATGCATCACAGGCAAATGCATATGCCTCATACACATCTCCAGATTCTACTACCCATCCATAATTCTCTGCCATAATATTATTTCCTCCTATCCTAATATATATTATTGTTTTCTACTTTATATATTAAATCTTCTATTACTGTTTTAGCATTTCTTAAATCTAGATATTGGCTATCATCCAAATCAAAATTATCAAAAATACTATCAATAATATCTGATGCATCATATAAATCTATTAAGTTTGAACTCATATCTTTAATCATATTATTTCTCCATTTACTTTATTCTATCTTGTACTAGTTTATATACAGTATTTTTATTTGGTGAAATCCAATACATTGGGTCATCTTCTGATAAAGCATCTGCGTGACCGTAATCTACTTCATTACAAGCTGTTTGTACTGCATCATCAATATCATATCCTTGATTATAATAACTCATAGCTCTATCAAATGCTTCATCATTTGCTACATCTTGTAGGTATTCTTCGTCATCTTCTTCAGTATAAATACGAGTGTCAATAACATCATTTAGGTCTGGTTCACCATATGCAACATAATCAGGTATTGGATAATATACATTATTACTTAAATAATCATAATCTTGTTCAAAGAATTTATTAATTTCATCTATCGAAACATCTTTTCCGTACTTTTGAACAATAGCATCAAACATATATTTAACTATTCCCCTATCTTTAAATCTCTTATAGTTATCATATGCTTTATCTGAAAACTCTTTAGCAAGACTATCATAATCAGAATAATTATCTAAATTTATTCCCTCTTCTATTATCTTAATCATTTATATTCTCCCTTAAACACATTTATAAATTATGGTAATTCTATATAACCATCAGGATATTCTATAAATGTACCTTCCATATATAAATCTCTACCAAAATCTGACCAATCAAAATATCTTTCTATTTCATCTGTGCTTAATTCTGAAATATCTCCTAATATATCATAAACATAGTATTGACCTTTATCATAGTCAGACATATTATCATAAAATTCTTCAGCATCTTCATCACCTTCAGCTAATTCAGTGAAAAATCCACTTAAATCTAAATCTCTTCCAAAAGATTCATAATCAAAATAATTTTCTGGATTAGATATATTATTAATACTATCTCCGAATAATTCACGAGCAACATCTTCCATAGAATCGCAATTATATACATAATAATCTCCATTAGCAACTATATCTAATGCTTCTCTTTCATCAGAACATTCTTGTGAAATAGCTTCAAATATATCTTCATCTACATCTAAATCTTCTAATTCTTCTGCTAATTCATTTAATTCATATATATCATCATATTCTCCTATACTAAATGGAGCTTCATAATCTGTAATGAAGTATTCCTCATAATAATTACCGTTCTCGTCAGGTTCATCTGAAATACCAATATCTTCAAATGCTTGTTCAAAGTCATCATCTACTGGTAAATCTATCCACTCTCCAACTAGTTCTCCCTCATTATACTTTCCTAAATTCGTTAGAAATATTTTAATATCCATATCTATCTCCTATATATTTCTTAATATTTATACACATCTATTTCTTGTATTTTATCTGCTGTTTCTGTCATATTAAACTCCTGCTTTGTGTATTAAATCTTTCTTACCATTGAATACATCCATAACTATACCTCCACCTCAATCGGCATAACAACCCAATGCTGTTTTATTATTGTCTTGAATTCTTCATACTCGTAGTCAAGCCATTCAGTCTGTTCATCGTATGTAGGTTGTTCGTCTATTCGTAGTTCCTTAAACCCTACTTCCTTTGCTTTTTGTTCGTTATTTGCGTATGTAGTTCCGTCTATTATTACATAGCCACGATATCGTTCTATTCTTTTTTCGTTTATGTATTTTGCTAACATTGTTTATACCTCACTTCCATAAGTAAAAGCACCACCACCTTGATTGGTGTAAAATTGCTGTCCTACCAAGTCATACATTCCAACAACATTATCTGCTATTCGATAACAAGGAATAAAGTTTCTTACAAGTGTTCCATTTTCGCTTATGTCAAATTTCTTTATTTTGAAACTTCCAACATTAGTTCTACCCCTTGATTTGAAAATATACATACTTTGAGTTAGTTGAAGTGGTTGATATTGAGTATCGTTTACAAACACTTTAAACAAGCCACTTAATTGTAACGAATAAAAAGTATTGGTTTGAATATTTTGAACCATCCAACCAGTATCTGCATAAACGTTTTGAGAAATTTTAACTGGTATGTGAAAAGCAAAACCTCTGCCACTACTTGTGTTTACAAACATATTAAATCTTGTTGTTTGGTCAACTCCATATAAATTACTATCGCTTGTTGATGTGGCTGTTGAAAACTCAATGTCTAGTTCAGTATTTTCATTTGGTATGTAGCCACTATCAATATACTCGCCTTGTGAATGGCTTTCGATATAATCTACTTGCTGATATTCACTAGGTAGTCCACCACTTGCTATTGCGTTCATTATTGCGTTTCTCTTTGTTTCCAAGTTCATTATACAACCCCCCTTACTACTCCGTTAATGTTAAGTCCGTCATACCACATCACGATATTGTATGTCTTTTCTGTTGGTACGAATTGTCCGTTTGTTACATCATCGCCACTCCACTTAATTGAACTATCGTATGTCATTGATGTTGGTGTTGAGCCACTAGCGAATACTACACTTGCGATAAAATCTCCACTAGGCATTGTTAGAGTTAGTGATGTTAGTTCTTGCGTGTATCGGTATTCGTGGTTGTCTGCAAGAGTAAGGCTAACAGTAGTGCTTGTGGTGTCGGTTGATATAATTGTATCATCAGCCTTATCATTCCACCCTTGCTTTTCTTGTGCTGATACAAATTTGTTTGTGGTGTTAGTATCATCAACTAAATCTGCATCTAGCATATTGTTGCTATCAATTACATCTTGTTTGCTTGATAGGTCAACATCTAGTTCGCCATTGTCAAAGTTTAGTTTGCTACCACTTTTTAGGTCAACCGAGATAGTATCGTTTGTGATGTCAATTCCTTCTCCACCACTATATGAGCCACCACCTTTTGTAGTCCACTCTAAATCTCCGTTGCTATCTACTCCTAGCACTTTGCCACTCTCTGTACTTGAGTGAGTAGGTACGAATTTGTTTGTTGCTGATGTATCGTCAACTAGGTCTGCTGATAGTTTATTGTTTGATGTTATTAGTGGTTGTAGTGGGTTTGAATAACTATCACTTGTTAGGTTTGCTCTTAAACTTGTGTTGTAGCCTAAAGTATAATAGTCAAAGAATAGTCCGTTGTTTACATTGTCAAATATAATATAGTTAGGGTTTTCAACTTCACTTAATGCTAACTTAACTTGTAAAACATCATTAGCACCTTTTCTCAAACCATCTCCAAGTGTTAGTTTAGGCTCGTATCTGTTATCACTTTCGGTCTTTGTATAATAATTGCTTAAATCAACTTGACTTGTACCTAGCAATTCCCAATCGTAAACATCTGGGTTTCTTGATTGTATAGCATATACCCATTCGTCATATATGTTATCTGTTTCTGCACTCTGTTTAGATACAAAATAAATTGTGTGTATATCAATATCTTCGGTTGGTAGTTGTGATACAAACTCCCATTTTGTTGCACCACTCATTAAATTATCAACATACGATTTACTAGCCAATGGGTTAGGGAAGAATGTACTTACAAGTGATTGTCTTAAACCTGCGTCTGCTCCAAGTTCGCCATTGTTTATTGCTAATTGTCCGTTGATAAACATTAAGCCACTATTTTCGATTAGGTCAACGCTTATAATTCTATCTTGCTCAATGTCTAAACCATTACCAACTAAAATAGTATCTTGCTTATCATCAAGCAAATTATCTACTTGAGATTTTGTGTAATAATTACTTAAATCTCCACTTTCTGTTAAATCTTTCCAAGTATAATTATATGGAGGATGACCTGATGGACCATTCGGACCACCTGAAATACAGATAAATACTTGAGAGCTATTTTTAATCCATATATCACCAACATTATATCCACCACTATAAGTAGGGGGATTTTCTGTACTAGTTATTATTTTAATAGATTCAATAGCACGGAATTCATCAGATTGTTCTACATATAAAAATACTTTAGTTCTATCTAGACTAGACGCTGTATAGATTACTAAATCTTTATCTTTAATACCTGGATAATCTGATTTTAACTTACTAATCTCACCATCTCTAAATACAGCTGGAAAAACTTTGTTAGTTTCATTAGTTATTTTATTATCAACTTCATCTTTAGTATAATAATCATTTAGATTTATTTCTGTAGAACCTAATTTTTCCCATTCATCATCTATATACATATACTCATCATATATATTATTAGGTTCTGATTCTGGTCTTAATACCATATAAATAGTATTTAAATCTATATCTTCTGTAGGTAATTCTTCTACAATTACTCTTTTTAATGCACCAGAAATTAAATCATCTGCATATTGTTTAGCTTCATTTAATATAACTAAGTCATTAGCTAATAATTCTTCATCAGATGTAATTCTATCTTGAATCTCTTGATTTAACTTTTCTTCTAAATCTGTATCTAAATAAGATAATGTATAGAAATCATCTACTCCATTACCTAGTTTTAATCTATAATTCTTATCCTCTTTTGTTTCTTTAACGGCAATTAATTGTCCTGATGGTACAATATATTCATCTACTTTATGTTTTTGTTTATAGTCTTCAATATATTTACCCCAGGATTCAATTGAACCTCTTCTAACAAGAAATTGCTCTGGATATGATAAATTCTGTGTTTGTTTTGACATTTATTATCTCCGTATCTCCTTAAAAATCACTCAAATTTAAACTTTTATTGAAAACATATTAATTTAATATTAATACACAATAAAAACACTTATTTAGGCTTATTTCAAGCCATCAATAAATGCTTTTGCTTCATCTATTGTATCAAATACTATATCATCACCATCATATTGAACTGTATAACCATCAACATAATCTGGCATATAAGAAATATCATAACCATTATATTCAATATGGTCTTTCTTATCATAGCTCTCAAATGCTACTCCACCATATTCATCTGTATAATAATCATATCTAGATGTAGTATCTATATCTTCAATATATTCATCATCATTCATTTCGTGAGCTAAATCGTATAGTAATTCTGATACTTCTAATATCTTATCAAATTCTTGTTCTGATATATATTCAAACAAATTTGGTATTCTACTTGTATCTATATCAGATAATGCATCTGCAATATCTTCTAATTGACGTACAATATTATCATCTTCAATACGCATAATAAATACCTCCATTAAATATTTTTATTAAATACTTCTATTTTTATAGTACTTATTATGCTGTATATCACACACTTATAAATTGTACATTCAAAAATATTTTCTATTCATTTTAATCATATAAACGAAAACGTCTATAGCTTTCTGCAAACTATAGACGAAATCTCAACACAGCCTACACAAAGGACAGGTGTGTAATTATTTTATTTTATTATATATCTTCCTTCTTCTTTACTAATCATAGTAATATAATTATTATTAATTAAAATTTGTTGCATAGTTATTGCTTCATTTAAACTATTTATTGAAATACTATTTTCTGTTATATATTTCATAGTTATTCTCCTTCAAAATCTTTTCTTAATGATTTTATACATTTATCTAACATTTTAGATAAATAATCTAATGATAATTCTTTATCTATTTCTGCATAATCTCCTCTGCCTAGATGTTTATACCACCATACTTTTAATCCTTTATACTCAAAGTTAGGTTCTATATTATCATTATTCCAGTCATATGCTATTACTTTAAATGTTTTATTTTCATATATTTCTGCTGTATTACTAAATGGAGAATTTAATTCTTTTTGGTATTTATTCCAATATAATCTCTCCATCTCTCTTTCTATACTTCTTAATACAGATACTATTATATTTATTTCTAATGAATTTTCTTCTATTATTCTCATATTTTATACATCCATTTCCATTTTTGTAGTTTATTTATATCATAAATGACACACATTTCTGTATTGTCATCAAAATACATAGTTAATTGGTGTCCATTTAATATTGCTTTATAATAATTAGTTGCTAAGTATTCTGATTTAAACCATATATATTTATCTTGTGGAGGATTAGATGTGTATACTCTTAAAGGTTCATTATCTATGCAATAGTATTCTTCATATACTGTTAATGTTACAGGAATTGATACTCTTATATCATAATCTGATATTTCATCATCTAATTTTATATCTCCATTATTTATTAGTTCTCCTTTAACATATTCTGCTGAATCTATTAGTTTATTATCTAATTCTTTATTGTTTTCACATTTCATTCTTACTTCTATCTCTAATATATCTAATTTATCTGTATTTATTTCTTGCGTTATTATTTGTTCTAATGTCTGCATTTATTTTATTTTCTCCTTTATATTATATGATAATTCATCTTCATTTATTATACTTACTATTTCATTTATATTAAATTTTGCTACTTCTTCTGGTACGCAAGTACCTATTTTCTTTTCTATTATTAAAAATGAATTTTCTATTTCATATTTATCTATATTTTCTAATTCATATATTTTATTATTTTTTAATTCTATTTTTAATTTCATTATTTATCCTCCTTTTTATATTTTAATATTTCTTTAGCACATTCAAAATCACAATCTATACAGAATTTAATATAATGTTGTATTTCATCTTGATTCAATTCATACTTTTCACAATATGAATTTAATTCTTCTCTTTTTATATCTAACTTACATTTTGTATAGGATACTTGAACTCCACCAGGTTGTAGATAATAATCCTCTTCTCCATTTATACAAGAAGTACACCATTTTTCTTTAATGGAATTTTCTAAGCTTTCCTTTATAAACGGATACATAGTTTTACCTTCAAAAACCTCTCTAAATTTATTACCCATTTATTCACTCCTCTAATTTTCTTCTATTACCTTTGCGTTTTTAAATACTTTCTCAAACATTCCTATTGTTTCTTTTTCATACTTTCCTACTAAAGAATCTGTATAATCTACTGTACTTAATCTACTGAAAAAATCTTCAAATTTATCTGTAGTAAAATCTACTTCAAATTCTTTAGGTATAACTATCTGTAACTTCATTTTCTCTCCCATCCATCTCTACTAGCTAATTTATATTCTTCTTGTTCTTCTAATTCAGTAATTTCAAATGTACATCTTTTATGTTCCATTATTTCTTCTTCTGTTAATTCTTCTTTATTATCTAATTCTCTTAATTTTCTTTTTAGTTGTCTAATCTTTTTACTCATTTATCTTACCCTTATCTAAACTGTATTCTGCTACTATTTTTATATCATCAAATAATTCTCCGTTATCTAATCCATACTTAACTTCTACATCACTGTTATAATTACTTGTATCACTTATAATAAATTTATATATTTTAAGTGTTTTGGGTTCTTCATTTGTTATTCTCATTTTTCTCTTTAACTCTCCTTAAAACTTCATCTGTAGTTATATTGTTATGTTCTGAATACTGTTTTACTTCTTCATTAAATATTTGTTGTAATTCTTTATTTTCACATTGAGAATTACATAAATCATTTACTAGTTTTCTCTTTCCTGTTCTTTTACCTGTATTTATTATCATTAATTCTCTCCTTTGTTTTTAACTCAGTATCTTCTGACTCGGTACTTTCCGACTGTAACTCACCTAACTTTACTTTTACTCGATTGACTAATAACTTGTAGTGCATTGATAAATCTAGTTCATCAAAATCTTCTATTGTGTCATAATCTTCTTGTATTGTTTTTTCGTGTTCGTTAATATAATCTATAATATCTTCAATATCTTCTGCTGTTATTGTCTTATTCTCCCCCTTATTATTAGAATTAAATGTATTACTTACTATCTCATTAGCAATAATTCTTCCATTTTCTAATATTGTTGCCAAAAGAGTTCCATCAGCAATTCCTTGTTGATAACTATTTAATTGTTCTTCACAATCATATAATTTAGCTTTTAGTTTTTCATTTTCTCGTTCTAATTCTTTAATTTTCTTATTCATCTATTCTCCCTCGTTGTCCTTAATGACATTCACATCATCATCCTTTAATTCAAAACTTACTTTATTTCCATCAAAGGCATTTATGTCATTTTTCTTCATAAGATATTTAATTACATTTTTAACTGTTTCTGAACTATCAACATTTTTTTCAATATCAACTAGTATACCTCCAAGTATCTCTGCATCTGCTTGTGGCATTTCAAATTCTTCATCTTCATATTCTTCAAATATTTCGTCAAGCATTTGCAAACACTCATCTTCTGAATTATTTTTTATTGTTTCTTCAATCATATCTTTAACTCCTTAAAAACTTTTTGTATTTTATCAAACTGAATTGCTAACCAATCAACCATCTCTTCATTAGTTGCCCAAGAATCACAATTATGTGTTTGAGCATCTAATCCACTCTCATATAAAAATGCGTGAATTATTTCGTGTTTTAATATATGATTTTGATAACTAGCAATATCTTTAACTGAACTTTTATCTGGTCTTTGAATCATTATATAAATTTCTTTTGTTGCGTGGTCTACATAACCATCTACTTCATCAAACTTTGGATTATCTTCTTGCATCTGGTATATAATACTATATTTAGTTCCTAATATATTGATAGACTTATTCATCGATTAAGTTCCTTTTGTAATTCTGTAACTTGTTGTCTTAAGGATTCTTCCTCTTTCACATCATTATAAGTATACATAAAAGCTGAAAAAATACCTATGCAAAAAATTATACTCCATACAACTATAAGTACATTTATTGTTAAATTTATTTTGTCTATTTTATCTATTTTTCGTTTAAGTCTATAAAATAAACTTACTTCTTCTTTTAACTTTACACCCTTATAAAATGTCTTTTGTAAATTCATCCAATATTTTGAACTAGTATTAAACATATGACCTAAAATATCACAATCATATACATCTAAATTACGTTTTCCGTTAAGTAGTTGTTTAAATTCTTTATTAGTAAATGCTAGTCTATGTCTTAACTCTTCTTTAGTTTGTTCTGATAATTCGTTGAGGTAATAACCTGGATGAAAATATAAACTATCTTTAACTTTTAATACATTACTCATAATTTACTCCTTATGTATAATATTTTATACATTAAATACAATTTTTATAGTTAATGACTAAAATATTGTACATTATCTTTTATTCTGGTATGTGCATAAATTCTACAATACCACTCATTGTGTAGTAACCAAACTCACTGTCATAATCATAGAATCCTGATTTACTCTTTTCATTACAGAAATCATACTCATCTACTTTATATAAGTCAGTAGAATAATTAAGTAAATATATAAGCCTGTCTTCTGTACGTGCTAATACTTTTTCTCTGTCTTTTGGAATATCATCATCTAGTTTAATCCATACACCTGTTTTATATTCGATTAATTCTTTTGCTTCATCAAAATTCATATTATCTTTATTCTATACCTTTAAATATTTCATCATACTCTTCTGGTGTCAAAAACTCACACAAACCTAATTTATAAATGTATTTAGGTTTTCCCTCTTTAAGTCTAGTTGCACTACCCTTTTTATACTTTTCGTAATAGAAATATTCTTTACCTTTTTCTTCAGCCTCTTTAGATAGTTTATAAGCGTCAGGATGTTTATACCATTCTTTTGCAGGTAGTCTATTTGTACACACTGCAACAAATTTATCTTTTAAAAATTTTAATTTCTCTTTATCATTCATAATGTATTCCTATAGTTTTCGTTGAACATAAATAATTGTATCATTTGTCATAGGGTCATTTTCAAATATTAATTCTTCTGGTTTAACTGTTGCTTGACTAACCCTAAAAAGATTTATATAAAGTGCCATCTTCTTTATAAAAGACTGTGTTTGGTCAAACAAACTACCATATAACATAGTTTCACAAAGTACATCACTAATTTGAACTTTTACTTTAGGTGTTACTGTTGCTATTTTGTATAGACTCATTATCTTTATTTTCCTTATCTTCTTCTAAATCAAACGGTTCTAATATTTCATAAACAGTTAAAACATTTTCTTTATAATCATAATTAAAACCCAATATACTAGAATCTACTGTATATGTATCTCCATCTGATGGAATAATCTCGCCAGATTTTTTATATATAAAATCACCGCACCACATATTATCTAATATTTCATCTTTAGAGAATGTTCTTAATGACACTTTAACTTCATCTATTTCTATGTAATCAAATATTTGTTCTGCAACATTTTTAGTCGTTAAATATTTATCGTTAAATATATTTATAAAATAACCCATAATTTAAACATAAAAAGATTATATAGCCCATAACTATATAATCTTTATTTTACTCCTTTTAATAATTCTTCTACTGGTATATTTAATTGTCTAGACAATTCTATTAATACTCCTAAACCTAATTCTCTAATTCCCGATTCAAATTGACTTATTCCACCTTTAGAATATCCAGTACTATTTGCCAATTGTGTTTGAGAAAGATGCTTAGATTGTCTTATTTCTCTAATATTATTTCCGACAATTCTAAGATTTTCTTTATATAATTTATCTTTTTTAATCAAATTGTATCTACCTCCTCATAATATAATTAGAAGATTAGATACAATTTAATTAAATTCAATCTACTTTTCCTTCACATCAAATCTACTAGATGACGTTTCTTTTAAGTAACTAGAATAGATTTTAGGTCTTTCTTCTCTAAGTCTTGTAGTATCTAGTCTATTCTGAACAAATCTCGTATAAGAAATTAAGAACTTTTCTGTATCTAATTCTTCAATTTCGCTGTCCGTCATAAAATCTTGTAAATCTGTTTTTAATGATTTAATTTTCTCTTCGATTTCTTTCTTTTCTTTTGTTAATGATAGAATTAACCCAGCTTTTTTCTCTGCTTCTTTTTTTGTTAATCTTTTTGACATAATTTTTTCTCCTATTTTCTCTTTTTTCTCTTGATAATATCTTTATTATCTATTAAGTATTATATCAAATAATTTACTAAAAGTAAACTATTTTTTAAGATTTCTTAATTGTCTAGTAAGCTTTTTTACTACACCAGATTTAAAATTTTTACCATTATTTTGTAGTTTATGTAGTCTATCTTCTAAAATTAAAATCTCTTGTTCTTTAGTCATTATTAACTCCAATCTATTTCTTTTCCACATTCCTGACATTTATCTTGTCTATACTTAATTAATACAGCATCACATCTTGGACAATATGCCAATAATGTATTACCGTCACTAATAGGAGTTTTCCCATCAGCAGTCTTAAATATAGGATGATTAAAATCTCCATAATCCTTTACTGACATAATCTATCCTCTAATATCTATAATCAATTTTAATTGTATATCTTGATTTATCCAAAGCCTTTCCTATAACTGTCATAAATTTAGTAGTAATAATTATTTTAGTAGGGTCTTTTCTATCATATTTTGAACAATCAAAATCGATATTATCACTCTTCAAAAATTTAGTAACTTCAGACTTAATTAGATTTTTAAAATCCAATTGTTTTTTACTAGAACAAATAACTTTAAAATTATGAGAATACTTACCCTTAATCTTTTTATCAGTATCTCTGTAGTATTTGTATTTCTTTCTATATATTACGTGGTCTACTACAACTTTCTTTAACTCTGCTACTAAATTAACTTTTTCCTTCTTAGTCATTTTTATTACCTCCCATTAAATAACTAATTTTTTATTTTACTTTAAATATATCTCCGCATACTTGTTCATACATCTTTAAATCATCTGGAGTTATTTTATTTAACTCTTCTAAAAATCTAGCAGCCAGAATAGATTTAGACACATCAAGTCTAGCCGCAGTTTCATTTAAATCGTTTTTAGTATCTAAATCTTTAGAACTATTTAAAGGTTCTTGTACACCGTCTAATTCTGATAATGTATCCATAGCACTCTCAACATCTAATGATAATGATAATGTATTATGTGCAATATCTAATATAATCATTGAAAGAGATTCATCTGCAACAGTTATATTCTTTAGCTTATTACCTAAATCTTTTAATGTTGTTTTAACATTATTCAATTCATTATATACATCAACTTCAGGAGAAAATACATCAGTTTCAAGTTCTAATTTTTCTGAAACTTCTTCTACATCTCCATTTTCATCTACAATCTCTACTTCATCTTCTCCTTCTTCATTAAGAATTTCTAACTCACTATCTCCATCCTTAATATCATTGATTGCAGTAAATGTATCTACTGTATCTGAAAGAATATCATCTAAAGTATCTTCTGCATACTCCATATCAAATTGTTCTATAATGTCATTATTCTCTTTAAGAATATAACTCGATATTCTATTATTCTCCATACTAATATTTAGAGTGTTATTACATTCTCCCATAATAGTATAAACTTCTTTATCATCTGCTTTTGCTATGTTTAAATTCTTTTCTTTGCAGACTTTTTCTAAAAAACTATTCATCTTCTTCTACCTCCAGATTTAGTTCTTCTTGGAGAACTACCTTTAGTTTTCTTTTTATTACTACCATTTCTTTTAAATTGTCCTATATCTTTAGGTTGTGTAGTCATATCTATATCTCCTATAATTGTGTATAATCAGGCATTAAAGAAAAACCAATTTCTCTTATATTACTTATATTTAATATATAGTTCATCTAGTTTATTTTTAGAATCATCACTACTTATAAACATATTAGTAGCTAATTCACTAGATAACCATTTAACATAATCTTTTATAAAGTTATAAATATTCTTTTCTAGTTCTTTATCATTAATGTCTAAATTATCACTAAAATCACTATTTATATTTTTAATATTTTTTAAAAATGAAGAATGAAACGATTCTAAACTATAACTAAATATAGATTTAAAAATATCATCTTCTTTTAACTTTCTACTTTTAGTTTTAATCTCTGGTAACTGGTTGTAATAATTATATATTTCTTTATACCAATCTGACTCTCTAGCAATATTATCATATTGAGTAAATATTTTAAACATATGGTCTATAAAAGTAATAGTATAATCACCCAATTTTCTTAATAATTCTTTACGTTTATATCTGCGTTCACTCAATATTATAATGTTGTACATATAATCATTAAACATATAATCACCTCTTAATTATATCTCCTTTGGAGTATATCCAAATACTCGTTCATACCACGGAATAAAAAATTCTTTAGTATATCCTGGAGTATGATTAACTAATCTTTGTTTATACAAACCTATACCAACTCTTTCTCCGTTAACATAAGTATACAAATCATCAGTTAAATCATCTACTCTATCTTCATCTAAATCTTTAAATCCATTAAAACCAGTACTATAATTACCCTTTTTCATATTATTCCTCTATATCTAAATCTTTTAAAATCTTTTTAATTATATCTTCTGTTAGCTCTTCTTGTTTATTCCAAAAACTATTTACTGTTTCACTTTCACTCAATCTTGTAGTTACACCATACATAATCATATATACAACATATTTATTGGGTGATTCAAAAACATTTGGAAATGTATCATAATAATCTTTGAAGTGATTGAATGTATCTAAAGCATCTTTGTTAAATTTAAATGCGAAGTCAATAGCTTCTTGATATGAATAATCGTTATAATTATTATTAATCACAAGTTCTTCTACTAAATCAATACCTAATTCAGCTCCACATACATATAAGCCTGCATTTGCATATAATTCATCTACTAAAAAATCATCAATAAAATCTTTAAATTCTTTTGTCATAATATTTTCTCCCATCTCTCTTTTTTCTCTTTTGAAAAGTTTATTACCTTTAGACTTCTTCCACGGATTCCTGGCTCTTTTATATCCGAAATTTAGGCGCGCATACCCAGGTACTGTTGTATTATACTCTCCTCTATCATTAGTATAACTTGGGACATCAAGCGGGTCCTCTCTGTTAGATTGTCCTAGGCTCTAACAGTTAAGCATTGATAAAACTTTTCATTAATATTATAACATATAGTTTACTTAATGTAAACAACAAATTACCATCTGAATTCATAATCATCTACAATAGAAACTTCTAAATCATTTTCGTAATTTGCTTTATTATATTTATTATCTAAATCTCCATCATCTACACCTTCAATAGTAATCTTACCACTATCAATTTTAAAATGTGGAAAATTAAGATTTAATACAGACCAGTAACTTTCATAACATTCTGGACAAACTGTAGCTCTTCTTAATCCCTTAAAATATCCATCATTAGTAATACCACTATCTTCAGCAGACAATAATATTTGTTTTTGATTTATGTTATTAGACTTAAATTCTTGTCCACATAACATACATTTATAATGTATTGAATTTTTAATATGCATAATATCTCTCCTTATAAATCTATATCTGCAACATCAGTAATATAATAAATAACTGATGATGCAACCGATTTTTTTAAACAATCTTCTAGTGAATCATATATAATAGTATCTGACCAACCATCATCGCTTGCATCATCTTCATAATAATTAAAATGATGTTTCAATGAGCCATCATTTAATAAAGTAAATTCATCATATCCCAATGCACCAGATACTATTATTTTATTATTAGAAGAACGGTCTGTATAATCTCCACCAGTATTATACTGTTCTTCTAAAGCATCACAAAACTTATCAAATTGCTTTACAGCTTCATCATAACTTAATTTTTTTTTAGACTCTTTAAGATATTCATCATTAGCATCTTCTTCATCTCCGAAAACTCTTTCAATATCTTCTAAATCATACTCATCTGGAGTGTGTCCATACATCATAAGGTTTCCTGATTTACCCATCTTTTTAATATCTTCAACGGCTACTAGATATGATAAATCATTTCTAACACTATAAAAACTTACTGCAGCATCTGAATTACTTAGGGTTTGCCAAGCTTCTGATACTAAATAAATATCATTAGCTTCTAATTGATATTGTAAAATATCTAACAGTTCGTTTATTTTAGCAAACTTTAAATCATTTAATTCTTCATCATCAAATTCTACTAATACGAATTGTCCACCATTTAATTCTTGTACCATAATATATTTCTCCTTATTTATTTTATAATGACTCCAGGGAGATTCGAACTCGCCATTACAAGATTGAAAGCCTTGTGTACTTACCATTATACGATGGAGCCTTAACTCCTCGAGTAGGACTTGAACCTACAACCCTTCGGTTAACAGCCGAATGCTCTACCATTGAGCTATCAAGGAAAATAATAGTATTATTAATCTCTTATAAATTGTTATTCATAATTTTTGAGATTTAAAACTCATTATCTCTGTAATAAATCATTGTTGCCTTTTATTGACTAGATTTATTATAACTCTGCTAGTATTAAGACTTATGAGTATTTGCAGGATTTTCTGAACTTTACTGTTCGATTATTTATTTATGTTTAGTAAAGACAAAACAAAGTAATATGCTATTTTAAATTTGAATTTCTTTAAGATAAAATAACCTTTAAACATAAATGATGAAATTCTACACCGTTCTTTTATACTATTGAATCTTTAGTCTATAAGAAATTAATAATACTATGTTCAAATATATGTATAAAGAATTTTAATATTCTTTTTAAACTTCTATAAAACCATATCTATAAAACCATCTCCATATTCGTTATATTCAGCTGAAATATTATATGGAATATCCAAAGAACTATTATCTGATACTATAATAAAATCTATTTGGTCACCTTCGTACATAAGTTCTTCAAATGTTTTAGTAGGATTATCACTATTAACTATTTGATTATATGTATCATCATCAAATTCAAGAATATTTACTCCATATATTTGACCAAATACAAAATCTGCTATACTATAAGGGTCAATTTCTGGAGTAACAATATAATCAATAACAACTCTTTCCCTACCGTCCATAGATGATGTTTCATAATGGTCTACTGAAGTATTTGTAATCTTACCATAAATATAGAATACTGTTTCTGTATCTATATCATTTAAATATTCTATTTCATAATCATCTGGTCTAGATGTAACTCCGTGTGCATTTAAAAATTCTTTATAATAATTATAATCATATGCCGCAATAATTTCTAAAACCATTTCTTTAGTTGTATGCCAATCAGAAGCATACTGTTCTAAATATTTTTCTGCTTCTTCAAAAGTATAATATTCCTCATCTGTAATATCATCTATAAAATCTAAAATCTCTTCCAACCAACCTACAAAAGAATCATACCAAGTAGGTTTAACTATAGGGTCGCCACTATCATAATAATAATTTATATAACAATATTTTTCTAATGTTTCTTTGCCGCCTACATAATCCATCCACTCATCATCATAGTATATACTTTGAATAGATGGGTCATCATTACCTACATATACTTGTACATATTTACTCATATTTAAATCTCCTTCTGTTTTATGTATTCATTGTATTTTGAAATAACATTTCTTACTTCAATAATATTTTTGTCAAAATCTAATTTATCTTTTATATTCTTTAATTTAATTTTAATAGGAGTATCTGTTTTAATTACTACTCTTTTCTTGTCGTGGTATTCAACATTCCACGGAAAATGATTATTTAATTTATCTGTATTTGTAGATGATATACAAACAATTAAAGGTGTTTTAGATAATACAAAAAACCAATGTCCTTCATTTGATTGTTTGTTTACCCAATGTGGTAGATTTTTTCCATATCTTAATCTAACCATATCACCAAGTTCTATATCATCTAAAGTAAATTCTTTTTCAAGTAGCATCATTCTTTTAATGCCTCCAAGTATTCAGGTATCTCGAATGCTTCTTCTAATTTTGGAGTTTCTTCAATAACATCT
Organism: uncultured Bacillota bacterium; assembly: GCA_946617625.1. Lineage (GTDB taxonomy): Bacteria > Bacillota_I > Bacilli_A > RF39 > UBA660 > RUG14891. The sequence goes on from CAMOKF010000001.1 coordinate 22,997, forward strand.
CTATTTTCTTCAAAAAATAGTTGTTGCTGCTTATCTAAAATTTCTAATGCTTCTTCATTATTCAAATTTTCGAATTCTTTGCTTTCAACGAATTCTGTTATTTCTTCATAACTTTCAAATTCAGGTAAAATTGTAATCATTTTTATTACCTCCTATAAACAGGCCTATCAGGATTTGAACCTGAAACACCTGGGTCAAAGCCAGACGTGTTACCATTACACTATAGGCCTTAATTCTCAATTAAAAATAATAATATAATTATCTTAATCTGTAAACATTGGTATATCATCTACATATTCTTCAAAGTATTGACTAGGCACAACTACATCTATTGAAAACATATCGTGTGGATATGTATCTTCTCCTTCATCATAATCATAATAACTTACAACATTATGATAACCAACTTTTTCATATCCTACTATATTTTCTATATCTTCTTTAATAGCTGGCCATACTTCTTCAAAGTCTTCAACATTACCAGAACATTCAAAATATAAATAATATACGCCTTCACGTGTTAAATCATCTTCGTCGTTTGTAGAAACTACTCTAAATAGTTCATTATAATGAGATAAATAGTTTTCAATACTTCTAAATAAATCATCTACAACTTCATCTATTTTATCTAGATAATCATTATTATATGTTCTTATACTTACTATCTTATTACTTAGTACATCACTCATTATTACATACCTCTTCTTTTATAATAATCATCATATTAATGTTAATCTAATAAATAATCTATATCACTTTCTAACATATCTGTAACTTCTTTTGGATTATCTATTCCACAGTTCCAGATATCGTGATTATATAATGCACTATATACTGCATCATCAACTGTATCAGTCAATTCATCTACATCAATATCTTCATCAACGATTACATAAATAGGTATTTTATAACCCTTTTTTCCTCTATAACTTGCCATAATTATTCTCCTTTCTAATTATCATCTTAATAAAATAATATTATATGTGTTTATTTGTCTAGATTAATATTGTTTATTATATTCATCTAGTGCATCTTCTAATGTATATGAGGTGAATTCCCAAGCTGTTGCATCTTCTCCTTTATCCATTACTTCATTTTCAGCAATTTCAACTCTCACATATCTTACAGGTTCATAACTGTCTTTGTCTAATTCTACACATAATGCTGTAGCGCCGTAACTTGTATTTTTATGTTTTAATCTTATAAGTTCTTTGTTTTTTATTTTTCTATAATATTCTTCAATTGTCATTTATTTTACCTTTCTTCTCTATCTAAATTATTATCTACTACATCATCAAACCAACGGTCTTGCATTTTAAGTTTAAAGATAGCTAACTTGCTAATGTTTAAATTGTCTAGTGGAAATGCTAGAAATGTTAAGTCATCCGGATAACGATTATCTCCAGTAAGATTAAATTCATCATTCATATCTTTTCCTGAAAATGTAATAAAATCATTATCATTTACGTGACCAATTTCTTCTTTTTCTAACAACTCATTATAACCATCTTTACATTCTTGTAAATCTCCACCAGCTCCAATGATAGTATAATAAGAACCTTCATATGCTTTTCTAAGTACTTTGTTTTGAATATTCATATCTTTTACCTCTTTCTTCTCTTTCTTCTCTTGATGAAATTTTGTTACTGATGAGTTAGCTTTGTTTCAATAAGTGTCATCGTAGTTTTGTATCCAATAACCTTACTTACTTCTTTTGCATCTTCATCGAATTGGATTTTAAAGTTTTTTCTTAACTAGGATAAGTTTCATCTTTTCTTATCTTAATTATATTATACCATAAAGTTTACAATTTGTAAACACTTTTTATGATAAAATTAATCTTATATTCTCTATAAATTAAACTCATCTATTACTTGTCTTTTGATATTATCTTCTATTTCTTTTGGTAGATTAGTTACATTATATTGTTCAAATCCACCATCTTCATCGAATTCGTGTACCCAAAAATACCAATTATTATCATCTGGTATTGGAAAACTACATCCAAATATAATTGAATTACCATTACCATCATTCTCTAATACTTCTAATATACATTCTTCTCCCATACCATATTCTTCAATAGAATATATATCATTTTTATCTAATTCAAATTCTATAGTATCTCCAAATACACTTTTAGCTGTAATAATCATAAATTATCTCCTTTGTAAATTCTCTAATGATAATTCGTCTGAACGGAGTTCATACATTCTATCTTTCAATTTATCTAAGTATCTATTATTTCTTAATTTCTTAAATACCTGATTACCCACTCCGTACTCACCATCTTGTGCTAAACTCTCTCTTCTCATTAGATATATTTTATCTATCATATCTGCAACATCTGATGATTTATTTGAAGCTAATGCAATCTCAACTTCATCTTTAAGTTCATTATATTCTAGGTCTATTTTATCATCATCTAATTCTGGAGGTTCTAATTCTTTTTCAGGTTTTGTAATCCATTCATTTCTATATAAAGAATAAACTCCTTTAGATGCGTTCATAGCCTTAACATCTTGAACATATAATTCTACAGGAATACCTTTAATGTCAATATCATAATGACCATTAAAACTTGCTTTCTCATAATTATACAATGCTTCAGCAATATCTTCTGACATTTCACTTGTAACAAAGTTAGTAATTAAATGTAAATCTAAATCTGAATGTTCAGTATAATTATATTGAGCATTACTTCCTAAAACATAAACATCTATTATATGTATAGGGATGGAGACAAACTCTTGAAACTCTTCTACTATTTCCATTAGCCTGGATTGGACTTCTTCCTTTAGTTTATCTCCTTCCCATAATATCGGATTTAATTCATCGTGTATTTCTACTTTTTCTAGTAAAACCATAATTTGCTCCTATTTAAATTTCTATCCAAATTCCTAGTCCATCACATTCATCATATAAATTACTCAAGAGATAATCTACATTATCTTCTACTTCCTCATAATCCATATCATAATCTTCATAATTTAAGATATTATCTCTCTCATTCTCTATATCATCTAGGTCTGAACTTAATTCTCTATCATCATAGTCTTCAGGAAATTGTTGATTAATTTCTTTCCAACAAACTTCTAATTGATTTAAAACTTCATCTAAATCTCCATTATGAATAGCATCTCTCAATGCTTGACTATTCTTTAACTTATATTTCCATTGTCCCATAATAATCTCCCTTATTCAACTATATAAACTTCTTCTATTCTTAAATCATTATCCTCAGCTTCTTCTAAAGCTTCAAACTCATTTTCGCAGTAATATATATTTTCTGCATTTATATCATCACTAAATGATATTTGATATTCACCATCATCAATTATTTCTGAATATAAATCCATTTTAGCTTCTTCGAATATTTTTCCTATGGCTTCATTCATATCTTTTGCTTGTACTTCATATTCTGTGTCTCCTACACCACAAAATGTAACTATTCCTTTATATGTATTCATAATTTATACCACCCTTCTCCTTTTAATAATCAAATTCGTAAGCTTCTGCACCATTACATCTAATGTACATACCGTGTAAATCTTCACAAATATTCTCTAGAAATTCTCTTAAGGGGTCATTGAGATTACAAGCAGGATTAGTAACATCTACATAATTTTCAATATTAAAGAAGAATTGATAAGGTTCTCCTCTTCCTTTAATACCATTCCAGTAATCTTCCCAATGAGCTATAAACTCCTTAATCATTGGAATATAATCTTTATGTACTATGTAGACATCATTGTAATTTGTCTTTTTTCCAAGTTCTTTACCCGTTACTTCTATGATTCTATAATCATTTAACATAATATTTCTCCTTATTTAAACTTAATAGTATCACCAGACATAGCCACATCAGCTATTGCAAGTAAAACTTTTTGCATATCTTCCTTTGTTCTAACTTCATATGAACCAACTAGTAATCCTTCTTCGCTATAAAGTTCTATTATTTTTATATTCATCTCTGTCATAATATACAACCTCCTTAATACTTATGATATATATATTATAACACAAAGTTTACAAATTGTAAACAGTGAATATAAAGAAAAAACATACACTACTAATTTTATAGTACTGTATGCTTACTCTATCGGAACATATTCTATTGTATAATATCAATATCTAATAATTCATCTTCTTCTGTGAGGTCTTTAGCTTTTTTATATGTACCGTCTTTTAATTTTAATTTATGTTCTCCAGTAACTTCTATTGGAAAATCTCCTTCAACATATATTCTATACATTTCTTTTGAAGTTCCTGTTTGTTTAACTGTACAAGCTGTACTTATTGTTCCATCATCTGATTCTACAAATATAATTTTATTTTCTAAATCTTCTATCTTTTCATCACCATTTACAGTTTTTATTACTGTATCACCTTTAACACATATAATATCTTGTCCTAATCCGTGTTCTGCTTGAGAACCTACATTAAACTTTATATTCTTATCAGGAACAAATACTTCATTTTTTCTTCCTATTATTTCTCCGTGTTCTAAAAACCAAGGTGATTCCTTTAACATTGATTGCATTTTACCAAATGCTACGTTACCACTTAACTCTAGATTAACATTAAAGAAAGCTAATACAATAGTTGAATTTTCTTGTAACTTATAAAACTCTTGTGGATTCTTTAAACATAATAATCTATAAAGTACATATGCCATTCCTATGATTGCTATTGTTGTTTTACCTAATCCAATAGCACCTGTAAATACTATTTCTGTATAATGATTTTTTGGGTCAAATATATTTCTTAATACTTTTCTCCAATATGGATAAATTGTAGAACCTTGTCTTGTTGTTTTACCTATATATCTATTATCTTCAATAAATGTATCAATATCTACAGGAACTTCCTCATAATCTTCAGACATTATAGAAGCATAAATATCAGTATTACCCGATTTAGCATCATTTAATATTTGCATTACGGCTTCTTTTTCTTCAGCACTCATCGAGTTAAAAATATCTGAACTTAAATCTAAACCTGATAAATCAAATACATTATCACTCATTTTCCCTCAATTCCTCTTCTTTTGTTTTCAACTGACTTAATATATTATCTACAGCTTGAACAACTCTATTCCTTGATTCTGGGCTTTCTAAACCATCTACTATTAGTTTATTCTCTGTTATGTCTATATTATTATTTACTTGAGCTTGATTATTAACAATTAGAATACTTGTTAATTCTTCATCATTAACTATACTTTTTATTAGTTTATTAGACCTATCTATACAAGTATTTATAGTTCTAAGAGCTTTTTGATAATCATCTAATTCCATATCAAATTGCTCAGTTTCTAATCTATCTGCATATCTTTCTTCTAAATTGTCTAATAATCTAGTCAATCTAACTATTCTCTTCAATTCAGATTTTGCTTGAGCTACCAAAAATAATTTTGTTCTATTTATAATTTCGTCACGCTCAATTAAATCCGGCAATTCAGTTTCATTTAAAGCTCCATCTGCAATTAAATCCATTAAATCTAATGTATTCTTTTCAACAATATCTGTTTTTGGAATTTTTGTCGGTAACTTTGTCATAATACTTCCTCATATTTAGATAATATTTTGTTTAAATATTCTTTTTCTATAATATCATCTAATTCACAAGTCTTATTTTCAATAGAATTTATAATATCTTCTTTGAATTCATTTTCTAATTCAAACTTATCAAATTCTATTTGACCATCAACATATTTAAGATATAAACCACCTATATGAGGTATTTCAATACATAACTCATCTTGTATTTCACCATCTAATGATTTATTTACTATATCGTACATTAATCCTTGATATAATATTTTTACAATATACATAAACATATTTGCATATAATCCAGTAAGTTTACTTAGATGTGGAACAAATCTCTCAAATTCTATTTGATTTAATCTTAAATTTCTTGGTCTACCACTACTATCTTCTTTATATCTCATTGTTGTATATCTTCCTCTAATTTATGTAATATATTAACATATTTATCGAATACAAAATTATTTAAATTATTAGCTAATAAAATTAACTCATTTAAATCATTAATGTTTTCAGATTTATCGAACTCTTTTTCAAACTTTTCTAATTCTTCATCAAACTTTTTTAGATTATGAATATCGTGTTTATTTAATTTATCTAAAGCCTCTAATACTAAATAATTCTTTCGTCCAAATTTGTTTAGTCTAGATGTTTCTTTATAAAGTTCTAACAAATTTTTATTAATTAGCTTAATATCTACTTTATATTTAGGTTTATAACTATTCATCTATTTTACTTCCTACATCATAATCATAGTAATCTAGCGCTTTTTCTAACATTACTAAATAGTTTCTTGCTGTATATGAATCGTTTTTAGCAAAACCTGACATTTCTAAAGATTTTTCCCAACTATTTTTCTCCACAATATAAAACTGGTACAACAACATAGTTCTAAATGAAGTTATTATATCTTCCATTCTAGGAACTTTAATTGTTTGACCAGCAAAATATGTTATAAATTTTGTGAAATTTTTAGAGTCTAAAATATAAACCAATTCACTCAATGTAGAGTATTTTGGATTTTCGGTTAATGTAAACAGTAACATTAATATAGTAGAAAAATTATCTTCTTTAGTAAGATACTTTAAATCTGAAAACTTATTATCACTCATTATCTAAAACCTCTGGTATATATCTATCAACATTACTTAATCTTAATATATTAAGTAACATATCTAAATTTCCATCATAAGTTAAATTATTATCTAATAAATTATTTTTTATATCATCAAATAATTCATCTTTAACTTTATTTAACATCAATAAAAAATAGTTGTGTATTTTAGATGATATGAATAATGGTATTATATCATCTTTATACAAAGATAACATAATTGATGTATAAATATTTCTATATATAGACGTACCTTTTTTATATCTACAACATTTACTCAATATATAATCAACTTGTTGTGGTATTCTTTGTAAATAGTCTTTAATCCAAATAACATCATAACTATTTTCTAATGATATTGAACTTCCTACACACATATTCAAAAGACCCATAGTCATATCATAGTCTTCACACTCTATTACTTCTGTATATTCAATTTTTTTCATCTCTTTGAAATATGTATACCTGAATTTATATAAAAATCCAATTGGATTATATAATTTCATTCCATTATATACTCTCATATACATATCTTCTGCAGCTATATTTGAAATCTCTTCTAATTGCTGCTCATTATCTACAAATTTTACTCCTCTAAAATAAAAATTTGCAAGTAATCTTAGATTATTGAATATATCAGGATTATTCGGGTCTTCTTCTATTTGTTTTCGTATTTTATCAGAAAACGTTTTAATTGTACTCATATTTAATTATTCATAAGAAACAGTTGAAATTCTAGATTCATCTTTAGTTACTTTTAAAATAGAATCATATTTAATATCAACATTCTTCATATGACTTATAACAAACATAGAGTCTATATCAGAAATTTGTGCTATCAAACTTGATACATTAGAAATTGCCGTTTCATCTAAGTTATCATATATCTCATCAAGCACCAATAAATTACAATTCATTCCAGAAATACTTAAAGCTAAATCCCTTTGAGCAAATACCAAAGCTATATCAACTTTTCTTTTTTCTCCTCCGGACAATGTGTTATATTCATATTCACCAACATAAATATTTAAGTTATCGTCAATATAAATATAATCAACTTCTATATTATTATATAACATTTTTGAATATTTGTATAATCTATTATTCAAAAATTTTATAACATTAGTTAATAAGTATTCTCTAAAATCTTTTGTAGTTAATGATAAACAATGAGTAATAATCTCTACACTCTTTTCTATATCTCCAACTTTATCTTTAGTATTTTGAACATTAGATTTTAAATCATCTAATGTGGATTCTTTATCACTAATTTCTTTCTTTATATTATCTATTTCATCTAGATTTTCATAATCTTTATATTTATCTAGTATATCTTGTAGTGCTTTTACTTTAGACTGCAATTCATCATATCTTTCGTCTATTTCTATTTTTTCTTTTTGATACTCAATTACTAACTCTTTACTTTTAGATAAACCCTTATTTAAATCTTGTAATTGTAATTCTAATAACTTAAGTTCTGAATCTATTTCTGATTTTAGTTCTTCCTGCTTATCATCTGTAATAGGTTGACCACAAGTATAACATTCTTTTGTAGTTTCTAATGTTTCCTTTTTATTCTTTAATTTTTCTATTTTCGATTCACAAGAACTAATTTCAGATTTTAAAGCACTAAAGTTCTTATCAGCATCGCTAAATTTAGAATGAATCTCTGATTTTTTATCTGAGTAATCCATTAAATCTTTATGTCTAAAATCTAATTGTTCTCTAACTTCTTTTAAATCAGGAATATCTTCTGAAGCTTTTGATAATAATTCGTTTAACTCAATATTTAATTTATTTATATCCTGTTCAACACTCTCTAATTGACCAGTAGCTTTTCCATATTCAAGAGTAGCATCACTCAATTCACTGTTTTTAGTACTCTTGTAATTTGAAAGTTTGTCTTTAAATGCCTCAATCATTATAGCACTTCCAGACAATCTCTCTAATCTATCTTTTCTGTTTGTAGGAGTTAAGCTAGTTAACTTACTAGAAAATCCTTGAGATAAAATAACTATTGAAGTAAATATATCTAAATCTACATCTAATAATTCTAATATGAGTTTATTACTATCAGTCTTATTTCTTCCTGAAATATCTTCTGAATTTTTTGTAATTATAACTTTATCTTTGTATGTCTTGTGTTTTTGAGCTCTTATAATTTTATAATCTACATTATCGATAGATAAGTCTAATTCTACATAGCACCCATCTTCAGCATAATGATTTTTAACATCTGATACTCCATTTGATGTTTTACCAAATAAACACCAAAGAATAGACTCAAAAATACTAGATTTACCAGAACCATTTGATTCTGTAAATTCTTCGTATAAATTTTCTCCTTTAACATATACGATTCCAGTATTATTTAATTCTACTTCTGCATTACCTATACTTTGAAAATTATGTATACTAATATTTTTAAAATATAAATTCATAATAGCTCTCCTAATCTAATTCGTGTATTACATCTAAATAATCTTTTAATGGATGTTTTAATGATTCTTGAGTATGTAAAAAATCTTCAAACTGTTTAGTAAGATTATCATAATCGATGTTTACTTCATCTAATTCCTCTTTTACAACATCACTATTTATACTGTTAGTAATAACTCTATAACTAATAAAAATATTACTATACTTATCTAATATATCTATTACCTTAGATTTATCTTCTGTTACTACTCTCAATACATATTTGTGATGCGTATTCAGACATTTTTCAACAAACTCAATTAAACTATTTTCTCTAGTATCTAAACTTCTAAATAGTATTGAATGAGGATTCTCAAAACTTTCAGTTTCTTGTGTTTCAGAATCATAGATTATAAAACTAGGAATATAGTCTTGGTCATCGCTAAAGGAGTGACTAACGCAACTTCCTATATTCATAACATTTTCTGACAATACTTGTTGTGTATGAATATGACCATTAAACACTTTTTCGAAACCGTTAAATAAATTTGGTTCTACACCAAAATCTAATTTATATTTATTTCCTAATATTGAACCATATATATCAATATGTGATATAAGAATTTTATTACTAATATCTTTTATTAAATCTTCTGTAATCTTACTAAATGGCATATATGGAAGCACTGATAATTCATCGTCTATCTTTGTAGGTTTATTATAAATTGATACATTATCAAATAAATCTAACACTGAACTCGAATAGAAATTAGAATTATTATCTAGAATATCGTGATTACCAGTTATTATGATAAATGGAATCTTATTATTATAATACTTCATAGCATCTGAAAATGCTGTAATTTCTTCTGCTCTTAGTGTATGAGCATTAAACATATCTCCTGCAAATATAATTTTATCCACATTCTCTTTTTCGGCAACTTCAAACATATGTTTTAATGTATCAATACACATTTGAAGTCTAGTAGTATAAATACTATTTTCACAAGATAATGGTAAGATACTAGAATTATAACTTAAGTGTAAATCAGTAAAAATTAAATATTTCATATTTCCTCCTATGATGTATATTGGCTAGAGCTTTCATTAGGCAATATCTCTACATTTTCTACAATAGTATCTACGGCCTTAATTAAAAACTCTCTTAGTTTTTCTTTAGATATATCTAAAGGTACTCCTTGATTAAATTCATTATTGACATAATAACAAGCACAATAATCTACTAATGTTGAGCATTCATTTATTATGTCTAAAAATTCTCCTTCTATAAATAATAAATCTTTTGTACTATCTACTTTAATCATAATAATCTCCTTAATATAGACAATTTAATATTAAATAATCTAGTGCTATATCTTCAGATAGCATTCCTAATTTAATACTTTTCTCTACGTCTTGACATATATTTATATTTCTAAGTAATTCTTTATTATTATATCCACCAGCATTTTTCTTAATTGCCCACATCTGTTTTTCTGATAAACCTATTCTATTAGCTGCATCTACTTTATTTTTTCCTAATCCTTGATATGCTAATAAATTTATGAAATTTTGATATAATATAGAAACAATCCTTAAAACAGGTTCTCCTTTAATTTTTGCCTGTTCTAAATATTTTTGACTATTTTTTAAATCTCCATAAGTAATAGCATTAGTCAAATCAAATGTTATATCTCCTATCTCATTTATAAATAAATCATCTTCTAATAATTTTTCAAATGCTGCATTAGTAGAAATTTCTTGCTGCTTAGATAAATTATTTATCTTATCTGATTCTAATAATAATTTTCCATAATCATTGTTACAAATACTATGTAATTTATATACGTATTCATCTTTTAATTTTGGTACCAATTTTATAATATAATTTTGAAATACTTCATCTGACACATAATTAAATTCTACACACACATCTTTATTGTTTTTATAAAATTTTGAAGACTTTTTGATATTAAAATATCTTAATACTATTATATTTTTACCCTTAACTTCTTTCAATAAAGACCATTTACTTTCGTGTTTTAAAAAGTCTTCATCATTTGAAATTACAAATAATTTACTACTTTCTATAAAACTTACTTTTTTGCTTTCTCTTAATGCTTCTGCAACAGTATCTTTATAAACTATAGAATATCCTAATTCACTTATTTTATCTATATACACATCAATAATATTCTGCTCTTCTCCAAATAAAACAGAATACTTTAAAGGTTCTTTATTTATGATACAATTCATATAATCAACTAGTTGCATTTAATTTTACCTCGTTATACACATTTAATAGAAATGTTTCTAATAACATTTTTGAATTAATTGATTTGTTTTTTAATAATAGTGGTATATCATTTAAATTATTCAAAAAAGCTTTTTTTATATTAAAGTCTATATCTGAATAAGTAATCTCCTTAAATAATATAGACCAAAATAAATCATAATTTATACTTTTATCTTTATTACTTAAATCTCTACAATATTTTATTAAAGTACTCCCTTTCTTCTCTTTTATACTTAATAGTATATTTTCAACTAAACCTGAAAGATTTGTGCATTCTATTCCATCTGTTTCTATACACATACCAGGAGTATTGCAATATCTTAATATTGTTTCGTTTGTATTAAATTCTCTTAATTCATCTTCTGTATATGGTTGCATATGTAATATGAAAGCTCTACTTTTAACAGTATCTAAAACTAATTCTTCATTTTTAGATGTCATAATAAAATAGGCTTCATTTGGAGGTTCTTCTATAACTTTAAGAATTGAATTCTTAGCGTTTACACTCATCTCATCTATATCTCTTATAACATAACAAAATTTGTCTAAAATTTCATAAGAATTTGAAATTACTTTTCTAACATCAGAAATAGTTTTATCTAAAACTATCTGTTGTGCATTAAGACATTTAATAATTTCTTGAGATAATGTAAATCTTCCACTACCAAAATCGCCTATTATTAAAATAAATCTAGGAAACTTATTATTTCGTTTCCAATATTCTATTGTCATTAAATTTTTATGCTGTCCTACCACGATTACTCTCCACAATATAATAAATATGTTATGCTAAATAAAGTTTTTAAATCTGAATTAAATCTAGCTTCATAATTTAAGTCTTTTACTACACGTATTATATTTAATATAATTTCTTCTTTATCCTTAAACTTATCTAATTTGCTTATAACATTATTGTCTTTAGGAAAATCTGTACTATCAATATTATTAAATATAATATAACTCATTACGTCTAATAAAAACTTCATATAATCTAAATTGAATTGTTTTAAGTCTTTACCAGAATTATATAAATTATTTATAGTATTAATGCAATCTTTATCTTTATTTATTAATTTTTCTGTAAATGAGAAAAATGTATCGTAGTTAACAGTATCTATCACATTGATTACGACATCTAAATCTACAGATTTAGAAAATGATAAACATTTATCAAGATTAGTTATGGCAGTTCTTAAACCACCTCTAGCCAATTTTGAAATATAATCTAAAGCTTCATCAGATACAGTTATTTCGGAATCCTCTTCTTTTTCTTTATCGTATATATCAACTAATCTAGATTTAATACCATCATTTGAAATCCGATTAAATTTAAATTGTTGCACTCTGGATATAATTGTTGCCGGTATTTTTTCAGGATTAGTCGTACATAAAATAAATATACTATACTTTGGTGATTCTTCGAGTAATTTTAATAATGCCTGCCACGCACTATTACTTAGTGAATGACACTCATCGATAATAAATATTTTATATTCACTATCTAATGATTTCTTTTTACTATCATCAATAATATTATTTCTAATATTATCAACTCCACTATTACTCGCAGCATCAACCTCAATAGGCCTTCCTTTTCCATCATTTATCATATTTGCAAATATTCTTGCTGAAGTAGTTTTGCCAACTCCGGCAGAACCGATAAATAAATATGCGTGCTGAAAAGTTTTAGTTTCTACTTGATTAGTCAAAATAGAAACTATAGATTCTTGTTCACTTAAATCTTCAAAACTTTTAGGTCTATATTTTATAGCTAATGGTGTAACTGCCATAACTCCTCCCCTCTGATTTATATATAGTTATTTTTTTCTCTTTTTAATAATGAAATCCATAAACTTATGATACAAACTATTACCTAAACATAATATAATCCATAATAAAACAGATGATATACCAATTAATATGAATATAAATAATATTTGTAAAGCGTAGAATACTATTTCTTTAATCATTTTTTCCCAACTCTCTCACATAATCTAAATAATCTAGAAATTGATTTTCGTCTAAAACGAAATAATTATCTCCACTAGGTTCAAACTGAAAAGCTAATATTCCTTCTGATTGTCCTTGTTCAAAAGCTTGTTCACTAACTTTATCAATCCATTCTTGTTTAATGCTAAATGATTTTTTTGGAGTAGTAGTTGTTTTAGCTTCAATTAAAATTGGTTCTGCTATTACGTCTCCTCCACTAAATTTAGTTCCACCTGAATTTGGTGTAACTTTTCCACCAGTTATTTTTGCTAAATATTTTTCTTGCAAATCACTAAAATCTCTGGTACTCATTATACTACACTCCAATCTACTATAGCAGTTTTAATAATCCAACCTGTCCAAGATTTGTTATCGGGTGTTTGAACTTTCATTCTATACATACCACGAGTTTCATCAATCACTTTACCTCTAGCCACAACTCCTGGCATTGGAATATTATTATTCCATTTTAGCATAAAATCAAAATTACTATTAGATTTTTTTGTCATATAATCCTTTACCCTAATATCATATATACCGTTAATTTGCATCTCTTTAGAATTTGTATTAAACTCAGGTTCTAATATGTATTCAAAATAATCTCCATTCGATAAAGAATTATTAACATTTAAATTGTTAATATTGTTAAAAACTGTATTCATAATATTACTCCGTTTGTAATTTATCTATGTCAGATAACATCTTATCATACATAGAACTATTTTCTTTAAGATAATATAAACATTTAGATTTTCCTTGAAATTTAAGTGGTTCATCATTCTCTGATAGAATCTCTCCAGTTTCTGTATCAACTATGCTAAACCAAGCACCAGATTGATTTATAATACCTAACTTAACTGCTACATCAAAAGCATCTGATATATAATCTATACCATTTAAGTAGTTTAAAGTATAATAGCCAGTTTTTCTATCAGGTCTACAAACTTTACTTTTGATTAATGATACATTAACTAAATTACCAACTGGATTTTCACAAGACATTGATAACTTATTACCCTTTTCATCTATATAATTACCACGTCTAAATTCTAATCTCATAGAACAACTATGTCTCCAATTCTTACCTCCAGTTGTAGTTGTTCCACCGTACATTGAATTCATATCATCTCTTAACTGATTTATTCCAATGAAAGCTGTCTTAGTCTTTGCTAATATAGGTGTAACTTTTTTAGCAAATTCTGTTAAACTCATACTAATGCCACCATAAGTTCTTTCACCTATATTTTTTTCATTAGCTTGATTAGAAACCATAGCTCCAAGAGAATCTAAAATTCCTAAACTTATCTCATCGCTCTTCAATAATTCAATTAATGTATTAAATACTTCTTCTGCACCCATAGCATCTGGGTCAAAATATAAAATATTATCTATATCTACTCCAAGTTTAGTAGCCCATACAGTATCAAAAGTATGTTCAATATCGCATATAAGAACTTTTTTATCAGGATATAATCTCTGTGCTTGTCCTGCTAAATCTAATGCTGTTGTAGTTTTTCCACTTCCATCGGCACCACTAAATTCTGTCATTCTTCCTATAGGAATTCCACCATAAGTCATATAATTTAATCTACAAGATGAAAATGGTATTCTTTCTAATTCTTGATATTCAACTCCAACTTGAATATTTCCCAACTTTAGTTTCTTATTTATATTTTTAATCGTAGCTTCTAAATTATTACTCATTTATTTTTTCCTCTTCTATGTTTGTTCCTATATATCTTGAATTAGATAATTCTAACTCTGATATTCTAGTTGTAAGTATTTTCTTTATTACATTAAGAACTTCATAACCAGCATCTATTTTACTCTTAGCTTGTTTATATGCTCTACTATAAACTGTAAGCACAACATCTTCTGACTGCGATGCCAATGTAGCAGCAGCTTCCTTATTAGCAACAGTTCCTTCTGTTTCTTGTTTAACTCTAGAGAAAACATCATTTTTAAGCTTTTTACTAACGTCTTCTTTGATGCCCAAATTCTCTAATTGACTAACAGATGCATATAACATAGTAGCTAAATCTGCAATCATCTTATGTAGAGTTTCATTAGTCACAACTGTTATATCTTCCATAATTGCACTTCTAATATCAAATACAATATTATCTAAATCTAGACAACATTTATCTACTGCCTCTTTAACTAATTTTTCTACATCTGATGATAAGTCAATAACTTCATCATTAATTTTAATAATAGTTTCTTCCATAAAATTTTCCTCCCTAAAGATTTCTTCTTGCGTATTCAGCCATTAATAAAGCTTCAGCAATACCATCGTGGTCTTTTGTGCATCTCTTAGAACCCGCAGTTCTTCGTAAATCAACTTTTGGAAAAAGTCTTTTAGCAACTGCTATTGAAGTATTCTTATCACTAGTTACACTAAATTCTTTCTTCCATTTTTGCGGTGTTACTAACTCAAATGGAATATCAAATGCTTTTAATAAACCTTGAATAAAACCAAAATTATTACCGAACGCAAATGCACTTTTATGACTATCCCTCGGCATACTGTGTACGTGTTCTAAACAACAAACGCACGACTCACCTTGTAGCATTAGATTATGAATATGTCTTAAAGATTCTAGATAATTTTCTTCTGAAAAAATTTGTCTAATCATTATATCTCTATTTTTAAGAACCACTAAAGCACCACTGTTACCTGGGTCAATACCTATAAATATCATCGTTACTCTTCTTCCTCGTCGTCTTGTGATAAAGAAATTATGTGTACTATACTTCCACAATCAATCTTTATAACTGAATCATTGCCATAATAAATATCTACTTCTGAAGCTGGTACTGATGATAACGCCTTTATAAATTCTGTTGCGTTTACTTTACAGCTAAATTCTAAATAATTCTCTGTATCTTCATTTGTCTGTAACTTCAACTCTTCATATGAACTATTATTTTTATTAGTTATTTTTACGAAATTACAATAAAAATCAAATACTAATTCATCATCGTCATATGGGTCTATAAATAATCTTAATCTATCAATAGTAGATATATAATCATCGCAATCTATTTTACCACTATATTTAAATTCTGTATCTAATACCGATTTCAAATTTGTAATAGGATATTCATTAGAATTATGTAAACCTTTTGATGTTATTATAATATCACTGGATACAAATTGTAAACTATTATTTGATTTAATTAGTTTTACTTTATCATCAGAACTTAAACAAATTAAATCTATAACTTTAGTAGGTATCAGCATAGGATTATCTTTTATAATAGATTTTTTATTAAATGTTGCTACAAAACCATTAGTTATTGTAGTATCTTCTAAGCCGCAATAATATGAAAATAAATAGTCTTCACTAGAATAATCGGAATTTTCACTTAACGATATTTTACTAAAATTTCTAATTGATTTAATATCAGATAATGGTATTTCACTTTCTTCACCTTGAATATCATTAGGTTCATCTATTGATACAATACCATTTTCATCTACAATTAAAGGAATTTTATATGTACCATTAGCCTTAACTACTAATGTATTATCCTCTACACTTAATTTAGTTTCGTCTGATGTTAGTTTTCCAACTAGTTTTGAAAATATATCTACATTAACAGAAACATCTAAATCTCCTTCAACATCATTAGTAATAACAGATGTTGTAGTATTAACATCAGATGTAATTAATCTAAATCTATTATTATCTACTTTTATGCCTAGCATAGATGTTAATACCACAACTGTACTAGAACCAGCACCTTTAATAGATTTATTCATCATTTCTTTTAGTTTACTTGTTTTTATTTTTATCATAATGATTACCTCCTATTCTCCAGTTGAACCAAATGCACCGGTACCGCGCTCATCTAGTTCATATTCTTCTACAAAATCTGCATATATTACGGGTCTAATTACAAGTTGTCCAACCTTATTTCCACTATACAATGTAAAATCCTCATCTGTAGTATTATACAATATTGCGTGAATTTCTCCAGTGTATCCAGCATCTATTGGAGCATTTGCAGCCCATATACCTTTTTTACTTAAACCTGATTTACAATGAACTACTGCATCATATCCATCTGGTAATCTAAGTCCTATACCTGTTGGTATACATTCAACTGAATGAGCTTTAATCGTAACATCTTGCGTTGTAAAAATATCAGCTCCACTATCATTATGATAAGCTCTATCCGGCTTTCTAATTAGATTATCATCAAATCTTATAATTTCAATTTTCATAATTTATAATACCTCCTAAAGTAATTACTCTTGAAATTCCTGCGTTTCTAATCATACGTTCACATAATGGACAAGGTTTTATATCTTCTATAACATTATCGTCTTCAGAACAAAATAAATATAAATCTCCACCTATCATATCACGTCTAGCAGCCGATAATAATGCATTCTGTTCTGCGTGAACACTAGCACACACATCATAATCTCCAGAATTATGTTCTTTATCTAATCTAATACATTTACCTAAATCGCAGCAATTTAATTTATTACGAACACTTCCATTATAACCAGTAGAAATTATCTCGTCATAATTTACTATTACTGCACCATACTGTCTTTTTAGACAAGTAGAACGTTTACTAACTGCCTGTGCGATATTCAAATAATAAGAATCTTTATCTAATCTCATAAATAACCTCATTACTAAATAATTTTACTTAAACTATAAAATTTATCTTTACTATATTTAGCCAACTTTATATTATTTGGATTACATTGATTTATATAAATAATGTCATTATTATATAGTTGTTTACTACTAAATGCATTTTTTATTTGTTTTGATATATATCTTATAAAATTAACTGGAACACCTTGAGCAATACATTGAATAATTGGTGTTTTACATCTAGGTGTAAACTTAAAATCATTTGGATAACCCATCAAAGCAGCATACTCTCTTACGTAAAAATCTCTATTTTCTATTGGATGTATTATTTTAACGACAGACGCTAATGATGGAGCTCTATCATTTAATTTTGGTCTATATGGAGACTTGTCCCATATATTTTTATTATTATTAATCTTATCTTTAATTTTTATAATATCTTTTTTAACACTATCTGATAAATCTAAATCATCTAGATGTTCTACCTTAGATAATGCTACATATAAGCTCTCCTTTTCTTCTACCTTATCATAAAACTTAAACAACGATTCATCAGATTGTTCTGTAAAATTGCAATCAGTAGAAGAATAATCTATATTATTTAATACATTTTCTATATTGCAACGTTTACTATCTTGAACTATTTTAGGAATACCTGAAAAATTATCTCTGTTCCAACCTATTATAAAAGTTCTACGTCTATGCATTGCAACATTATGATTACCGGCAATATCATTAATGATAGTAAATCTATAATTAGATAATAATTTTATCATATCTTTTAATATGGGCAAACCAGTAGTAGTCAATGTTGGAGCATTCTCTATTAAAAATGCTTTTGGATTAATTCTGTCTACCATTTTAAAAACATTATATAAATATTTATTTACATCATTATCTACTTTAGCATTTCTATTTATAGAAGAAAGTCCTGAACAAGGTGGATTTGAAAATAGTAAATCGTAGTTTTCATCTTTTAATTCATTTAAATAAGATTCATTATTTTCATATTCACTTGGAAGCTTTACTTCTATTTCTGGATAGTTTAACTTAAAATAGTGTGCATTTTGTTCTAACATATCATCGGTCATTTCAAGAATAGTATTTACATCCCATCCTTCTAGTAAATGACCTATAGTTTGACTTCCAGAAAATATATACATACCAATAGCTTTCATAATTAGTCTCCTATGCACATATTATATAGCTTTTTCATCATAATATCTCTATCAAAGACAGATTTATAATAATTATAAGCGTTATTTCTATACTCATCGTATAAATCCATATTAGAATTAAGCTCATTCATAAGATTAAGTGTTTCTAAAGGATTATTTTCATCATACACAATTGTACCAATATCTTTTAGAGTATAATTATCTAGTCTATCTCCACAGAAATTAGCACTATCATACAAATCTTTTCTAATAATTGGAATTGTACCACAAGCTACTATTTCTAATAAAGTTATTTCTAACTGTCCACCAAACTGTGGTCCAGTAAAAGTGAAAAACATACCAAATTTTGCTTTACTCAATCTCTCTAAAGCTTCTAATCTTACATATGGTCCATATATTTCCAAAGGATGATTACGATAATTTTCTATATTTTCTAAAACATCTTTTGGATTACCATTATCATTATAATTATTATCTTTTCTTAAGTCACCATATTTATTAGTTTTAGAATCATATTCCCATATAGCTTGCTTAGCATTTATAGAACGTTCAATTCCTTCAGCCACTGAAACATAATTATTATTCATAAGATATTCATAATGAAATTCTCTAAAATACGTCCAACCCTTCCATAAAGCGGAACGTCCAATGAACCAACAAGTCTTATCTATCTTATCATTTGTCCAAAATCTATTTCTTAAATCTTCGAAGTCTGTAGATATTAATTGTAACTGTTCTATTTTATAATTAGGTTTATCATTAATTAATGGTTTATTAATTAATGGCTTTACTTTTTTATTTATAAACTTAGTACAAAAATCTGCTTGTTTATGATGAACAATAATTTTATCTAGAATACTAAAAAATCTCTTTATATAAGAACTATCTAAACAATAAAAATTGCGATTAATGCTATGAATCTTATTATCTACTTGAAGATATACTAATTTTGTCCCATTATTATGCATATTTTCTAAAGTCAATAGAAAATTTTCAATAGTTTCTTCTGGATAATTTTTAGCTGGAACAGACATTATAATACATATATCTGGATTAAAACCAATTTTAGTATCTTCTAATAAACCTTCTTTAATAAAAGAATGTTCCACAAAATCAGTTTCTTGCATATTTTTTCTACCCCAAGATTTGTCAGTTCCAGTAATAGTAATTACATTATTATTAATAGATTTTATATATTCTTCTAATTCAATAGTAATTCTAGTATTACCAGTACCTTCTGTACCTCTGGCTAATAGTAATAAAACGTTCATAAATTAATTCCTTAGTCATTACTTTCTTTAAACTCTGGCATCTCTGTTCTAGGTCCAACATTAATGCTTATACTAAAATTGTTTACTCTGTAATTATTGCTACTTCCTTCTAGTGTTGATTGCATATTAATATCAGTCTCAATTTCATCGTAATCTTCTAAATTTCTTAAGTTAGCATCCAATTCTTTTTTAAACTTTTTAATAATTACATCTTTATATCTCTTAATATCATCTTTATTCATCTTTAATTCTCCTTTATTATTTCTAATTCTATTAATTTATTTTTAAAATCTTTTTTAGATATAAATAAATCATCTACATAATTAACTAAAGCTGTTCTATATAAAAGTAATTTTTTAATGTTTAACACTTCATTACTTGATTCTAATGTACCATATGCAATATCTTTAAAAAATTGAATATCCTTATCATATATATGTAGTGACATTGCATAATGATTATATGTTCCTACGTCTACATCTAACAATTCTGCTATATACTTTTGCAATGAAATGAAAAATCCTAAATCATTAAGTACGCCATATCTCAAATCATTGCTACGCATAATTGTTGTACTATGTAATTTTTTATTTCTTATTTGATAGTTTAAACATATTGTACAAGGTTCATCTTTAGTCTCTATTACTTTTTTATTAGGTATATTAATGTTTATAATAGCTCTTCTTGAATATGGGTCTTTTTTAAGCAATTCTACTATTTTTTCTATTTGATTAAATCCATATTTTTGCTGTATTAAATACCCATAAGCCGAATTTGCAGTTAATCCATCATCTGAAACCTTTTCCCATAAACTAGCAAACTTACTAATAAATTTCAAATCATTTCTAGATGACCAATACCATAATAATTCTGCTGCTAAATATGTTAAATTAGTACCACCAGATTTCAAAGAAACATATTCATTATCTAAATCTGAAATAGAAAAACTATAATTACATAACTCTAAAGTGTGTCCTCTAGTATTTCTAGTTTCCATTGGATGTCCATTTTCTAAAACATCTCTGGCAACTTGTCTATAAACAATGTTAGTAGTAGTTTTTCCATAATGACTATCTATCCAAGAATCTAACTTATCATAAGCATTATCTTCAGCTATATCGATAATATAAAAATTCTTATAATTATATTTATCTTTAAAATCCTTAGCTAATTTAGTAAAATGCTTATTTTGTGCTTCCATTATTGGAATAAAGCTATCTTCTCCACGTTCTTTGAGTCTTTTATTTATAATACTCATATCACTACTTATAAATACTATAAATAAATCATTATTATCTATAATTCTTTTGTTGATAGTTTCATATTCTTGAATACTTAACTTACAATCTCTATTATAAATAATTGGATATATCATTTCTCCAAAATGAAATCTTTCTAAAACTACATTATTTTGATAATCTAGTAAATTTATATGATAGCCAAAATCATTTCTAGTTTTAGATGTAGAGTTAATTATAGACATATTATATTTAATTTTTAATTTATTCGATAATGTTGTTTTACCAGCTGCATCTAAACCTTCTAATATAATATTCATATGTAATTACTCCTATATCTTCATATACCAATTCTTCATAAAATCGCAATCACAGTTTAATGGTAAATCAATTAAATCTGATGGAGCAGTTCTCATTAGATAAGATAATCTTTCTGCAACTTCTTTTTGATTTTCTTCAGGACACTCAACTATAACTTCATCGTGAACTTGAATTATTAAATGCGCATCTAGTCTATTTAACTCTTCATCATTATTTATTTTAATCATAGCGAGCTTAGTCATATCGGCCGCGCTCCCTTGCACTCGCGAATTAACACATTGTCTCTCTGCTTGTGATATAAATCCTGTATTATCTTTAATAACTATTCCATCATTTTTTCTTACATCTTGTATAAATTGATTTTTATTCTGCCAACCATAAATACTATTAAGTTCTTTAATATATGAATTCTTAATATTTATAGGTACCTCATTTGTATCTAAAGAAAAGTTTAATGGGTCAAATATTCTTGAATTTCCAGATAAATATTTAAAAGAGTATGGCTCTAATTGCATATCTGAAATGTGTCTTCGTCTTCCCCAAGCTGTAGTAACATACCCTTTCTCTTTAGCCATCTCTTGACTAGCTTCAATAAAATCTGCTAATTGTGGAAAAGCTCTTAACACAGCATCATATATCTCTTGAGCTTCTTTATTAGAAACATTTAATTGTTCAGCAATAGATGGAATCTGTCTTCCATAAAGAATACCTAATACAATACTCTTTGCCTGTGTTCTTCTTTCTTTACCTTCCACATTAGTTGAACCATCTTCATTGAACTCTAAGCATTCTTCATAACTTTTATGAAATGCTAAACTTGAAATAGTTGAATAAATATCTCTTCCATCGATAAATGCTTGCATCATCTTTTTATCTTGAGATAGATAAGAAGTAATCATTGGCTCCTGTTGTGACCTAAGAATAGTCAGCACCCACCATCACATATCTAGTTCTTGTTGCTAACTTTTTCAATATTATCACCCCCTTTTCCTATACCACTTTGGATATGTATATCTATTTCTTTTATAAGTATAATAACCTTGTTCTACACTTTGCTTAATTTTTCTTTGATATACACACTCTGTTTTAGTATCAAATGGATTATCTATTTCTTTCCACCACTTCCAAGCATCTCTGTATGAATGAAATTCTAATTTTTCGCCTGTTTCCATTATGCAATAACAACTTATTGACCTAGTATCACCAGTACCAAAATTATGGTTTCCTTTCATACTATTCGACAATCTTGCTCGGTGCTCATCAGTAAATAATTCACCTAAAGCGGCTTTTCTCTTCATAGTTTCAGATATTTTCTTTCTTGTCTCTTCACTTCGCATACGTTTTTTATGTTTATCTCTAACATATGGTATGTCCATAACATTATTATCTCCGCCATCTACCATATTATAACCACTATTTATACTATCAAACTTATGTATGTAATAATTTTCTAGCTCATTTAATGTATCTTTATCTTCAGCAAAGCATATAACTTCCCAACTAAAATTATCTTCTCCATATTTTCTTATAGCACAATGAAATTGAACCTTACTACCATTTTTTGCGTCTCTAAGATGTCCTCTTTTTCTATCTAGTAATTTACGTCTTGTCTGTCCAATATACACTTTACCATTTATATTATTAGTAACCTTATATATTAACAAATAGTCACCTCCAATTTAATAATAAATTAATATATTATTATTGTCAGTAAGATTAACGATATTGGTGATAATAATCTCAAACTTGGCGTCGTTTTCGCTAACTAATAATTTATCACCAACCACAAGATTACTAACGTATTTCCAGCCATCCGGCGTTTCAACCTCACTCCATTTTTTGACACAGAATGAATTATTAGACTCTTCTACTATATCATCACTAGAATATGCTTTAAACATCGTTCTTATCTCTTTATTATGAGATGGAATATTCTGCATATTCGGGTCACTAGAACTAAATCTTCCTGTCTTAGCACCATATTGATTATAATTACAATGTATTCTACCATCATCATAAATAATTTCAGGCATCTTATCTATGTATGTAGACAACAATTTATCCGTTCCTCGTATATTTAAAATAGCCTCACATAAGTCTTTTTCTATATTATTTTGTGCAAAATGTTTAAGAATTTCTTCACCAGTACCTCTTGGAGATTTTTTAACTGGACTTTCTAATTTTAAAATATCATAGAACAATATTGCAAGTTGTGTTGGACTTCCAATATTAATTGGGTCATTTAGTTTATGATTAGGATTATGTAGTTTATATTGACTTATTTTTGAGTCATATTTATTTAGTATATTATTTATGACATCTGTCTGTTCTTCTCTAATTTTGTGATATTTATCTTTTAATTTATCACAAACATCTAAATCAAGACAAACGCCTCTGTCTTCCATATCAGCACAAACATTTATAATAGGCATCTCAATATTTTTAAATACATTATATGGACCTTCCATATTACTTTTTTCTAAAATATTCTTTTGATACTCATACAGCTCAAATGTTTTTATTGCATCTCCAGCTGCATATAAATATGCTGATGATATAGGAACTAAATCAAATGATACACCATTAAATAATTTATCAAATGTTAATGATTCTTTATCTAAACTATTACAATATTTTAAATGTAAATCTTTAAGTCCGTGTTTTTCGTTCTCGTTTATACAAAAACCAGCTAACATTGTATCCCAATAACATTCTAAATATAAATTCATAGTATGTCTTAATATTCTAATATCAAATTTAGCATTATGCATAATCCATTTTCCATTGAATTTTTCTAATTCTAATTTAACATCATCAATATTTAACTGTGAATTTATTTTTTGACCAGTTATATACGATTTATGACCTATTGGAACATAAGCTGGTTTTTTGTTTGGAGTATAAAGACAAACACCAACTAAATCATCTCGCATAGTGTCTAATCCAGTAGTTTCTGTATCAATTGCACAAATATTATTTTTAATAGCTTTCGAGATATATTCGCACAAATCATCTATGTTTTGAATTATTAGATATTTATCTTTATACTTACCAAGTTTATTTTCAGCACTAGAAACAATCTCCTGTATTTTAGCAGCAATATTATTAGTTCTTACGCTTTTAGGCTTAGCAGATTTAACTTTATTTAATAATTCCTTATCTGAAACTTTAGGTTTTTCAAATAAACCTCTCGCCATTTTAACCTCTTCTACTTCTTCTAGTTACTTGCTGTTCTGTATTGTCTTCACTACCATTTTCTGGAAATGCTCCAGTATCTATATAAGTATTAATTTCGTCTACAGTCTTATCTAGAATAAAACTTCCTAATAAATTAGGTCTTTCTACATCTTCAACATTTATTGGAGTAACATCTGTAGCAGGTATTACTGTATATGTAGTATTTTGGTCACCTTTAGCTCCATTTCTAATTATTCTAAATGGTACTTTAGTAAAATCTGGATATTGAGTTGAATAACCCTTCAATGTTTCTAAGAATTTTTTACCTCTTTGCCAAATCTTAACTTTCTTATCAGTGTGGTCGTAAAGACTCAAAATAATAACTGGCTTACGTTGGCTTCCTCTTTCACATAGTGGACATACATCTAATGGGTCATCATAATTTCTCTTACAATCTAAAAATCTAGTTTTAGATTGACCATTTTTGTACTTAACTTCAACTTCGTGTACACTAAAAATATCTAAGTCATCTAAATCTTTAAATAAAAATTGTACTAGTGCACTATCATTGTTATTTTGAAGTTTAAACCAATCGTTACCAGTATTGTTTGAATAACTATCAACTTCATTAAAATTAATTCTTGCCATAGTTTTTCTCCCTTTCCTCTGTTTAATATTTTTTATAAAGTTTCTATATGTGTGTATTTATCTCATTTTATAGCCTTTGTTTTACGTCCAATGCGTGAAAAACAAAATTGTAACATTTTTGTTTGATAAAAGGATAAATGAGATAAATACACTTATTACAAAGAATAATTTAGTCAATATACAGTGGACGGTCTACTCTCTATTCCACAATTTAAGAGTTAATAATTCTACTTTTATAGGAGAGATTCATAAAGAACTGACAACATAATAAAAATAAAATTAATAGACCTAGTGTTGCACAACTTTCTTTTAAGTTGGAAGTACGTCTTCCTAGACTCTTTTTCATTTCTCTATGTATACTCGAAATGAAAATAATATATTATTATTCTTTATAAACTATAAATATAATTATAATATACTTTTTACATATTGTAAACAGTAATAATTAATATTTTTCATTAAGTACTAAAAAATCTTCTTGTAAATCATTTATGTCTTTATTTTTATCTACATATTCTATTTCTCTAACTATTTTATATTCGCTTAAATATTTCTTTAGTCTCTGTGTTCCCTTTCTTCCAGCCTCATCTGGGTCTAATGCTAAAATATATTTTCTTACTGGTAAATGTTGTAGCATTCTTATTTGACTTGAACTTCCAGTACCCATTAATGCGACAGCTGGTAAACCTAACTTCCATAATGTAAGACAATTTAAAAAACTCTCTGTTATATAACATTTTTTATATGAACCGAGTTGAAATTTCTCTGCACAATATATAGGTTTATCTTTTGTTTGTGGTATGTGAAAGAACTTACCTTCAACTGAACGTGTTGCAATCATTATTACATCACCAGCATAATTCTTAACTGGAAAAGTTAAACATTTCTTTTCTTTGTCATAACCAATATCAAACTCTTCTATGATTTCGTCTGTTAGTCCTCGTTCATACATATATGGATGAATGTATCTGTATTTATCTAATTCTTCTTCTGTTATGATTTTATCTTTTTCTTCTTTTTTAGAATTATTAAAAAATGACATTATAGGTTTTCGATTTTCTATTTCAGTAGAATTAAAATTTGTCACTAACCATTTTAATCCATACTGACCAAAATCTGTATGATGGCCGAATAATTCTGAAATCATAGTTGTAATATCACCTGACCAATTACAACTAAAACAGTGTGCTTTACCATTATTTATATTTATTCCAAATGATGGTTTTCTCTCTTGACCATTCTTATGAAATGGGCAAGTACACTGAATATTTTCTCCATTAGGTTTTATATCTCTTAAATAATCTAAACCCTGATTATTAAGTTCTAACTTCAATGTATTAAGAACATCTATCATCTCTGCTTGAATAACAGCACTCTCTAATTCAATCATATTATTTAAATCCTAAAATTATACAATTATCTTTTAAACCAAAACCAGAATAAACATATTCTATCTGAAATGTTCTGCCATTAATAGTATGGTCTGGAATTGCTATAGTTAAGTTATTAACAGCTTCAAATTGAATATTATCACCTATATTATAATCTTTATCATTATAAACACCAATACATCGATATTGATTATCTAATATATTATCTGCGTAGCCCTCTGGTATTCTAATAATATGAATATTTGTATTTGTCATATATAATCCACCTCATTTCTATAACCAGTATATTATTATTTCAACTAAATATTGCAAGAAGTATAAGCATAAATATAATTGCTCCATAGTATATTAACTTCCATTTTGTTTCTTCTTTCATATTAGTCTGCAGTATTATCTTTTGTATCTATGTCTTCTGTGTCTTCATCTGCGTCACACACATTCACAATATTTGGGTGAATAAGGCTGGCAGCTGACTGCGTTTCTGCTTCAAACCTTCCTAGTTCTTCACTAACTAAGCCTGAAAGATATACAAAATTCCCATTTAAATCTATTAATCTTTTATATATAATATCTAATATGTCATACACTGTTTTAGAATTTAAACATTCATTATTATTCGATAATATATCAAATAATAATTTAAATTCTGATACTTGTTTGATAATGTCATCCTCAAAATCATAAAACTGTTTTTGTTTGTCTTTTATAATCTCTATTCTGTCTTTAAACATATTACTCTCCCTTTGTATGTTTTAGTGTTCCATAATAATGTCTGTCTTCTCCTTTACAGAGAAATACAGGTTCTCCTTCAATAAATAATCCCATATCTGCGCCACACTCTGGACACTTCTTTGGAACTGTTTCATCTTCATCTGTTAACCAAGGTTCTCCATCACTCTGTAATAAGATTTCTTCTTTATCTTCATTAATTATTTTCATCATTTTTTTTCCTCCTGTGAATAATTATTTATTATATATTCTGCTAAATTATTAATGTTAGGTAATAGTTGATTATAAACATCAACCTTTTGTATATATCTAGGTGATTCTGAATCTCCTACATAAATCTCATACTCACATCTACTCCAAAAATAATAACTTATTTCTCGTCTTAATTTCTCGACAAAACTATTATATTGTAGTTCTGTATCTAAAAGTTTTTTAACATCTTGACAAAATTTCCAATTATTAAAAATGTTAAACATTACAGTTTCTCGTAAATTTACATCCCACATTAAAACATACCATTGAAAATTTTCTTTATTGTCTTCGTGTTCAAAATGAATATGCCTTAAATTTATTGTTCCCATAATATCCTCCTTATTAAATAATCTATTTACCACTTCTTAACATACAGAATAATAATTCTATAATTGAACGATGCCGATGTCCTGGACTACATTGTAGAGCAACTTTCAACTCATATCTTTTATCTGGTACTAATTCTGTAGGATTATTAAACTCATCTTCTAACTGTCTGAACTCTGGAACTAAAACCATTATTCCGTAATTTAAACTACTTTCAGGATTAGTTTTTTCTAAATGCTTTCTAAACTTATCAGACTGATTTATATCTAAAATTAGCTTTTTATAAACTTCCATAGTTGTAACAATATAATTCTTCTCGCCATAGAAGTTTAGTCCATTTCCACTATATACATCTTCATAGCAAGACTTGATTTCATAGCAAACAAAAGAACCAGCTTCTAATCCACTATTTGAATATTGATTAATCGGAATAAATTGCATCACATCTATTCTTTTAGGATGTGCCTTTGTATAATCAAGAGTTACTTCTGTAGCATAATATTTCCTATCATTAAGTCTTGTGTTGATTAAGGTATCTGTTAGTAATTTTGTGATTTCTACTCTATTCATCATTACCTTTCTTGACATCAATAATTATTTGTTCAAACTCACATTGTTGAACTGCAAGTTTCTTTAATCTAATATCATCAATGTCATTCCAACCATATAATCTAAATCTAGCATTTACTCTAATGTCAGTTAGTAATAAATTACTAAACTCACAATTTTTATTATTGCCGTCAAGATAAACTAACTTTTCATCTTTATTAGGAAAATGTCCAGTATTCTTCCAGTAAATGTATTGTGATAAATAAGCATACCTATGTTCTTCTCCTACTTGTTTAGTTTCTTCATCAGTTAATCTGATTCTAGGTAACTTGCGACTATCTAAATAAATTTCGTGGTCATATCGTGATTGTGGTAAATAAGTTCTTCTGTCTTTAGGTTTAGCTAACCACTGTCTATTCTTTCTAGTACAAGTTGATGATATACATTCAACACTTCTATTCTCACCAAACTTTTTATTAAATTGTTTAGTTAATTCATCTCTATAATATTTTGATGAATTTTCTTTCAACCAATTTAACTGTTCTTTAGAAAAATGTTTTCCTTGATTAACACCTAAACTTGTAGCTCTACTTCTTAGCTGAGCTGATGTTCGTTTTGTATTAAACCGTTCATTAAACAACTGTGCAAACTTATTACTATGTCCAACTTGTTTATAGTTATCTCTAATAAAATCTAATTGTTCTTTTGTAAACTTCGTATATTCTGTTTTTTGTTTCTTTAATCCAAGTCTATTAACTTTAGAACTTACAGACTTTACAGTTTTACTGACATTAAATTTATTGTTAAGATTTTTAGTTAATTCTGAATAAGTCATTTTATCATAGTTAGACTCAATAAATTTAATCTCTTCGTCAGTAAAACTTTGATATACCTTACTCATACAAATTACCCAATTAATTTATCAATACGTTTATGTTTACCTTGCATTTTATCTGAACTCAAAACTACTTTTGCAATATTAATTGCTTGTTTCGATAGTTGTGACAAAACTTGAGATTTTTCAATTTCGTTCTGTCTTTCTGTAGGTGTCAGACCATCATCTAGTATTACATCTGCCTGTCCAGTTATTCTCCCATAAAGTTCTAATAATGATATTTGTTTCTTTGCTCGTTTCTTCA
Organism: uncultured Bacillota bacterium; assembly: GCA_946617625.1. Taxonomy (GTDB): domain Bacteria; phylum Bacillota_I; class Bacilli_A; order RF39; family UBA660; genus RUG14891. The sequence continues at coordinate 53,205 of CAMOKF010000001.1, forward strand.
TAGTTTTTCTCCTTTTTTCTATTTCTTTTTATGTAGTTACAATTATATAACTAATAACTAATGACTCCAGGGTACTTACATTATACAATGGAGCTAAATGTTTAACAAATTTGGTCTACTATTTCTGTACAATTTTCCATTACATAATCTAAATCTTTTGTTGTTGGAGGATAATCATCCCATATAGGTCTACAACCTAAATCTAAATCTTGTAATCCTTTTATATATCTTTGTTGTTCTTCATCTGTAAAATATTTCAAAGCTGTTTCATAATCTGGTAAATCATCACAATGATTACAGTCAAAACCTATCCACCAAGTATCTTTATCATCTTGTCCTACTAAATAGTTTCTTGAGTAGGTTAAACCAAAGTGACATTGTATATCACATAATGGTTCAGACATAAAATCTTCAAGACCATAATACTTATGTTCTTTAGGTAGTCCTACATAACCACATCGATGTCCCATTTTTTGAAACACGACAACACAAGGATAACCTTTATATTCAAATCTTGTTTCAACTTTCCAATCTTTCATATTATTCTCCTAAATATTTTTTAAGTTCATCATAATAACGTCCTCTATTACCTAGAATTTTCTTAGTGTAACACATAGCTAAACCTTTTTCTTTGTCATATTTTTCTCCGTCTTGAGTCTTTACTACTGTTTTAGTTCCATCTTTCCAAAGAACTATTGTAGCAGGGTCACTAAATATAACTTTTAAAGGTGTGATAAAATTAGAATAATGATTAGGTGTAAATTCACATAAATTAAAATCATCACCACATCTATAATAAAACTCTAACATAGTTTTATCTAAATCTGTTACATCACTAAATGTTACTTGAGCTGTTGGACTACCTGATGAATGATAATAATTTAAACCTTGTCCCACATCAAACACATCAACACCACACTGATATTCAACTACTTTCATAAATTATACCTCCCTAAAATTCTTCATCTACATCGTCATATTGTTTTCTTAAATCTTCTGACCTTTGAACATCATTTACTCCACCCCTGTTTGATGGAATATAATCTAGTCTACCTTCATCGATATTCCAAAGGTACGTTAATTTAGCATTAACACTTGAGTTTCTAGATTTCTTTAATGATAGATGTAATTCATTATTCTTCTGTTGTACTGCAATTACAATACTAGCATTGTAAGCAATACCATCACTATCTCTAATATTAGTTAGTTCCAAATCTTCTGTAAGTGTACCCTCTCTATTTGATTGAGCAACTATGATAACTGGAACTCCTAACTCAATAGATAATTCCATTAAGTCTTCACTAATATTTGTTAGTTGAGTAGTTTTATTATCTCCTCTTTCTTTTCTTTCATCCTTTAAGTAACTAATACCGTCAATAGCTAACATATCAAGTTTATTACTTTCTACAAATGTCTTTAATTTACTAACTGTTACTTTTCTTTGAAAATCTTTAGGATGAACTACATAAAGTGGTGTATCAGTTTCTTTTAAATATTGAATATATTCTTCATAATTTTCTACATCTTCACCACGAACTAATTTAGAATTTGATACATTATTTTCCCAAGTATCAAATCTGTAACCAATTCTATTAGCACTCATTTCAGGTTCAAGTAAACCAACCCTCTTCTTCATTTTCCAAGCGTGATTCACCATTTTTAGAAGTACCCAAGATTTACCTTGATTAGTACGTGCAAATAAAACTACTAATTCTTCACCTGTATGAAAACCACCAATGATTTCATCTAATTCTTCGAATCCCGAAGGAATAAATTTACTATCACTATTTTTCTTAACTTCTAAATATTCATCTAATCTACTTTGAGCTTCGTGAATAATATCTACACCTTGAACAAATGATTTTAATTCGAGGTCTTCAATATGTTTCTGTAAATATCTCACAGCTTCATAAGAATTTTCTTGATATAAATCATCTACCTTCTTTAATATTGGAATAGATTTAGAGTATAAATACTCTTCTTCAAAAGTTTTAGCTAAATACTCATCTGATTCATTCACTTGAATAATATCGAAATCTGAAAACTTATCTAGAAAAGATTCTACATCTGGAATATTTCCATAATTATTTTTATGCTCTTTTATGAACTTCCATTCTTCAGCATACTCTGTAAAATATTCATCAGTAATGTTATAAGTTTTTATGATGTCATCATTACCGGTACTTAATATTTTATTTATTACTTGTAATTCTATCATTTAGTTTAGCCCCCTCTTATCAGTTTCTTTAAACTCGATAACTTGGCTACAACCAAATAATCTACTTGCAAGTCTATCTCCTAATAATTGATAACTTTTATCTTTATCACAATTACCAGTAAAAATATTTGCTTTACCTGAATTAATTCTATTATCTATATATTGAAGCATTATTTGATGTTCATAAGAAGTAAATTCTGAACTAGGTAAATCATCCCATATTACAAGTTCACAATTTTCTATATTATCGCATAATTCTTCAAATCCATTAACATCTTTACTAATTGATTGTTTACAATTATAAAGAAATTTTGGGACATTAATGAATAATCCGTGACAAGTAAATCCAGCAATATTCCAAATTTTATCAAAATGTTTGATTAATAATCTTACAGACCAACTTGTTTTACCATTACCACAATTTTCTGAATAAATATATAGATTTCTACCTTCATTTACAAATGTATCTATATTTGTTTCTATTTCTTTTAATTGCATAAAAGCTTCAGCATCTGTATTACCACAAGTTAATTGCTTATAACTCCATAAATACTCTGGAAGATTACTATGTTCCATAAGAGATTTCATACAATTATATCTAATACAAGATTCTGTGCAAGTATTAGTACATATTTTTTTATACCAACAATTATTTATGTCCATTTTATAAATTCCTTTATATTGTAGAATGTAAATTTTAATTCATATTTCACTTTTTATTTATAAGATATATATTTTTATAACTATTATATAAAAAATGAAATTTAATATTATTTTTTATCATCTAAATTAGAATATATATTGCTCATTATCATTATTATCTATTCTCTGTTTAATTTCAGCAATTCGTTGATTATGTTCTTCTACTGTTTCAGTATCAGTTGTATCTAATCTATACGATTGTTTTTTAGAATTATTTTTATTTATAAATATACCTTTATAACCTTGTTTAATAGAATTAGATATTGCTTCTAATTGTTTTTGTTCTGATACTTCAGATAATTCATTAAACATTACAGTAAGTTGATTATTTCCAGGATAATCTTTATTATCTATTCTATCTTCATAAAACTCTAAAAGTTTTTCTTTTACTTTATCACTAAAATCATATTCTTCAAATTTAGCTATTACTAAATCAACAGCTTTATCCTTTTTAGATTTTTTACTAACACTAACACTCTTCTCATTTTTAGCAGTACTTATATTATTATCTATAGTACTTATATTATATTTAATAGTACTTGTATCCTGCTTTGAACTAGTACCGTCTTGTACTTGTTCATTTGGGATATTGTTGCTTGTAGTATTATTTTCATTATCTACAGTTATTTTTATATCTTCTATGCTTTTAGGATTTATTATATATGATACTTTAACATACCAACCAGATATTTTGCCATTTTTTCTTCTTTGAACAATATCAATTAAACCATTTTCTTTAAGTGTTTGTTTAGTATTTCTTATTTTATTTATTCCCCACTTTAATGCTTTTTTAATATATGCATCATTAGCTTTAATTATATTAGTATTTTGCCATTTAGCAGTTTTATAGTAAAATACATATAAAGCAATACAATCTGCACAATTATCTAAGCAAAATAAATTATCTATAGTTTGTTTAGGTATAACTAATAAATCACTGGCTACATCTTTTAGTTCAATATTATTAATGTTATTATCACTCATAATAAACTTTCTCCTTTAAGATATAAAAAAAAATAATCTATATAATAGGATGTACCAACCGGACAGCAGTTAAAAATAAAAAATTAACCTAATAAGAAATTAGGGACCAAACAAAAATTTTTACTTTTTATAGGTGATACACCCTATTATATAGACTATTCACTTAAGTATATTTTTTGTTTGGAATTTGTTTATTTATTATAATAAATATTCTATGATTTGTAAATAATAAAATATACTACAGATAAGATTTTTTTAAAATTGAGGAAAAATTAATTCGATAGAGAATCAATTTTAAATATGTATAAAAATTACTATAAATGTGGTTATCATAATAATACAGTTACTTATCTGTAGTATATTTATATATAAATAATGTATCTAGAAAGAGAATATCCTAACTATGGTAGTTATCCTAACTATGGTAGTGATAAAAAGCAGTAGATACATTAATTATATCAAATTATTTTAATCTCCTTTAACTATATCATCAACTTGGTCATCTACGTCTTTATTTATTCTATTTATAAGTTTAGACTTTTCTTCCTGAATTTCAGATTCACTAGCATTTGGGTCAATCTTTCTTTTTTCTCCAATTTCTATTTTATACCAAATACTATTATGTTCTATAGATATTCCAGATATATAACTAATTTCTGATGGATATGAAATATTTTTAGAATTATCTGTATTAATCGTATATGTATTTGAGTTATCTTTATCATCATTAGTATTATTTAATGTTGATGTATTTTCTGATTTTAATACTTCATCTTTTAATGGGTCAACTGGATAATCTCTATAATCTACATCTTCATTAGATTCTACATAACCAGCACATTCTGTAGCTGGAACTTCTTTATCTGCAACTACATAAGAAACTCCATTACATTCCTTACAATTTTTATCTGCTGCATCTCCTGCATATTTACATTTTTTCATATAATTGTACCTCCCTATAATCAATTAAATAAAATGTATCTTTTGGTATTGTAATATCTAATATGACTTCTAAATTACAAACAGTAACATTTAAAGGTATTCTCCATACACCTTTAATTCTAGGTACATTTGTATTACCTACAAGTGTTTTAGCAATATCAATACCAACATAAAATTTATAATCTTTAGAATAATAATACTCCATAAGTGTTTCTTGTAACTTACGTATTGAGTTTGACATATTATTTACTAATTTAAGTTGTTCATCTGTTAATTCTTCTATCTTCTGCATACATTATTCATTAAATCCTAATAATTGTTTTAGAATATTTTTTGGAACTTTACCCGTTTCACCATCAATTACGACATCAGATAATAGTCCTTTTTTATATACTATATCTTCAATTCGTTCATCAATGGTATTCTTGGTTACTAATGTTATCACATTAACTGTACCTTTTGTACCAATTCTGTGAACTCTATCTTCTGCCTGGTCTTTCAATGCACGATTCCACGGACTGTCTAAAAATATAACTGTTTGTGCTGCGGTTAAGGTTAAACCTGTTCCCATAGCACCAATAGTACCTATAATAACTTTACAAGATTCATCTTCCTGGAATTTATTTATTTCAGACATTCTCTGTTCAGGTTTAGTATTTCCTGTAATACAGGCTGGATTATACTTATTTAGTCTTAACATAACTTCATCTGTAATACTTGTCCAATTACTAAATATTACACATTTTTGATTATTTTCAGCTAATTCTTGTACAAGTTCTTTCATTCTATCTAATTTAGCTGATTCGTGAATGGTATCACTTAATATACCAGTATAACCAGTTGCTTGTCTTAGTCTAATTAATAATGATAATGGATTATTGCTAAACTCTAATTTATTTGTATGTGTTTGAATGTCGTTTTCAATCTCTTTATACAAAACATCTTGTTTAGCATTCATTTCTACATATTCAATTTGATGTAATTTCTCTGGTAAATCGAGAACTTCTGATTTTAATCTTCTAATCATTACTTTATTTACGTATTGACTTAATTGGTCTAAATTTCTATAGCCAACTATTTCTCGATTTTCATAACCACCCATTACACAATATTTATATTTAAACCTATACATACTATCAGTTTCATAACCTAACCAATACAGTGGAAAATAAACATCTAGTGGATTGTTCATAAGTGGAGTACCACTCATAGCAACCATATAATCTGATTGTAGAATCTTCATAGCTCTACCTTGCATAGATGTTATATCTTTTGCTTTATGACATTCATCAAATGCAATCATAGATATAGTTCCATTTTCACAAAGTTCTTTAATTTTCTCTGCAATAGGAAATGTATATGTAGTTTTAGATTTTTTTTCTGCAAGACCTCTTAATGTTTCTATGTTAGTAATAATAAACTTATCTTCTGGAAGATTAGATAAATCTTCTAATTTATCTTTAGAACTTCCTTCATACATATTACCGTTTTTTCTATATCTAGTTCCAATAACATATCCTGTATAATTTGAATGAGTTTTAATCTCTTCTTGCCAGTTATATTTTAATGCATTAACACCACAAATTATCAAGACTTTATTTATCTTATTTTCTACATCTAAACAACCAACTAAATCTATTATTTGTTTTGTTTTACCAAGACCTTGTTCATCACAAAGTAAGAAATGTTTTTTATTGAGTCCAAACTTGATTCCTTCCTCCTGATGCTTAAATGGCTTTGTTTTAAACTTATATGACTTAGGTATATTAATATCTAGCTCTTCATTAATACGCTCATATGTGCCACTTATTTTTATCTTGTACTTTTTTTGAAACTTATTACAAAAACCTACAACATCATTAATTGGTATTTCCCAAGTTTTAGTATCTTTTTCATAATATTTATTACTTAAATTTCTAAAATAATCTACTATTTCTGGGTCATACTGTGATGTTATATATGCACTATGAGTAATTAAAATATTGTTTTTTAATTTATCGGGTTTGTCTATTTTTATATCTATCATATTAGTCTTCTTCTTTTTTCTTTTAAATGTTTTTTGTAGCAACTATTACCCATCTGTCTTTTGATTGAAATTGGGTCTTTAAGTTTTCTACCACATATTTTACATTTAACTATCTTATCTTTTTTATTCATCATTATCTTCTAATACTGTTTTTATTAAATTTAGTTCATCCTTAGTAAATAATTCTTCTGCATTTTTTAATGCTATATCTAATAAAGTCTTTGCATCTTCTTTATATGTAGGACACAAATCACCTGATTTAGATAAATCTGCTTGTGTTATATAGATATTTTTAGGTGCATTAGTGTGATGTCTAATGCACCTTTTATCTTTACAATTTTTATTTACACAAAATGTTATATCATAATTCATATTAATTATTATAATATATAATTTACAATTTGTAAACCATATATTTTACATCATTGGAGGTTGCATAGGTACTACAGGTTCATCTTCATCAATAATAGAAACTGCTGCATCTGTAGTTAATAATGTACCTGCTATACTATTAGCGTTTTGCAATGCACTTCTAGTAACTTTAACAGGGTCAATAATACCTTCATCTAACATATTAACTATCTCTCCTGTAAGAGCATTTAATCCAAAATTAACTTCAGACTCTATAACATTTTCTATAGCATCAACAGAGTCTAAACCTGCATTTGAAGCAATAGTCATAAGTGGATATTGAATTGCGTCGTGTACAATGTCTACACCACATTTTTCATCTTCACTACTTAAAGACTTTCTTAACTCTGTAAGTTTTCCTATACAATGAACGTATGCACTACCTCCACCAGATATAATTCCTTCTTCAACAGCAGCTCTTGTCGAGTTCAAGGCATCTTCCATACGAAGTTTCTTCTCTTGCATTTCAGGTTCTGTAGCTGCACCCACACGAATAACTGCTACACCACCTACTAGTTTTGCTAATCTTTCTTTATACTTTTCTTTTTCTACATCATTTGTAGATTCTTCTATTTGAGTTTTTAATTGAGATTTTCTAGCTTCTAGTTCTTCATCTTCTCCATATCCACCTACAATAGTAGTACTATCTTTAGTTATTTTAACTGATTTTGCCTGACCTAAATCGGCTAATGTGATTTCATTTAAGTTTAACCCAACTTCTTCTGAAATAACTTTACCACCAGTTAAAATTGCAATATCTTCAAGCATTTCTTTTTGTTTTTCACCAAACTCAGGGGCTTTTACTGCAACTACATTAAATGTACCTCTAAGTTTATTTACAACTAAAGTTGTAAGTGCTTCCTGTTCAATGTTTTCTGCAATTATAAGAAGTTTTGAACCAGCCTGAACTATTTGTTCAAGTATAGGTAGAATCTCTTGAATGTTTGAGATTTTTTTATCTGTAATTAAAATAAAGGTTTCATCTAAATTAGCTTCCATTTTTTCTCCATCTGTTGACATATATGGAGATAAATAACCTCTATTAAATTGCAATCCTTCAACTAAATCTAATTCTGTATCCATAGTTTTAGATTCTTCTATAGTAATTACACCTTCATTAGATACTTTTTCCATAGCATCTGCAATCATCTCTCCAACTTCTTCATCTCCAGATGATATTGAAGCTACTTTTTTAATTTGTTCCTTATCAGTAACTTCTATAGACATATCTTCAATAGACTGCACAATTAAATCTACAGCTTTATTCATACCTCTTCTTAAAATAATAGGATTAATATTGCTATCTCTTAATACAGACATACCAAAAGTAATTAATCTATCAGTTAAAACTGTAGCAGTAGTAGTTCCGTCACCTGCTACATCATTTGTTTTAATAGCAGCTTCTTTAACTATTTGAGCTCCCATATTTTCAAAACGGTCTTCCAACTCAACCTCTTTAGCAATAGTTACACCATCATTTGTAATAAGTGGAGTACCAAATTTTCTGTCTAATATAACATTTCTACCCTTTGGTCCTAGTGTAACATTTACTGTATCTGCAAGTTGTGTCACACCCCTTAAAAGTGCTTGTCTAGCCTCTTCATTGTATTTAATTTCTTTTGCCATTTTATTTCCTCCTTAATTATTTAATAATAGCAAGTATGTCATCTTCTTTTAAAATGACATAATGTTCTGCGTCAAGATGTATTTCTACACCAACATTAGTTGAATAAACAACTTTATTATCTACTGAAACATATTTAACATTTTTACCTATTTCAAGAACTTTACCTTGATTAGAGTTCTCTTTTTGTTTTGTTGTTAAAATAATTCCAGATTTAGTTGTGTCTTCTTCAAATCTTAATTTTTGCACTACTACTCTATTATCTGTAGGTACTATCTGCATTATTTATCCTCCTTTAATATTATTTCTATATTTTCTAGGTTACTCCTTATATCTACAACATCATTTCTTAAAAATGTTAATACATCACTAGCAACTTTAGTATCTATTGTTTCGTGAGTTTTTAAAAAATGATAAGAAGTCATTAATTGTGTATAAGTTGATATTTTTTCTGCTAATATATAAGATAAATGAATACTAGTTTCAAGATATTTATCTAACTCTTTACTATTCATTATTAGTCTCCTCCTTAAATTTTTGTTTTCGTATACTTTTTTGTATACTTTTAATACTATAATTTACAGCCTGTCTAGTAATACCTAAACTTTCTGCAATATCTTTATCACTTCTACCATATTTTAAATGTTCTAATAATTTCTTTCTATGAGTAGTCATAAGAAAATAATCTGAATTATCCATAAAGTATTTATAAAGTTCTTTTCTTTTATCTTCTTTATTTAATTTTCTTTCTAATTTCTCTAACTCATATTTGCATTTTTTACAAATATTAGTTTTATTAGTACTTGCTTCATTGGGTTTTCTTGTTTTACAACCACAAATTTTACAAGTAACATATAAATCTTCATTTCTTTCAGAACTTATAACTAAATTATTAGGATTATAATTTTCTATATCTCCATCTTTGTGATAAACAAATTTATCATCTACATCACCCAAAAATGTTCTAGCTACTATATTTTTATACACCTCATTTCTCTGTTTTCCGTGCTCTTTAGTTTGTAGATAATAATCTTTGTATCCATTAGGAAGTTCTCTTTTATTTAATTTTCTTTTAGTTAATGAATATGGATTACCATCTTTATCTATGTAGACATAATCATACCCATCTGCTTTATATAGTTCTATCTTTTTTGTTTTCATCTTTATCCTTCCACATTCTTTTTGTTATTTTATTTCCTATATTCGAGATTACTTTACAAATACCTACAATTATTACAATTATAATTAGTATAGCAAGTAATCCATATAATATAATATCTTCTATTGTATATATTAAAACACTATTTATCATCTTTTTTCTCCTTTTCTTCCCAATAAACTTTTTCCATCTCTTTATACTTATCTCTATAAAAAGAATCAAAGTCTTTTAGTATTGATTCTAGTCTAGCTCTTAAATCTGTATAGGCCTGTTGTTTAACTTTATATTCAATACTTTCATATGGATTTAAAGATAAATTTGGTCTGAAATCATCTGGCATAATATTAAGAATAAGTTTATCTGATATTTCACTCATTACTTCATAAACATCATTAATTTCCTTAAATATACTATTAATTAGTTTAGATAATAAATCGTGACCGTATTTTTGTACAACTAAAGCATCTATCTCTCCCCATAAATCCATATGCTGAAGTAATAATTGTTTTTTAAGTTCATATTCAAAATTTTCAGAAATCATATGTTACTCCTTGTTTAGTTCAGACAATAACGCATTACCACAAGTTATTCTATCTTCATCTTCTTCTTTTGACGGTACGAAAACAATAACATCCCAACCGTCTTTAACTAACGGTTGTTCAAATTTTTCATATACATCATAATCTGTTACTATTTCATAATCATTTTCAACAGCTGTATGTGTTTCGTGAATAGGAGTGATTTTGACAATACATTTTTCTTTGTCAAAATATTTATTCATTAAATCTACATCTAAATTAGATTCTGATGTAACAGCAAAATTTAATGTGTATTTTCTACCTTTTGGAACAGGAAGTGAATCAATAATATTTCCTATAGATTCTAATGACATTGATTTATTATTGAACATCTTATTTCTTTGTTCTTCATCTAAAGTATTTATAGAAAATTGTAAACCAACTCCACCATTCCATAATTTGTTTCCTAGTTTATCCTCGTCACATTTAATCCACTCTTCTATAAAGTGTACAAAATCAACATAATTTTTAGGACACATTGTTGATACTACAGGATGATATTCATCGAAATCTATAATTTTGAAACCATCACAGAGTTCTCTAGAATTTAAACATCCTATGTATCTTGCAGTTGTTATGACATCTTTATTTAGTGTAGGTTCTCCCATTCTTGCAAAATGAACATTAAGTCTTTTGCCCTTTTTTATTTCCGATAGAGCGATTGCTGAAACTATTTCATCTACCATTTCAGATTCACTCGCATTACCCTTAAATTCTAATTTAGGACAATCACAGAAATTACAACTCATAGGACAACCTTTTTGAGATGATACTGTTACAACTAATTTTTCAGTTAAATCAACATCTGTATGCTCTACTTTATCTATTCGTTTTGTATATCCAAGAAAATCAGCTTTTATATTATTTTCTTTTCCATAATCTCCAACATATAAATATTCAAGATGTTTATCTACATCACTAATTATCTTACCTGTTCTAGTTTCTGTTATTTTCTTCATCATATTCTCCTTCAATATTAATCTGTATAATCCTCATCTCCATCATATTCATCTTCATATGGTGTTTCACTTTGTCTATACATTAAGTGTTCACACCAATTATGACTATTTTCATCTGACCAAGATGGCCTCTCATATAATTGACTATAAGGTTTAGGGTCATTTAATATAATTTCATCAAATAACTTAACTGTACACTCTTCATTATAACCTTCTTCGACAGTCAGATGTTTACCTTTTGGTGTTATAATATTATTTCCATATATTCTTACGAATATATCTGTTATACCGATTCGTTTAACTAATCTACATAACCATTTCTGAAATTCTTTATTAGTTTCATATACAGTTCTATCTCTAAAATTACCTGTAAGTACAATATGGTAAATACATTTTGATTCAAAATCATCGAAATATCCTGTTCCTAAATTACTATGATTTCTGTATTCATCTGTATTACTACTCATTGAATGTGTATGTTCTGGAATAATGTCTACAAACATATCTTCTTCAGAACCCGTTACTTTAGGTAAATGATTCAATACTTGTTTTAATATATACTCTTTCTCATTATCACATCTTCCAAATGGATACACAGTGACAATTCCTTTAATGTAGCTCCATTTACTCATAATTATTCTCCTTCTTCTGAAATATATTGCCATTTAATAATTTCAGTTAAAACATTATTATCATAATTAGCATTAACATTATACTCAATAAATTTATTGTCTGTGTAGTATGCAAGAAAGCAGCAATCATTTTTGTCAACAACAACTACAAATGAATCATCGTTTGGAAATCCATTATTATTTTCTGTGTACTTCCATTTGTATTCATTCTCTACTGTATCTAAAGAACCTATAATCATTTGTAAATAAAATTGTACCTCATAAGCAGGTACATCTTTACCTTCTTGCGCTAATTTCATATAATCTTTTTGTCTTTTTTGTATATTTTCTTTAAGTATTTTAAGTTCTGACATCTTACTCTCCTTAACCATAAATACCCCACTTCACACCTTTATAATCATTACTATAATCTCTTATAACTGTAATGAGTTTAGTTATAATTCTTGATACTTTCTTTGTGCCTGATGAAGCACATTTAGTTAAATCTTCTATAGTTAATTTTTTAAGATTTTTATATGATAGGGGTTCTTCCTTACCAAATCTATATCTATAACACGATATAAAATCTACAAATAATGATTTTGATTCAAATGTAATATTCATAATCAATTCAAAATCTCTAGTATCTATCTTTTCACCATCTTTTTTATAGATATACTTAGCAGGAATTAATTTCTCTCCAGTTTCTTCATCTATAACAGCTTCAATGACTTTATTATTGAACATTCTCCAAATATCACCACCTGATATTCCATATAACATACTAACCACTTCAATAGAATAAGCGGGTTGTAATAAAGTTTTAGGAATTCTAAATCTAGGTTTAATATCAATATTTATCATATATTACTCCTTACTGTATTCCATATGTATATTTTTTGTGACCAATGAATAATTCTACGATAAAATAGATAATCTCCTTGGGTTTTCTTAATATTTTCTGGATATACTTTTAATATCAGTGTAAGGTTTAGGCCCGCGTGTTCAACATCTGATTTAAGTAATTTAATTATTAGTTCATCTACAACTTTTAACTTATCATTGATACCATCTCTAGCTTTCATTCTAGGATTAACCTTATTTTCATAATATGTATTTAATTCACTAAATATTTTATGAATCTTTTTTAATATCTTACCTTCTTCACTAGATTCATCTAAATTATGTTTTACTATCTCAATCTCTTCTTCAGACATTCCGTGAAGTTTACCAAACAACTCAATATAATCATTTGTACTAACCATATTTACTCCTTATCATCAAATAATTGTGCTAAGTCTACATCAGAATATGACTCTTTAACACGTTCTTCTAGTTCCTCTTGATTTTTAATTTCATTTTCTACTTCTTTAAACGTAAATCTTTCTTCTTTCATTTATTTCTCCTTATTTTTATCTTTCTCAATAATTTTAACTGTGTCTGTAATTCCGTAATAAATAATTACTCTCTTTCCCTGTTCGTTTTCAAATTTTAGTTTTCTTTCATCAACTTCTTCTTGTTCTTGAATATCACATTTGCCCGTATAGTCATAAATAACTTTTCCATCATCATTTGTGATTGTTATTTCTCGGTATATTCCATTGTTCATATTTGATTTAAAATCTTTATAATGTCTTATTCCATTTGCTGTTGATGTGTTATACCAATTTATTCCAAACATTATTCCTAGCGTTATTGCTACTCCTAAAAATATTGCAACGAAACAACCTATACGCAATTTTTTTACATTTGTAGTTTCTTTTCCTGTTGTATAATCTGTAATTGTTTGTTCTTCGTCCCACCAACAACAAAACAAAGTCACTCCAATCAAACAAACCAAACCTATAAAACATACAAATACCCAATTTCCTATTGTTAAACTCATAGTTTTTCTCCTTTCAATCTTCTTCGAATCTTTCTATATCTCTAATAATTTCATCATAAGTGTCAACAGTAATTTTAGTATAATTATCTTTTTCTTTAGATAATTCCCAAATATTATCTCTTTTTTTCTTCAAATGTTTTAATATTCTCTGTTTCATATCTTTCATATAATTATTTACCTCGCATTTCATCAATTTTAAGGTCAATCATAAAATCTCTTGCACGTTCTTTTTGTATCTCTTCAGATTCTTCTTCGTCTTCATTTAACATTTCTTCTTGTATACGTTCTTCCCAAGCATAGTAATCTTCATAACCACTAACGATTGGTTTTACCCTTGTTTTTACACCATCAATAATCTTATAATGTTTACAATAACCACTTGATGCACGGTCCCATTTAAACTTTAATTCTAGTTTTAAGAAATCGATTACTGACTCTAATTCTTTAATTGGAAAGTTTATAGTGTGATAACCCTTATTTCTTTCTAGTAAATCTTTATATACATCTTCTAACCAATCAATAACAACTCTATCCATTGTTTGTATTGTTTCTTCTTTTTTACAGATAATTTCATCTCGCCAATCTTCATAATTAGTGTATGTTTTTTCTGCTTGTTCTTCTAAAAACTCTTTATATGTTTTCATAGTTTCTCTCCTCTCTTATAATTCATCTTCATTTTCCCGTTTCTCTATTTTTCTCTTGTGTTTAATTGTAGTAGTAATATATTCAGTATCCTCAATAACACTTTTAACTTCTGTTACATCTATTATGGTAGAAGAGTTTTTAGTTTTAAAATATTTATCACTCTCTCCAGATGATTTTAGATAAATACCAAATAATATTCCAATAATAACTAAACTAAAATCTAAAATTGAAATTGCAATAAAGACTGTGAAATCTGTAAATTCTATAAAATCCAACATAGTTTAATCTCCGTTCTTAATTTTAATTTTTAAGTATTTCACACCAAATCTTTTTGCATCTTTATGATGTTTAAAATAAATGTCTATGCATTTATTCTTTATAGCACTACCACAATCTTCTGCAATATATTCTTTATTATTAATTATGACTATAGAACCATAAGGAATAACTTTAGGGTCAACCGCAATAGTTCTACCTTCTTTAGCTCTTACACCAATTGCAGTCATATCTTTAAAGTTTCCAGAACATTTTTTACAAGGACAATATGCTGTACATTTGAACTTGCCTAAATCTTGATATGGAAGTTTAACTAAATTTAGTTCTGTGGTAGGTTCTTGTTTAATAACTTTATGTTCAACTTTTCTATTACTCGTGTTTAAGAAAATTAATGACATTAAGATTAAATTTATACATATTGATATTATAAATATTTTATTTACCATTTTCTTCTCCATATTCATATAGTTCTTCCACAGTTCCGTCAAAGTAATATATATTTGTTCTTATCCAATTATTCTTTTGACAAGTTACAGTTTTCCATATTAACTTATTATCATCATCTACTCCTGCAACAGTCACAACTACAATTTCACCATTTTCGGATGTAGTAGTTAATGGTAAATCTTTGATTGCATATCCTTCTTTAGTCAATGCTTTTTCAAAATCATCATAGGTCATATTTATTTACTCCTTCTATGTCTTTTACTATTTCTTTTTCTATCTATTCTCAATGCCCATCTATAAATACTTATTAGTATTGACATAATTACTATGAATAATAATATAGCAACAACTATTATTCTAAAGATTGAGAAATTATCAATTTTCATATAGTAGTACATATTAGGATTACCAAAGAATAGATAATAAACTAATAATAAATCTGTTAGTATAAAACTTCCAATTATAACATTCTCTTTCATAACTGCTCTCCTTTATATTATTTATTATATAAGTATTATACCATAAAATAAATAATTTGTAAATACTTTTATTATTAAAAATTATAAATTTTTTCTATTTCGTTAATACTTCTTGTTATCATTATATCATCGTTAGATTTTAAAAACACTATATTATCTTTAATCCTAGTAACCTCAAACTCTTTATTCAATAAATCTGGACTTTCATTATTTTTAGTATTTGCAAGTTTAGCTTTGTCTCCAACTTTTATGCTAGGTTTATATTCATAATCAATAATTTCTAAATTATTAGTTAAACTGTATATGTTATTTATTAGAACAAAAGCTACTATACTCCATAGTATTAAAAATATAATAAATATAAATATTATCATATACTCATACACTCCATATTTCTTCAAGTATATCTAATATAGATTTTGCACACTCTTCACATAATCTATATTCTTTCTTTGGAAATTGTTGTTCTACATAGTCCCTTTTCCAGAATTTCATATCTTCATCCATATCAACAGTTATTATATAATAACCTTCGCTTTGTGCTTCTTTAAAGCATTTATCACATACTATCATTATTTACTCCTCCACTCCAAATATATATTTTTTAATTCTATTTTCGCCGACCTTCTCTATTGCTTTTTCCATAATTTCTTTTGTTTCAAAATATATACTATCTCTTTGTATCCAATGACTTATACAATAACCAATTTCATTCATACTGTGACTATATGTAATAGTATAGTTATTTTGGTTTCTATCTTCCCAGTTAGGTTCAAATGCGAACTCTTTTAGTTCTGCAATAACTTTTAATCTCTCAACTTCAAACTCTGCTTCTTCTTTAGTTTTGAAACAGTTGCCAATACTAATTATATTTTTGTAATATGTGCCGTCATCGTTGTAACTACGAATAGCTTCTCCATCAGAATCGATATAATAATATTGTTCGTTCCGTTCGGGTATCCATCTGCCTTCTGTCTTATTAAGTTGTTCCTCCAGATTGTTTATAGTTTCCTGTAATTCTGTTATCTGTTCTTTTGCTTCCTTGATTTTGTTTTTAATTTTCTTTTTATTCATCTTCTATCTCCTTATCTTTTGTTAGTGCATTATTATGTCTTAACTCATATAATGCTTTAATTCTTTTATCATCATAACCTAAATCGTGTAGAACACCTTTAGCCTCTTTTAGTTCTTGTTTTGTTTCATCTAATTGTTTTTCTGTTGACTCTAACTGTTCATACATAATAGCTTCTTGTGGAGTACTAAATGTTTCTATATAGCACTTTTTACAAAAGTATTCTATGGTAGGTTCTATATGAATAGTTGCTCCATTTACATAATCAGGAGCTGGTTGAATAGCACTAGTTCCATAAATATCATTTGTATTTAATTCTTTATGACAACCGCTGCAATATATTTTTTCGTTAATATGCATTATTGTTTATCTCCCTCATTTAAATATTCTATTTCTTCTTGTAAGCTTAGAATCTCATTTTCATATGAATCAATTTCTTCATATAAATCGCGGTTTTCTTCTTCTAGTGCAGAAATTTTTTCCTCTAACATTTCTATATTTTGCATATCGTGTATAGCTTTGTCTAGAGATTTTATAATTTTTTGACTACTGCAAGTTACGTTACTTTTTCTGTCTTTTAAATTTTTATTCCACGCATCTTCTTCTAATTTTAAATATTTTATGTGTTCTTTTATTATATTAATAGTGACTTCTTGTTCTTTGCTTAATGTACTCATTTTTATTATCCTTCTTTCTTTAAAAATCTAAACTCTGTCTTGCACAAATGACAATAGTATGTATTATCTTTTATTTTTTCTAATAGTATTTTATTTGTATGTCTCGTTTTATTACATACAGGACAAGATTTAACCTCTTTTGCATCTAATTTTTCTAAATACTTAAACAACTCTGATAATTCCAGTTTTAAAACCTCTGCACTCTTTCTAAAAATATTAAATCTTATATCGGCATCTTCTCTGGCTCTACCTTTTGTATGTCTTTTTATGTAACCATTAGTAGTACCAATTCTTTTTTCAAAATCTTCTAAAGTAAACCCTCGCATTTTAGCAAGAATTATTAAATTTTCCATTAGTTTATAGTTTGGTATCATAACTTACTCCTCTACTTCCATTATTTCTCCACAATTCTCACAAATATCTTCTGTTCCATCACTACTAATTATGCCACAATTACTACAACGATAATAAGGTGCTTCATCTTCATCTGCACTATAAAGCCACTTTGCTTTCGGTGTCTCTAACTCGTCTAACATAGATAAAATTACAACTAATTTTTCTATTATTTCACCAGTGTATGTTTCCCCTATAATTTCACCTTTATTGTTATAAACATACTTGTTTAAATTTGTGGCTTTTATTGCTTTCTTAACATACTCTTTTATCTCTGCTACTGTCATATCTATTCACTCTCCTTATCATCTAAGTATTATCCTATTATCTATGTAATAATCTAAACCTAAAAAATCATAAAGTTGTTTTAAGCAATTTTCACACAAAAAGTATTTCTTACACACATAACCTTTTGCCCATAATCGCCTATTGACGTCTAAATCAACACAGCCCATATCAACTCTACGTTCTACTATTCCACATCTTTCACATCTTTTTCTCATTCTTCATCACTCCCCCCCCATTCATTGTTTCATCATAAACTCTTCTACCACATTCTGGACAATATTTAAGTTCATATTGATAATGTAATTCTTCTCCATCGTCTTCATCAATTTCTACTCTTACCCATTCCATTAAATGTAAACCACATTTTCTACAAACAAATTCGTCAACTTCGTTGTATCTTTGATTTACATTTTCTGTAAAAATATCTTCTTTTGCTATATCAACTATTACCCATTTTGGTATACTTTTAATATCTTGATAATTAGATATTCTTCCTGTCTCATATTTTTTTAATTTTATCTTTCTTTTTAGATGGATAGTTTTTAGCAGAATTACCTGCACTATAGCCACTTCTATATATTTCCCACTCTCTATCTGTTCTTAAGTCTTCTCGTTTCATTCTTCATCACCTTCCTCTATTTCTTTATCAAGCCAGTCTAATAACTCATAAGAATTTTTCCATTCTTCATCGACATAAACCATACCCGTATCTTCGCCTATCTCATATAAAAATCTGCATAAATCTCTATTATTCATTTTTCTAATTTTATCGCCATTCGTCATTCTTTATCACTCCTTATCTTAAAAATATTTTGTTGTCCACGCATCTGGTCTATCAACTATTAAATCTATAAATTCCTTAACATCTTCTACGCTAGTTATAGGTTTATATACATAATGTTGATAAATCGGCATAATCGTTCCGTTTTTAATAGCCTTTATTGAAAAATGTCCTGCGTGATTTCCGAGAGTCATCATTTTTTGTGAAAATTTATAATTTCTGTACTCGTACTCTTTTATGTAATCTTTCACTCTTTATCACTCCCTTGTTCTAATTCATCTAACATTTCCCATATTGTATATAATTTGTTTCTTGCATAGCACAGGTTTCCAACATACATTATTTGTGTATGGTCTAATGTAAATGAAACTAATTCTTTTATTTCTTTTATCTTTTTTGCTTCTTCTCTAGTCATTCTTCATAATGCCTCTTTTTCTTTTTCTCATAAACCTAATTGCAAGTCTATTTATATCCAACATATTTAAGTTCTCCCACCATAATTCTTTAGCCTTTTTAATCTTATCATAATTCATCTTTTATTCTCCTTTTCGTAATCAACTTCAAAAATCATTTTGTCATAATCTATATAATCTCCGTCAATAACTAATTTTGGTATGGTGTGGTAAAATTCAATTTTGGTTTTATCATCTAACCACACATCATCTGCTAAATCAATTCGTGTAGGTTTATCATCTAGTTCAGCAATAATTCTATTGTCCTTAAAAAATTGTATTTTACATACTCCTATATCTTCTAGTTTTCCAAATACTTTTAATGCGTCTATTGTTGCTTTATCGCTCATTCTCCATCATTCCTTTATATACTTAATCTATTTTTTCAAGTCTGTTGTAAATCCATAAGTTATTCTTGGGAAGTTATTATCATACTCATAATCTTTACAGTCTTTAGCATAAGTAATAGTATCTTCAATAACTTCTCCATCATAGTATTCATCGGCATCCCAATGACATAATACTTTCCCATCATCAGTTAAACAATTTCCCCATTTACAAAAATGACAATCTCTTTTAAATTCATTCATTCTTCGTCACTCCCATAAATTAATATTTAATAATTTCGCCAATTGTTCTATCTGTTCTAATATTTCTTTATAATTTTTTATTACTCTATAATTCAAATTTCATCGCTCCTTAACTTTTTGTATTATATAATCTTTCATTTCTTCTAAACACTTATCACACAGCATAAGCTCTCGTCTATTAAAAGATGTTTTAAGTTTATATTTTTTAGTATATGTAATAAAACTTTTGTATTTAATTGTGTTAATTTGATTTTTATTTTTTCTATAGAATTTGCGTTCACAAATATCACACTGATAATATACTTCTTTAGGTTGAACACATTTACCCATTTTATATCAACTCCTTTCTATTCTTTATCTGAATATAGTGGGTCACTTGAACAACATAATCCTGTAAGTTCTTTTTTGCATTTTGGACATATAACACTTAATGCTGTACCTAATTCTGTTTTAGTAAAAATATAATCTATATATCTATTTCTACATTCCATATTATGTTCTGTTTCCCATTCAAGTATTTTTTCTTCGCTTTTTTCACTAATAGCAAAACCTCTATAGATATAATCGCAAAGTAAATCTTCAGTTGTTTGTTTTTCCTTTTTAAGATTTTTTATGCGTTCTTGCCAATATTCTATTGTAGATTCAGCCTTCTTAATCTCTTCATCGATATTCATAATTGTTTTTGTAGGTAACACTTTTATTCCTCCCTAAACTGTTATTTTATTAGGTGTCCCTAGAATACAGTGACATATTCCACTTCCACCATTACTAGGATGATTAGAACAGGTCTTACAAGGTTCTGGTATAAAACTTTCTGTACGATTATAATCATATTCAAGTGTTTTATATCTATACCAATTAGGTTCTATATAATCTAGTTTTTTATTTATCTTATTCAGCTCTTCATATAAATTATTAATTTCTTTATGTAATTTATCTATTTGTTTATCATATTCTTTTCTACTTACAAATAATTTATTAAACATCATAATCTCCTTTATATGGTATAAATATATTACTACTGAGAACTCTTTTATCAGTCCAGTTTTTACTATGACCATATACCAATGTATATTTAATATCAGGATTTCTAACTTCTAATGTTTTATAATCTACTTCTACCCACAACTTTTTACCATCTTTAGTTACTTCTCCTGTAGGTAGTGCATAAATATATCCAAAATAACCACCATATCTATCTCGTAGTTTATTTACTCCTTCATCATATATAGGACCAAATCTAGTGTGTGGTCTACTCGGCTTTTTCTTTTTAAATAATTTTTTAAGTATTTTCATAATTATTTATCCTTATCTATTATACCAAATTACAAAATGTGTGTCTGACTTACTCCTTAAAAAATTTATATCTTCAATATCATTAATATATGATATATTTTTAGTATTGTTGAAAGATACTAATTTTCCATAACCATCATAATTTATAATACCTCCACACTCTACGTGTTCTATCATTTTTTCTATTAGCATTTTTTTCACCAATATCTTCTTGATAATAATTTAATATTCTTAATTTATCTTTTCTTTTCATAATATATACCTACCATAAATCTTCTGAAAATAATTCAGTTTGTTTTTTCTCATAATATCTATCTCTAACTCTTTTATTAACTTGTCCAATAGTAACTGCGTGAGCTATTGCTTCTTCTCTAGTTAAAAATCTATTATCGTGAGTCATAAAACCTTGTTCTATCTCTTCATAACCTTTTTTAGGTTCAAAACCTAATTCACTTAATTGTGAAAAACAATCTCTGTGTCTTACTCCACACAATATTGTTTCTTGATTAGTTTTTTCTATTTTAAATTTAATTGATGCACATACAATCACTATTCTACTATCTCCGTTATTATTTCTTTGATATTATCATTTTTAATATAGATTGAATCTCCACCCTCTATGATAACAACAAAATTGTTTAAGTCTTTAATTCCGTCTACACCAAGAAAGTTTCTTGTACTTACATAATCATTTACTGCAAAATCAAACTGTGGAGAATCAAAAATAATTTTAACATCTAATTTAGTTTTATGATTTAAAATCGTTTCTTTTAATTCTTCTAGATGTTCTTTAGGTGTTTTACCACTAGATAAATCATTTGCAATTTTATCTTCTATTATTCCTATTAATGTTGCTGTTAGTATCAAAGTTCTTCTCCTTCTATAACATCGAGTTCTTTAATTGAATCTCTTAAATCTAGTACCTTTATTGCACCTGTCAGATATATTAAACCATCCATACCATCTTTTGACGGTGTAAATTTTATTAGTCCTTGTTCTAATAGTTCTAGTCCTATGTTTTCAGCAACCTGTTCTTTTGTAAAATCAACTATACCTGTAGTATCTTTTCTTATAGGAACTATGTGTTTGTTTTGTACATCTACAACTTTAACTTGTTTCTTTGTAACTTCACAGTAGTTATTCCATTGTTTAAATGGGTCATAGTCAAAGTTTTTACTTTTCTTTTTTAATTTTCTTTCATATAAAAAATTTTTAATCTTCTTCTTTATATTCATTTCTCTCCTTTGTTTGAACTTTACCTGATACATATGTTTTCATCTCGTAAAAACAAGACTGACATATTATATATTTATCAGTTGCCCAACCTTCACTTGTTATGTGTGAGTGGTATCTAATTTTAAACTTTCTTAATCCACCCCAATCACATCAGTCAAAAAATTTTCTTCTACAAAAATCACAAGAATAATATTTACGACTTCTATGTTTTGACATTGTTATTCTCCTATAATTCTATTCCTAATAAATCTAATAATTCTTCTAACTGTCTTAATTTCTCTTTATAATTATATATTGGTCTAATTCTCATTATTATTACTCCTTCTCATCTTCGACATTAAAATACTGTTCATCAATCGTATTTGGAATACGACTAATAGTTAATTTCATACCTTTTTTATTTTCTGTGTCTATTTCTAACTGGTCTATATTCTCTAAAATATAAACTACGTCATCTAATGCACGTATTTCACTATCTCGTATGATGTATGATGCTTTTAGACTATATGATTTCTCTTCTGTTAAGTTACTTTTGTATTTTTTAATCAACATACTCTCTAATACATTTTTTTATTCTGAATAAATCATCTCTATTAATTATCATATTTATTCTCCTTTAATACATAAAATGTTCTAAATTTATAATTCCTTTTTTGGTAATAAATTGTTTTGGTATACATATACTTTTTAATTGGTGTGGTGGATGTGGAATACCGTGTCTTTCAAAATGTTTAAGTCTTGAATAATACTTTGGATTATAAAAGTTTTCTTCAACTGCTGACATCGATTCCATTTGTGTGATTGAATAAGCAAAATTTATACAACAATTTTTAAGTTCATCTACCCACCAAGTTTCTATTACTGTATCATCGCCTAAACTTGGATAAATATAAGTACAATTTTCTGCATTTTTAAGTTTCTTTTTAGTAGGGTTACATTCTAATACACCATCAATTACAACCCATTGTTTCTTATTTGACATAAATAGTTTAATCCTTTAAATTATATTCTATTATTTTATAAATAGTCTTAAATGTATTTTAATATTACTTACTACTATTGAATAAATCTAGTTGTATTTTTCTTAACTTACTATTTGTTTCAGCTAAATCATTATCGAATGAATCAATTATTTCAAGGTATTCTCCACCTTCTTCTTCATCTTCGATAACTAATTCTGCCCAAACACATAAACGGTTTTCTTTGAGTTTATTGAAAAGATTTCTTGCTTTTCTTTTAGTTAAATCACATTCACAGTTAATATATGGACCATTTCCATCCTTATCATAATCACAATATCTAACTCTCATAATTACTCCTTTTTGTATTTATAATTATTATACACTAACTCCAACCAATTGACCATCTTGCAATTCCAACTGACCAACTTCCCGTGTCTTTACAATCAGTTTTCCAACCATATTTTAGTTTTTTAAGTGTTACTAGTTCTCTATTTTGATTACTCCATAGATTAGTTTCAGTTCCTTGATATGGAGCATCTGCTTTTGCATCTAATCGTCTTACAACTATTTTCTTATCACTAATAACTTTAACTATCTCATATGGATAACAATCTGTGAATGGAGAATATGTAACTCCCATTCCGACTACAGGTGTAATCTCTTCGTCATTCTCTAACTTATCTAGAATTTCATCGTGGTCATAGTTGAAAAATCTTCTCTTATTATCGTTTTCATCATCAAACAAATAATCTATAACTTCCATATATTCATCTTCATTATTAAATCTTTCAGTATTTACTACTTCAGCAATAGATTCATCTTTGTTCAAATCATACTTAATGATAAAATTCATAAATTCTTTTTGTTTGTTTGTCATAATATATAACCTCCTTTTTTATTATGTATATATTATAACACATATTATTAATTTTGTAAATACTTTTTTAATAACCTTCAAATTCAGGTTCTTCTTCATTATTCGATTCTTTATCATTTTTGATTACTTGTTTCATTCTAAATCCATAAGATTTATTGTAATCAGACTCATCAAATATTTTTCTTATACTGTTAAGATATTCTTCATCTTCATACTTTTCTTTAGTTAGATATACAATAGGAATACTTCCATCTATCTCTACATCTAAACCCTTTTCTTTTAAAACTTCAATAATATCCATTTTATTCCTCCTTTATATTTTTATTATTTATTATATAAATATTATACCATAAAATTAATGATTTGTAAATACTTTTTTAATAAAAAATTAGAGCATTATTTTATTAATGCTCTATATAAATTAACCTAAAAGTCTTTTTGTCTTATTATTATTTTTCTTCTTTATTTTATTTTTAATTCTATTTATACTCAAAATAATTATAGCAATAATAAGTAATGTGATAATAGTTAATATTATACAGGATAAAACAAACTGAAATAAAAATATACCCCTAGTATTTGAGAATATTAAGACATTATACTTCACTAGAAGGTGAGTGATTAGTATACTACACAACCATACTTGAATAAATAATAATAGTTTATAAATAAAATTATCTTCTTTCATCATACATCAATACTCCTTAAATATTTTATTCTAATAAGGTCTAAATATTCCCTTGGATTCTCTTCAAAGGTTATTGTTTCTGTCCACCTTTTTTCTTCATCATAATCTTCTACTTGCACCATTTCTAATTGTGGCACTCTGTTTTCATCTATGCCTTTATCTATAAGTTCTCTATGACTTCCGTAATATTTAAATGGTTTATATCTCTCAACTTCTAAAGGCTTAAAGCCTTTCTTCTTGGCTATCTCTAGCAATTCTTTATCTAAATACTCGACTTTTTTAAGTTTAGTAATTTGCTCTTTTAGGTCTTCATTTTCTTTCTTTTGATATTTGATTTCTTTATCTAGTTTTATGAGCATATTTTCTAATTGTTTTATATATTTTCGTTTACGCATTTTTATTCTCCTTTGACTCAGTATCTTCTGATTGTAACTTATCTAGCATAGACAAAACTTCTCGCAATACTTCGTCTGCTTTTTCTTTGCGTTTGGTGCTAACATATTATCAATTTTTACTTTGCTATCTTGTATGTAATTTTTTATATCTGTTACTACTATTTCTTGATAAATGATATAATCTATTAAAACATTTGTCACTTCGCAAATTGCATTTGCTTGTATTCCTGTTTCACATTCTGCTAGTGCTTGTTGTAATTTATTTTTATATTTTTTCTTGAATTTATCTGTCATAAATCTAACTCCTTTTTAACAATTTCCATTCCCACTCATAAGATATTTTCTTTTGTTTTCGGCAATTTCTTCTTCTCGTTCTCGTCTTTGTTTTTCTTCGATTTTTTCTTCTATAACTTTTTTTACTTCTTCAAAACATTCTTCACACAACTCATAATTCTTCGTTGCTTTAGCGCTTAAATATTCTCCCCTATCTTTATATTCTAAAGTTATATTGAAATCATCATTTAATAATTTTAATCTGCATTTATCACATACTTTCATTCTGCTACTCCTTTCTTTCATATGCATTAATTTCTCTCCACGCAACTACTTTTGGTGTAATGTTAAGACTATCTCTCATAGCAATCCATTTATTATCTTTATAAACAGCCCATTCAATATTTTTTATAACATCAACTTCCCACTGAACTAAATATTCACCATCTTTAATTGGTGGTTTACTAATATTAGTCCACTCATTAGATTTCTCTAAATACTCGATTTTATCTTCTAGTAGACCAATATTTTGTAGTTCATAAATAGTTATGTCCATACCTCGTATTCTGTCTTGTAAACTACTTAATATTTTTAATGCAGAACCAGTATTTTCTCTACCTTTCCAAATTTCTTTCTGTGATTCTAATTCAGACTGTAGTTCTAATTTCTCTTGTTGTATTGTACTAATTAATTCTTCTCTATTTATTATCATATTAATTACTCCTCTATAACTGCAAGAATATCGGGTTCTCTCATAATATACAATGTATCTTCTCCATCTTGAATCTTGTTTGGATTAAACGATGTAAATAATACATTATCACCAACTTTAATATTTTCTACTAAATCGCCAATAGCTAATACTTCACCTGTCTTATTAACGTTCTTTGAGTTATAAGTTTCAAGTAGAATAACTTCACTTTTAATATCTAGCAGGTCTTTCTCTTTAATTACAATTTTGTCTTGAATAGGTTTATACATTTTAATTCTCCTCTCTATACTTTTCTACATAATCTATAGTATTTTTGTAAAACAAATTCTTATTAAAACATTTAAACTGATTAATGTGATTACATATACGATTCATATACGTAATAGTAAAATCTTCCATTTCGTGTACTAGAGATAATCTATCTTTATCTGTATAATCTAATACACACATACAATACACGAATCCTATATCATAATAATTGACTATTAACCAATTCTTTAGATACCTATTTATAGTTCTAGAATCTATGTATCTATCTTTACCTGATATTGTAACGTAGTTTAAATCACATAAGTAACCACATAATCGTTTTGTAATGTTATCTATATGACTATTATCTATTTCTCTAGATGAACAAACTTCATCTAAATATAATTCGAAAATCAAATAAACAATATCTAATCTATCATCTAATAATTTTTGTTTTATTCTATTTTTAGATATTTTATAATCACTAAACATTTTGTTTATTATACTCCTTTAATTTTCTTCTATCATCTTTCTTAGTTTTATCTACCCTAACAACAATCTCTTCAAGTTCATTGATTCTATCTTTGAGTTCTCTAATCTCATTTTCTATAGAAAATAGATAGTGTTTAATATCACCATTAATTTTCTGTCTATATGTAGTTTTAAGCTTATATGATTTCTTTTCATATCTAGGTTTAGACTCATAACTACTCATTGTTCTATGATAGTTTCTTACTGGTGGTATTTCAAAATTGTTTATTTGATTTTCATCTTTAGCTATTTCAACAATAGTTGAAATCCTACATCTTAATCCTGTAGAACCCTGACATAGCTTATAAATAGTTCTATAGGTTATATTATCGTAATGTTCTGTACATTTTAATTTTGATAAAAATGTTCCGTGTAATCCTGCACCTTTGCATATTTGCATATGATTAGTATTATAAGTTCTACATACATCTTCAGCTCTTTTAAGTATTGCTAATCTAATTAATTTTGGATTATCAATAATAAATACATAATCTTCTGCAATATCTCTAGGCACATAATAAACATTATCTTTTAAATGTGTACCTCTTAGCAATCTAGCCTTAATGACATTCATTACTCGTTGTGTGCTTAAATTTTTAGACATTGCTACAATTTCTTTTACAGTTACAAATTCATTCTTTTCTCTTTCAGTGTTTCTCATCAACATAATTTTTCTCCTCCCTTTTATTAATTACATTGTTTACTATTAACAAAGAATCTGTACAAAGCTTTAACAATTCTACAAAATATTCATTTATTGCTATTAAAAATTCTCTAAATCTCTTTTCATTTATTTGATTATCTGTGTCTTCTTTTAATTTTTCAACATATTCATTAATTGTTGTTTCAATATCTGATTTAGAAATAATTAATTTAGCAATCAATTCATAGTATTCATTATCATTCATTTTGTACATCCTTAAAATTTGTAATTGTATTATAACATAAAGTTTACTTAAAGTAAACACTTTTTTTGAAAAAAAATAAAAGTACTCATTATTTAAATGAATAACGAGTACTTAAAATTAATCTATTTATTATTTTGTATTATTTATTATACTTTTTAGAGTCACTACTATCTTCTGATTATTCTTCAGAATCCACGGACTCTTCTTCATTCTCTCCCACATACTCATCGGTGTCATCTCCGGCATCTTCTTCAGTTGTTTCTGTATTAGATTCTTCATTTGAAGGTTGCTCTGATACTGAAGTATCTTCTTGAGCATCATCATCTGAACTTGTTGAGCTAACTTCTTCTGCATTTCCGGAGTCATTTGGTCTAACTCTGAATCCGTAAGATTGACTATATGGTAGTTCTCGTATTTTTGCTCTGATTCCATTTAAATACTCCTCATCTGTAAACTGTTCTTCTGTAAGTAAAATTATGGGCAAATTATTTTCTATAATTACTTCATATCCCAATTCTCTCAAAGCTTCCTCAAATGTTTTCATACTAATCCATCTCCTTTATATCTATTCCATATGATTCACATACTTGATGTTCAATCTTACATCCTCTAGCGTCTTGCCACCCTTTACAGAATATTGCTAAATCTGCTTGTGATAAAAATTGAATAGACATAGCTAAGAAAAATACAGGTTTTGCATTATGAGGTAAATCTTCAATAAAACTATCTATGATTTCATATTCATCATAATGTTTATCTAGATATTTTTTAGCCTCTTCTCTTTCTGCCATTATTTCTTCATTTGTCTTATCCTTCATTGGTTGTGAAATAAATACTTTAGTCATTTTTTCCTCCTTTATTTAATTTATTATATTTTCTTAATTTTCTCTTGCTTACTTTAGAGATAAATTTAAGTCTATCTATTTCTGAACGTAACCAGTTTAAATTATCTCGTTGTTCTGAAATAATTCGTTCAAGCTTAATTATTTCTTGTTCTGTTTTATCTGTAGTAGAAACTAAACTACAATCTGCAGATTTAGATTTACTGCTATCTTTTGCAAGTTTTACTAGTTTAGATATTTTGCAACGTAATCCAGCAGATTTTTTACATAATTTATAAATTGTTCTATAAGTAATATTATCTGCTTTATTATTTTTTATTTTAGATAATATTGAAATATCTACATCTGCGCCTTTACATATTTGCGTATTAGAAATATCATATTTCTTATTAACCTCTTTAGCTCTTATAGCTATTGCATCAATGATTTCTTTTTTATGGTCAATTATATAAATGTAATTTTCTGCAACACTCTTAGGTATTAACCACGATGTTTGATTTTCAATGTAAAATGCTCCATCAATAAAACCATCTTTTACTAACATTAATAAACTACTATAATTACCATTTCTAGTTTTCCTAATTACTTCATTTGGTGTGTAATAGTATTTACCATTAACTTTTTCCATATTAAATAACCTCCGAACTTCATTTTAATTAAATATATCATATTATTTACAATATGTAAATAGTAATTTATGAATAACTATAAAATAAAAAGGGATTCTCGTAAGAATCCCTTTAATCTTAAGGCTTCGCAAGTTTCTTAAGACAAATGGTCGACCCCTATATAATTCGACCATATTCACATATTATTTACCAATATTAATTGCGAAAGGAGGTGAATAATATGTAGATTTAAAATTGTCCACTAAGGCAGGACCTCTCCATACTATGAAAAAAATATATTTGTGTCAAAAGTATAAACACACAAACTTTTGACATTTTGATTATAATACAAAAGTTACTAAATGTAAACCTTTAATCTTCATCTCGCATTATATGAATTATATCACCGCTGAAATCTCTGTATTTTCTGTCATCAGCATAATCACTATCAGGATGATTATCTGATTCATTTACGATTGTAAGATTATCAGATTCATCTTCATTAATCATCGTATCATATAAATCTGAATTATGATTAATTATATAAGTATTATCTAATGATTGTGTTGATTGTATATGTAGCCCATATGCCATTTCAAAATTAAAGTATCTAATAAATTCATCAATATCTAATGTTTTTGTAAATTCCCAATTAGATAATGCAAAAATAAATTCTACATACTTAATCTGTGTCATATCGATATAACTGAAACTAAATTCGTGTGGTAGTACATCAGTTATTGATATTGTATTTAATTCTGTAAATATTAAATTACTCTTATCAGATGAATCATAGAAATTAACTGATATGTCTATACTAAGATTTAATGATTCAGTGTATGTGTTAGTATATGTGTAATCTGTTTTTGCTGTATGTACATAGTTACTCAAAAAGTTTAATTTTAATTTTAACATATCATCATAGTTATTAAACCCGCCAGTCTCAAACTCATAAGTATGAATAAGAACACTAGCACCTTCACTATTTACATATTCAAGAAATTCCATAGTACTACCATACGGTATTAAAGTTGATGATATTATTTGTCTTTGATTTAATAATCTTTTTTGTGGAAATACATATTCATCATCAGTATTATAAGTCATTAATTCTTGTTTTAACTTTGAAATTTGTAATGTTCTATTATTCCAATATGCATTAGAAACACTAAAGTCATAACCAGAAGTCTCTGTAAAATTATCTAATTCTACATACATAGCTTTTGCTTTTTGAATGCTATTAACTGCGTGAGTATTAGAATCTGTTAAATAGAATTTATATTTCAAAAAATAATTATTTGACGATGTATCGGAAGTTATCTTTTCCCAAATTCCAATACCACTATCATCAAATTCGATATTAGCATTTCCAACTTTAACTCTGGAAGTATCATTAATAGATGAAATATCATATCTATATACATTTGTAGGATTATTCAATAAAGAATTTTCTACTTCAGATGTAATATTAGCACTAGGAGTACCATTTAATATACCGATATATTCTATACTTCTGTTCATTATTACCTTTACAAGTGTCTCTTTGTTCTTTAATTCAGTATCTATAATAAATGTTAATTGATGTTTATCGTCTGATATTGTGCCAACACTAGAATTAGACAGTTCGATATTATCATCAAATCTTATTTTAAGAACATTTTCTAAATTTGAACCTACACTTTCTGTAACA
This sequence comes from uncultured Bacillota bacterium, assembly GCA_946617625.1. Taxonomy (GTDB): domain Bacteria; phylum Bacillota_I; class Bacilli_A; order RF39; family UBA660; genus RUG14891. The sequence continues at coordinate 84,671 of CAMOKF010000001.1, forward strand.
GTAGATACATTTTCTAGTATAGAATTAGAAAAATGAACTTTATATAAGCCTTCCTTATAATAATTTCTAGTAGTAATTATATTATGTGTCTCATTCCAGTTTATACTTGTATAATGACTAGGTTCTAAACCTTCTCCAAATCTATTATAAATAGCTATGTTATGGATTAAACCTGTATTATCCATAATTTTAAAATAATTAACCTGTTTTGAATTATCAGAAAGTTTAACTTTAATAACATTCTCTAATTCTCTTGCAGGAATAGATATATCAGAAAATACATTTGTATCTATATCTAAATAATAGAATCTACTATAATGAGTAAAGTTTTTAGTAACTTTATTTTTAAATATAATATAAAATTCCTTATCGAAATCTTCTCCATACTCTTCATTAGAATCAACTGAAACTAATGAGAACTGGGTAGAACTATCATTAAAATCATAACCTTTTAAATTATTATTATTCTTATAAGTAATACTACTTTGATAATCTAAATAATCAATGACTGGTAATATATTATACTTATTATCATTATTATGATAATTTGTAGAATTTAAATATAAATATCTCTTACTTATATTTATTATATTATGTTCATAATCTACCCAACTAGCAAAACCATAAGGAATTGAAAAATAATTATACTTGATTAATTCACTTACATTATATACCTTTAAACTATATAGTAATATATTTTTAGTTACTCCACTTGAAGTTCTAGTTGATTGAGTTGTGATTATCTCTGTATTATCATCTAGTTTAAGTAATCTTGCAACATTTTGATTAAAGTTAATAATGAATGTGTCAGAAGAAGAATCATATTCAACTGAACTAACATAATCATTATTACTTACAGAAGTATACAACATATAAATTTTATTATCTCTAGTAAATGATAAATATTTTGAAGAGTCACTCCAAATTGTATTATCTTTAAAAGTAGTAGGATATAATCCAGGAACACATCCCCAATCTACATATGTATGATTAGATGAATCTATAAATGATAAATCATTATAAGAATCATCACTAAATCCTATAAAGTAATATTCATCTTCAGTTATATCAACATCTGTATCATACTTTTCTTCATAATTAAATGTTATTACAACTTGATTAGCTTTAATGTTTTTAAAGTTGAAAGTTTTAATGTTTAAACAATCTTTATTAAAATCACTAAATGTAATAATATTACCGTCAGAATCTGTTATATATTGATAATTAGACTGTTCACTACTTTTATATTGAACTTGAATAAAATAATTACTTCTTTTTCTCGTTTTAACCGTTAAAGTGTTAATTACCTTATCTTCATTATAAGTATATCTAATAGTATCTGAGATATTTGAGGGACTCCAAGAATCTGTATTATCTTCCATTGTAGGAATAACTGTAGTAGATGAAGGTTCGTGTATAATGGGTTTAATCAACATCTCTTTTTCAGAATTTACATAACTATAATTATCTAAATTAACCTCGGACTCATTATTCCAGTAATAATTTTTAGTTGTAGGTAGTCTTAACACACTACAATTATGTTCTTGATAAGTTTCTGGTAATATATAAAGACTTCTTAAAAGTTGATTTATTGTTACTTCAGTGTCTTCCAAAAGTACTATTTCTACGTAACAACAGTTTTCACCAAATACAATCCAGGACATACGATAAATAACATCATCTCGTAAGTAATCCATATTAACAAGTGTTTTATTACCTTCATTATCATAAGCATAAATCTTTATATTTCCTGAATAGACTGTGATTAGTGAACGGAAATCTGCAAGTATGAATATACTTTCAATTACATCTCCAACTTCATTTGGAAGTCTACTAATTTTCATTAGTCCATTTTTAATATAATAATTTATCTTATAATTTATTACACCTAAAATACTAAATAAATCATCGTAAAAACTTAATGGCAAAATCTCATACTGTTCTCTTTTAGAAGGATATTCTATTTTATATACAGATTGTTTTCCATTCTGAACAGAGAAATCATCTACACCATAAGAATCAAAATAATAATCATATTTAATATAATTCTCTCCTGAAATAAACTCTGGATTATCTTCATATTTATCATCCATATTACTATTAGCGTAGAATTTATTACATTGTTCAGAAATATATTTCTGTTCTATTCTATTTAGATTTAAATCTATATAATTTTTATATGGAATTTCAAAAGATTTTCCAAGAGCATTTATGTGTAATCTCTTATACCACTCAAAGTATATATTATAATAAATATCAATATTTGTAGCAGGTATTAAGCTTGTATTTAATTTATAATTTAATTGTTTTCTTTCTGAATCATAGTTATAAATGAATGTTGAATCAGATTCATCAAATCTTTTAACATCAAGTGAGTCTAAAACATAATCATTGTATAATATATAAGAACAATTAACAACATAACTACTATGTATTTTTACATCATAAACATCTCCATATTGAGTTAATTTAATTCTAGTTTTTCCAACCCCACTAATAGTTATAGTTTCATCGTTTAACAAATTATCATACGCATCATATAAATCTACTAATAAACTACTATCAGAATTATTATAAATTAATATATTCTGATAACTATTTCTTGTCTTTATAGTTCCAGATTGATTAGCTGGTAATCTAAAACTATTCCAAATAGGATTATCATATCCTTGATATTTATGAACTAATCTAGGACTACGATGATACATATATGTATAATCTGGATTATATGGGTCAGATTGTCCAGATGGTCTAGAATGTGTATATATACCAGGTCTAATAGTTTGAATATAGGTATTTATATCATCATCATAAGGTGAATTGATAACCATAGATGTATTAGAATCATTAAATACATTTAAAATATTATTATAGTCATTAATATCATCTATAGTTAATTTAGGATATTTAATAGACATATCTTCTAATGAAGATATAAATCTAAAACTATTAAAATTAGGTAGACCTGTTCTTAACTCAGTAGTAAGAGTTAAATATTCATAACCTTTAGTAATTTCAGCCTTATAATCTTTAATATTTTTATGTATTACTACTATTGAATAAGAAGTATTTCTAGTTAAATTTAAATACAACTCTTCATTCTCATTTGTATTATGAGGAATGCCTCGATAAATACCTTGCCAAGCATTTCTCCATACAACAATGCCCGCCTGTGTATTATCTGTTTTTTCCACATATCCAAAATGCTTTACTCCCTTGTTAAAGGTAATAGCTCTAGTAGAATCACTATTATTAGGTCCAATATCGTATACATTTAATTTATAAGCATAATTAGAATTATTTTCGTAATATACTTGAATCTTATCATCTAGATTTGAAGATATTACAGAAAGTCTTTTTTGTTTAACTACCATAATATATCCATTATTACCCGAATAAGCTAACATTGGATGATGTGATGTATTATTAAATAAATTTGAACTATTTGTAGGTCTATTATTAGTAACAGCACTATTTGAAACTTCTATATTATTTGCGGCATAGAATATATTTAAATTAGCTTCCATTTTTGAAGCCGTTTTGAAAAATTCAACACTATCAGCGTTACATACTACATACCAAGTATTAGGTTGAACATAATATATTTGTTCTAAGCAATTAGTATAAGCATTCTCTACCCATAAAGCTTCTTGTATCAAATTAAACTTATATCTTGTAATATTGGAATTAGGTACAGATAATCCTAAAGTACTAGTCCAAGTATCATCATAATAGTATTGACGATTATTATATGTAGCAATTCTATTAGGATTTGTACCTCTACCTATTTTAGATTTAAATATACCTGTATCAGATATATAATTAAGATTCATTTCATAATGTGATGTAGAACCTTTGTTTATACATCTTCTTTGTGTAGCGTCATATTCATATTTATCATTTAAATTTACTGGTAAGAATTTAATATTATAATCAATATTTGAAATATAACTATTTAAAATATTTTGTGGAATGTCCCAAGTATATTTATAAAGACCATTTCCAACTAATTCTCTTTTAAAATCATTATCATTCACTGATTTAGATATTCCAGGTTCTTCAGATAGATAGAAATAATCTTCTATCATAGTAGCAGCCTCATTTAATGAAAAGTTAATAGTCATATAATAAGGGTCACCCATTATTCTATTATTTCCGTCTTTTAATGAATTATGAGCAGGTGAATCTATATAAGTTAATGATACTACAGGGTCAGTATTTTTATATATTATTTGATTCCACAATCCAGGATTTACTGACTCATCAGTTTTACCATCTTTAGTATAAAATTGTATGCTTACTTCAAAATTACCAATCTCAGAATGTGAAACATTATCTAATATTACATCAATATCTGGAAAATAATATGTAGTATCTGCTTTTACTCTATAGACTCTATTAAAGTTTTTAATAGAACTTATTCCTGTAAATTTTTGATTATAGAATGGAGTTCCTGAACCACCCATTCCTATCAAATCATTACATTCAAATTTCTTATCTAGACTCGTAGAAATTAAATTTTTAGGAATAATTTTAAAATCACTAGGAACTATATCATTTTGTCCCACTGCTAATGTAAATGATACTTGACCACTTTCAATATCAGATTTATTAAATAATATAGAATTACAATTTGTATCTGACCATACTAAAACATTGTTCATAGAAGTATCATCTAATGAATCTAATTCCATTAATAAAACGGTTATTGTATTTTCTTCTGTATCTCCAGAAATTGGAGTTAGAGGAATATCTACAACATCACCATATACACAATCAATTTTTTCAATATCAGAATCACTTATGTATCCAGGTAAAGAATTAGATACATCACTTCTGTTGTAATAGAAATAGAAACGATTTTCTGTACCATCAGTTTCGTCAGCGTGTGATTGACCTCGATTCATATTTTTTATCTTATCTGCTTGAAGTGTATATTTATAAAGTGTAATAGGTGTTTTATTATAATTAGTATTTAATACTTTAACGTCATAATTACATACACATCCTGTAAAAATATAATCATCATAATTACCACTATTATTTTTAACTGGTGTAGACCAAGTTTTATAGTAATTTCTTGAATTGTAAATATCCATATTATTGATTGGAACTAACTTAAAATTATTTTCAGTCAATAAACAATCTGTTTTATTAAAGATATATAACTCATTACTTGTAGTATTTAAAATTTTACTTCCAATGTCATCATCTAGATTATTATAATCTATGTCGCAAATTTTACTTGTTTTAGATAAATCTTCGTAGACTTCCACATTAGCTTGAGTTATATTATAGTCATTAGTTGTAATTGAAATATCACAATTTACTTTAACTACACCCATATCAACATTATCTGTATTATAATTTGTATTAAAAGAAATATCTGATAACTCCAATTTAATATATCTACAAGTAACATCATCAAAAGATAGTTCAGTAGAATGCATATTAGAAGTAGTAATAGTTGCAGTACTAACTTGAGTCCAAGTTTCACCATCTATAGATGTTTCTAAAACAAATGTTACACTATTAAAAAATTGTGTAACTTGGCTAGGTGGATAAATATCAATCATATTTGTAGATTTTAATATAAATGATAAATCACCAAAATGTTCAACATCTGTTTCTTGTTGTAAATCAAATAACAAATAATAATTATCTGTATATTGATTGTTATTATAATTTAATATTCCAAATAATATATCTAATTTTCTAGAATTATCAGAATTTACTAAATTGCTAAAAGCAGAAGTATCAACTAAACCTAAAGGTTTATTATTAAAAGCCTCATCATATGGAGTACTTTCTGTTTTAAATGCCGTAGGTTTTTGATTATCATTTCTAAACCAAGCCTTCAATGTTATCGTTTGATTATCAGATGTTTTTCCTGTAACTTCTAAATAACCAAGATAAGATTCCATACTTGAAAGATTGATTTGAATTTGAGTATTGCTAATTTTTATACAGTTAATATCTTTAGTTGTTATTTGCATATTAGATAAAGGTCCAACTGAATCTTTAGTACCCCAAAGTAAAACACCGGGTCCATATATGTATGAATCTTTTATCCAATTAGTATCCTCACTAAAATAAAAATATCCAAGAGGAGGTTGTCCTGGTAAACTAGTGTGTCTAATAACTTGTGACCATTTAGGACTATTTGAACTATCAGTTACTAATGTATTGAAGGCAATCTCATCTATGAAATGATTAGGCACATATGAGGCTAAAACTGAATTAATATTTTTAATATTAACACAATTTAGTTTAGCATATGTGTTAAAATCTACTATCATATTTTCACTAGATTCAAATATAGATTCACATAGATTATTATCTTCATCATAAAATACACATTCAGGAGTGTCTGCGGTTATTAATAATTGTTCATAAATTCTTAATTTAGTTGTAAATATTTTAGCTGATTCTGTTGTATAATTATTAATTGAGTTTGAATATCCATAAGCACTATTTCCATAGCAGTGATTATAAAAAGCTTCAATTTTCACATCAGCAAATGTATTCTCTTTAAAAATTCCAGGAAGCATTGAACTAAATGCTGGTAAATCAAAAATAGTTTCTTCTGTAGCCTTTTCAGCATCACTTACAGAGATATTTGTACTTCCTTTAAATATCTTATTACTTACATTATATATAACTACTGTATCTGATGTATCTCCATTCAAACGATATGTAAATTTAAGTTGTATTATATATTTATCTCCATCATTTAATGAAGAAATCCATCTACCAATATTTCTCTTAAATTTAAAGCTTAATACATTATTATATCCTATACACTCTTTATTATCTTTTTTAGTTAAATCTTTATATTCATTATTTACTTTATTATAAAACTCTATCTTTCCTCCAACAGAAGGACTTATATAATGATAAAGTTTCTGCTCTCTACTATCTTTAATATTTAAATAACCTCTAGGACGTAAATCATCATCTGGCCAGTATTTAACATAATAAGGATAATAATATGTTTCACCTATTCTACTATTAGAAGCAAACTCTGATACTTCATAACCAACTCCTGAAGTAATTAACAAATCACGATTCTTGAAATCATTTAAGTTTATACTTCCTGGCAAGTTTCCAGTATACACAGAATATGGAGAAGTAAATCTATAATCAGAAGAATACTGTCTATATTCAGAATCTTCTAGTAACTTCATATCATCTGCGGCTAAAACTTTAAATTTATATTTATTTAAAACTTTTCTATTAAAACTTGAACCTGTAGCAGGACCTGGATAATATCCACTATAATCTGTTCCATCATAATGAGTATAATCAATTAATAGTCTATTTGTCTCTGAACTATCATTAAAAGCAATTCTTCCTGATAGTGGATTCTTGTTTGTATTCCAAATAAAACTACCTTTATAGTAGTTATTATTATAATCATAAATAGTTTCTCCACTAAAATTTTTACCAAAAATATTTTTTACATATTTAAGTGATTCATTATTTATAATATCTGGTGACAAATAAACTCTAAAAATAGTATCTCTTAATAAATGATTATCTTCTGAATAAGCATTACTTTTATAATCTGTGCTATATACTTCATTAGATTCATCATTGTATTCACCAGTAGATTTATTAAACTTATAAATACCAAATTTCATTCTAAAATCTATGAAATCTTTTTGTTTATAAGCTATGTCTGTACCTTTTTTATACACCCACATACCAGAGCTAGTGTCATAATAACCAGAATCATAATCTGCATTTTCTGCTCTAGTTATCCAATTCATAGCATTGCCACTTAATCTGTATTTAGTATGGTCTTTACTAGCACTTTTAGTTAGTATTCTTTTTACTAATTTGAAATCATCGGGTTCACTCTTATTAGGAATTTCCTGTGAACCAAACTCGGGAGTAAAATGCAAAGTTCCTGGATAATCTATTACAGATAAATCGTGAGAATATGCTGTACCTTTATCAATGAATTTTTTTCTTCTTCCTTTTTCAAATTTAGAAGAAGTATCACCATCTACTTTAACCCATCTAGCAAAATCTTGTCTATCTTCTCCATAGAAAAACTTTTCTATAGGAAGAATATTTTGACTAGCATCTACTAAAGTCATCCAATTAGATTTTTGTCCGTTCTTTATAAATTGTATTTTGGGTATAATTTTAAATTTTGGATAACTTCTAAATACATCGAAATCAATATAAAATTGTATATTACTTATATTAATTTCACTTTTAGGTGATAACACAACTAAATCATCTAATACGCCATTTATATTAATTGGCTTTTCATTAATATATATTTTACCATCTGTCCAAATTTTATATTTTTGAGCCATAATCAAAAACCTTTCTTAATTTATTTTAACCTAACATAATTTGAATTAATACTTTTCCATCTTCTGTTTTTGATAAACACTTACCAATAATTCTTCCTGTTTTATCGTCATCAAGTACTCCATTAACTTTTATAACAACATTTTTATATGTCGCAACTTTACCCTCATTAGTAGACATTACTAAATCTCCAGGTTCACAAGTTTTATCATCTGTATTAGCATATACTCTACCAATTAAACCAACTGGAATATATTTCTTTAAATTCTCTTCTAATGTTTTATCTTTATCTCCGCCAATTAAATGTCCATAAGAATCTGAACAAATACCTACTACTAATTTAGATTGAGTATTTATGCATTTTCTATATTTACCAGTGTCTGGATTAAGCTCTATCACATCACCAGGGTTTATTTTTTCCTCTATATCGTCTTTTTCGTATAATTCTGCATAGTCATTATATACAGCATTAAAAACTCTCTCTGCAGTCAAATCTCCTATAATGTCAAGTAATCTACTCTCTGTTTTAGAAACATCTATGATTAGTTTATCATTATTATTATATACTATACTTCTTCTATTATAAGACTCTTCTTGTGATGTATTTTGAAAGTATAATTTTCCACATTTAGTATCATCGATATATTTATGAACATATACATTATCTATATCTTTTAAGTATTCTGCTAATGTATGTGGATATATAGTTTCATCGCTATTAACCTTCAATGGGATTAATGATGAAAAATCGTGTTCTCCATCTAAATTACTCAAATCAGGTAAAGCAACATCCTCAGCATTTATTTTAGAATATTCCCATTTAGCAATATTCATTAAGCTCGAAATATATTTAGAAGTCTCTGAATTATATTTAACTAAACCTACCATTAAAGCATAACTTGGTAACGTATTTCCAGGGTCATCTGTATATGAATAATGAGTAGGATTAAAATCATAATCAGGATTTTCTTCATCACTATTTAAATCTATAGCGGATAGACATTCAAATCTAATACCTTGAAATTCTGTTCCTTCTACACCAGTTAAATGCTGCGATTTTTCCCATTTAATTCTATCTGGAGTAGTATTATCAGCATAGTGAGGTATAGCAAATACAATAGCTGCACCCGAGTCTGTACTTAACGTAAATTCTAAATTTTTATAAATCTCTACATAATATCCGTCTATTACAAAAGAACCTCGAATAGAACTATCATCTGTATCTATACCTAATTTAAATGTATCATTATTAGTACTAGAAATAAAATTAAATCCACTTAATATATAATTTCTACTCGATGAGGATTTTGCTAAAGTTTTAGCATTATATTCTGTATTAATATCACCATCATTAGGTGAATTTACTGCAGGATATACTTTAATATAATCTGGACTTAAATAATTTGGCATATCTTTTTCTCCTTTTTATTTATTAGTATTCTGATATTATTGTAACATCATTTATTTTTAATTCACCAGTTTCGTTATCTATATCTATTGTGAACGTATGCGGTGTTCCAATTGGAGCTCCTGTGTAATCGTGTTTAGTATAAATTATTTCATTATTAGTAATTCCTTCGGAGTTTCGTGTTCCATCTATGTAGAGTGAATAAGAAACAACATCTTCTTCCGCATATTCTTCAATGAGTTTATACTTAAATGAGTATGTTTCTCCAGAACTTTCCTCTTCAGATATATAAAATTTAACTCCATCATACCCACTAACATTTACAACAGTACCTTTTATTAAATGACTCGTTATCTCTATAGGGTCTTGTTCATCACCACTAACCACTGGATAAATTTTAAAATGTGAATCTGTTGGCACATCTATATTTGTTAAATATAAATATGAATAATCAGTAGTATCTACAAGATTACTTTTTGTTTCAACTTCTAATGATACTTCTGTTGTTTCAGTTTCATTTCTATCTATAAGTTTTATATAATCCATTTTATAATCATCTTCTCCTGAAGGAGAGATAACTGAAATCTCCCAAGTAACTTCTAATACTGTAGTATCTAACTTTTTAAAAGATTTATCCATTACAACTCTTGCCCAGCAAGACTGAGATGTTTCTGTACTAAATAACCCTAACTCTGTAAATGTCTGATTATCATACATATCATCTGAAATATATGTTTTAGTTATCAACTTCATATATGGATTATTTTTATTATTAACCACTTCAGAATCATTTATTCTAATTCTACAAGGATTTCCATCGACTAAATATTCCTCATCTAAAGAAGTATCATTTACTCTAACTATACTGGAACCTTTACCTAAAGCAATAAATCTAGGAATAAATTTATTCACAGAATTAATGTAATCATTTATAGACGGGTTAAATTCTCCATTTAAAAATTTAATAATTCCATATAACGCATTACGAGTAGCACGATTACTACCTTTAACTTCGTTATACACTTTGTGTGTTATCTTATCAATTTCTTTAACACTAACATTGACTGTATAACTCACTTGACTTTTTTTAAGCATTATATAATTCCTCTCTTTTAATATTATTTATGTTTAATTGTATAATCATCATCAGTAGTATTTTCTGGTGTATTATCTTCAAAATATACAATATTACCCTTACTAACTTTTGAATCATCAATAGTATGTCTTTCTGAAGTATATTCAGGAGTATCGACAGATACGAATGTATGAGTTTGTAACTTACTAACATTATTAAGAACTGTAGATGGTAAGATTCTAATCTTAACTCCAGCAGGTCTTACTCTATCTAATAAGTATGTTAGTTTAGTTAAGTATTCTGTATTATGAACATATACATTTATGACCTTATGTTTTTCATTAAATGTTTCTATTTCTACAATATCAATACTACTATACTTATTTAAGTCTAAAGTTGTTTGATGTCTTGATGAAATAGTAGCTAAAGAAACCGCTAACATTATACCAGTTCTACTACCTTTATTTTTAAGTAACTTAGTAAAGTATTTTATGATTGTTCTATTAACATCATAATCTTCTAAGTAGTCATAATCATACCCAACATAATTAGTCAGTAATTGTAAAAATTCATTAGGACAGGTATCTGGATTTAGTAAATCTTCCATATGACCTGTCTTTGTATATATATTATTTACTACTAAGTCTATAAGATTTAAAAGTACTTGATAATCTCTTGACTCATCGTGATAGGTGTCTGGTACATAAGCCTTTGATTTAATCATTTATTTACTCCTATTTTAAATACTCTGGTGAAATTACAACACTATTTAAAGCGTTTTCATTATACTTACAAGCATTAACTCTATTTAACTCGAATGAAATTTTCATATTAGCTGTAGCCTCATAGCTTAAAGTAAAGTTAACTCTTCCTGTAGTATAATCAATAAAATTAGTTCCTATAGTATCTTCCTCTGTTTGAACTGAACTATCTACTAAAACATCTTTTTTATAAGATATTAGTTCACCATAACAATTATCTGTAATTACATCATCACCTATTTGAATTACGAGTGAACCTGGATAAACAGATTGATGATTTATTTCTTTATAATATTCTATAGAATCTGGACCATATAAATAGAAATCGAATGATTGTCCAAAATCATCATCGTCTGAATAATACTTAGAATAATCTGAACTCTGTATCTTCTCATTTAAGACACCAGTAATTTCATAATCATTTACTCTATAATCATCATTAACTTCATTCTTACTAAAATATTCTATATCTTTAAGATTTACATAATTTATTAATGATGAACAATGTTTTATAGTTTCTATTACATCTAAATAATTAGGAACCTCATTAAACTCTACATTTCTTAAAGAAAAAGCTTCATTTAAAACAGCATCTACTTTATTTAAAATTATTTGAGCTGTATCTGTAGTTACTGGCTTAGTCAAATATAAAGTTGCTTTAGGCTGCCAATAATAATAATGATAACTATAATTTGTATCATCTTCTTCAGGATATTCATCCATTAAAACAATATCTACATCTAACAAAGCATTTTTATATTTATGTAATTCAGTCAATAAGTCAGCCGATAATGTTACGTTATCAGCTTCAGTATCTTCTCTAATTACATACAGTCTAATTTGATAATCATTCAATGAGTGTCCTTCCCATTGGTCAGGGTCAGTTTGAATATCGGTGGCTCTAGCATTTTTTACTCTAATATCTCTATTAGCAACATTAGTAAAATCGTCTAATGTAATTAAAGTATTTACTGTATTTCTATATTTCTTATAATTAACTCTAGCATCATTAGGCATTTCTGGATAATAACCTAAAGTAGAAGCTTCATTAGTAATAGAATATGTATTTTCTTCTACAACTACATATTTAGTATTATCACTAGTATTATCTATCTGAACTCTTGTATACAAAGGAGTATCAATAGAATTTATTTGATTAACAGAAATTTGACCCGAAGCTCCGCTTGATAATATATAAAATAGCTTAAAGTTGATATTACCATTTTTATTCCAGCCCGATTTAAGTCTAATTCTTGGACCACTAGCATCTGTTCTAAATTCAAAACAATATGGATTAGTGTTTTCTAAATCTATATCTTCAACTAATGTCCATTCATTATCATTACTATCTACTAACCAAATATGGTCTTGGTCTACATTATAATTAGGTAAATAATATACATCATCTGTAATTTCAGATGAATACATATTATATCCATAAGCATCGTGCCAATCGTTTATACCAAATAAATATAAATTTATATTTTCTGAAGGTGATACTAATGTACCTTCTACGGCTGTAAAGGTCTCTTCTGTTTTACCAACGATTGATTTTTCTTCTTCATTAATAAGAACATAATCTATATTAGAATACCCTGCATATGTAGTAGTTGTTAAAGCTACAAATTTTGGTAAAATTATATCTCCTTCTACTTCATTAGTAATTGTAACATTACACGTACTAGACCTAAACCAAGGCATTTTATATCCAGTTAAACCAAATACTTGTTCTGCATTAAATCTCTCCTGTACTGTTGCAGGAAACATTTCTAAAACTTTTTGGTCTAGGTTATATGATAACATATCACCAAACATAGATATAAGTTTTAATAATACAATACCAGGGTCTGTTTCTTCTGTAGTATACCATTTAGAAGTTAATTCTGGAATAGTATTATATAAATCTTCAAATATAGTCTTATACTCTCTAGATGTGTAACTTAATTCAGATGCATCTAAATTAATATTCGATGTTGACATTTTTTATAATTCTCCTTCTTCACTATATGTTTCATTATTTCTTAAAAAGATTTCCATCTCAAAAATTTCATCTGTTCTTTTAATTAAAAACTTTAATGTTAAATATAATTTATTCCTATCATTGACAAAAGTAAGATTATCCTGAGTTATATACACTCTCTTTTCATAAATATTTATTTGATTAACAATATCTTTTTTAAGAGCATAATTTAATTCAAGATTATTATTATCGTACATTAGCTTCATTATATCTGTACCATAATTAGGGTCACCTAATAATTCGCCTTTAGATGATAGTAATAAATTTCTTAATGATTGTTGAATTGAATCTAAATAATCATCTGATGTTTGAGTTGTTTTACTATAAACATTGAAACATTTAGGATGTTTAATAGAATTTGTATAAGGCATCTAATCTCTCCTATAAATCTATTTTTTCTTCATTATCCTTAAAACTAAAATCATCATCGTTGTCTATAACTTTTTTAAAAGTAGTATCATACTTTTCTTTGTTATATTCCTCATCTCGATAAAGTTCTAGTTGTTCAATTTGTTCTTGCTCTTCAGGTTCAACATAGTCAAAATCTAATAATTCCTTATTGATTTTATCTTGTTCTTTGTTTTCTTTTACCTTAATAATCATTATAATATACCTCCTATAAAAATTAAATTGATTATTTTATATATTTACCTTTATTTTTAATACACTTAACTTTTTTACCTTCCCAACTACCTAAATCTACTGATTTATATTTACCATTATGCAATTCCCATTCAACTATAGATTCTTTATTACCATAATAATGACCATAAGAAGAACTTCTAGGGTCGGTTTTCTTTTTGGTATCTGCAATAATAGCATCAAAACTAGTATTATCTCTTAGTACTACTGTTATAGCATCTCCAGGTGAACCAAAGGTTCCTGTTTGTACCGCAATTAAATATAAACCATCAATCACAGCAACGTGTTTCTTTGTTTTTTTACCTTGTTTTTTCCATTTTAACCATATGCTTCTTTGTGGACTACCTTGACTCCATTGCCAACCACCTAAGTCTCTATCATAATTCGTAAAGTCTTGAGTTAAACCACATTGATTAACACTTTTTGGAATAGTGACAGTCTTCTTAGTTTTGCCTGATAATTTAGAAGTTTCAGTATCTTCTTTTTTATTACTTCCTATATAATCATTTGGATTAACATAGGCACTATCTTTACTATTTGTTTTATGAACTCTAAAGATTAAACCGTTTGATGTTAACTTACCAATAGAAGCACCTTTTGAAACATTTTCTCCTTTAGCAACATCACTTTTTTGTAAACCTATATATTCTACATAATGTTTTTTATTATCTTTTGTTCTAAATTGAATATATACATTTACTGTTTGACCTTTAGTCTCTATCTTTTTAACTGTTCCTGTATAAACTGCTGCAGCAATTTTACCTTCAGACTTACTACTAGTTATCTTAATACCATTACTAGTTTTCCACTTACCTGTAATTTTAAATTCTTCATTTTTATCTGATACAGGATATAACCAACCAGTAGTTTCATTCGATGAACTAGCATTTGTTACATTAGATAAATTTCCTGATTTACCTTTTAACCAGCCAGCATCCTCCATCATTTTAATATTATGATAAACAGATTTTCTTTTAACTTTATCTTCTTTAGATTCCATAGGTCCTTTACAACCTTTAACTTTAGGATTCTTATCTTTTAAAGTATTATAATAATCTGTAAATGAAACTTTACCCTTGCCATATTCAGCAAGTTTATTCCATTGGTCTTTTTTACCTGTGTAATCATTACACATTTCTACAAATAATAATAAGCTAGCATTATTTGTTATACCTTGTTTAGAACCATATTGTATAATTTCTCCTAGGCTTGTTCCTGTATCTCCTTCCCCAGTTCTCGCACATTTTCTTTGTGCTTCTTGACCATATGAAGTACTCAATATTCTACTTATTTTAGATAAAACTTCATCGTTTACTTTTGATTTACCATCATAAGCTTTTACTTGTTTATTATATTTATCAGCAATCTTTTTCGATTGTTCTTTGTCTTGTTTATAAACATAGTTTAAAACTGATTTCGCTCTAGAACCATTCCAATGTCTAAGTCCTAAAGATTTACTTTTGGCATATGTAAAACATTCTGATTTTATTCTATTGTCTAAAGATGACCATTCATAATTTAATTCGCCACTTGCAACTACATCTACCGCTAAATCAGCTAATGATAAGCCACATTCTAATTGTAGAGCATTAGGGTCATCATTACTATTAGGTCCTGTAGAATCTCCAAAGTTAAAAGTATCAAAATCGGTTTTACCGTGAAATACTCTTATGATAATGGGTTGTGAATCATTATCGTCTAAATAACTAATCCAAACCATTGAACCTTTACCCAATTTATTGTTACAACCAACAACAGCCATTTGAGTAAAGTCTTCTTGTGTAACAGGGTCTATACCATCATTATCATAAATTTCTGGAGAACATCTAGTAGATACTATTATTTTAACTTTTTGTTTATCACCACAATCTCTTTCTTCAAGACATTTGGCAGGTATAAATTCTAGTTCTTTTGACATAATGATTTATCCTTTATAAGGTAAAAATGTATAATAATAAGTAACTCGCGATAACCAGTCTGTAGATACTCCGTGAGATGTTCCTTTTACAGAACCTTTACCACCGGCATCCTTATATTTATAATATGCTGTACTTTTTTTACCTGGGTCTGCTAATATTAATTTACCACTCTTAGTCATACCTGTAATATCCAAAAAATGCCCTTGATAACCTAAAGTACCTTCGCCAATACGACAAAGCAATATACCACCCTTATTAAGTACACTCTTTACTTTTTTAACAGATAATCCTTTGCCGTAGTATTTAGCAGTACAACCTAATTGTTTCTTATGACTATTTGTAGCTTTTGATATTCCACTATCGTTATTACCTCTTAAATTACCGTCTCTAGCTATTGCTCCCCATTTTTGAGCAATACCTGTACCTTTTCCATTGCTCATTTTTGTTGGTATATAAGATTTGTAATTTCCCGAAAAGTTTGTCCAAGCCATAGCTAATGAAAATATTCCACAAGCTGCTTGAGAATTATTACCGATGGCACTACCATAATTATGTTTATAATAATAACCACCTATCCATTGATAATACCAAATAAATTTATCGGGATTACCCCCAAATCCTCCTCCACCTCCAAAAACTACATTACTTCCTATATATTCTTCGGGATTTACATAGGAACTACTTTTACTTTTATTCTTATGAACTTTTATTAATAAACCATTGGAATTAAGAGTTCCTATTGTGTCATTTTTATTTAAGTTGTCTCCTTCTTTTACAGACTTACTATATAATGAATGATATTCAACATAATGTTTTTCATTACTATTTTTAGTTCTTAATTCTACTCCTATAGTATAAGATTGACCTACAACTTCAACTTTTTTAACCTTACCTTTGTACATTGCTACTGCTTTTTTGCCCTCGCTCTTACCATCTTTATGAGCAAATCTTACACCATCTTTATATCTCCATTTCTGGTCAAGTTTAAATTTACCATCTTTATCAGATATTGGAAATACCCAACCAGTTTTTTCATTAGCACCATCATCATTATCAAAAACATTCTCAAGATTACCAGCTTTACCTTTTAACCAACCAGCATCTTGCATCATCTTGACATTTTTATAAGTATTTTTACGTCTAGACGCATATGTTCCTGGGTCCATAGACATCATCTTATTATGGAAATTTTTAAGATTCTTTTTACTTAAATCTTTATAGGCTTTAATAAATTTCTTTCTATTTTTATTCTCCATTCCGGCACCATATTGATTACAGATATCCATAAAATAAAGAATGCAAGCATTATCTTTAATTCCCTGTTTAACTATAGAATCAATAAGTTTAGAAATAGGTTCTGTAGGGTCATCATTTAAAGCATAGTTGTATTGAGCTTCTCTACCATCTTCAGATGATATTACTTTTTTTACAGTATTAACTGAGTCTCTACTTAATTTACCTGTACCCCCTAATTTTTTAGCTCTGTCTTTAGTTTCTTCATAAATATATTTATATGCTTTTGTCGCTCTATTAGAATCACTGCCATCTGTCCATTGTCTTATACCAATAGCGGTTTTACCATCACACATAGCATAGAACTCATCTTTAATCATTCCCTTAATATCATCTTGATTTAATTTAGAAATGGGTTGAGTTGCTTCTCCATAAGACATTATTACAACACCTAAGTCTGCTAATTTTACACCACATTCTAATAAGTCTGTATTAGGGTCGCTAGGGTCTTTACCCGGATTCTCATTGAAATTATCTGAATCTGTTTTTCCCCAATAAGGACTTACAATAACAGGTTGAGTCTTGTCTTTATCCAGATAACTAATCCAAACTAAATCGTCTTTTGCAAGATTATTATTACAAGCAACCATAGCCTCTTGAGTATAATCATTATTTTCATTATTAGGGTCTATACCATCATTATCATAAATTTCAGGTGAAACACGTGAAGGTACAATTATCTTCACTTTATCTTTATCACCATATTTTCTTTCTGATAATACTTTAGCTGTTATTAATTTACTCATAATTATTTCTTCTTTTTAATATTACCATTACTATCTAAATCTTTTTCTGTTATAATCTTAACATCATCTGAATCGCTAGCGGAGGCAAAATTATATTCGGAACCAATAAATTGTCTATATGTAAAATTAGTTCTATCAGATTTTTTCTTCTCTTTCTCATCCTTCTTATATTTTTCGTATTGTTTTTTCCAATATTTAGTTAACTTAGAACTTTTCTTTACTTTGGTATAGTAATCTTTGCTAGAATTTATAATTTGGTCCTCACTTAATTCCTCATTAGTAAGAACTTTAGAATTTTTATAAGATGATTGTATTAATAATTTTAAATCTTTAGCTAATTTATCAATATCAGTCTTTTCTGTAATCTTCAATAACTCTAACGTTGTTTGATAACCACTTGTATCGAAAGTATCTTGAATAGAAATAACTCTATAATATCCAGATGAAAAATGTTCCATTCCATCCATATAAACTTCAATTTTAATTGTTGATAATATTAAAATTTCAGCTGGGACTCCAATCAATGTTAAAGAAGCTTTGTAATTACCTAAATTTCTTAGAGCTTTTTTATAAATACTTTCTTTTATAATATTATACCAAGGTGCGAATTCTCCAGATTCAGTAGTAATATCATCTGTATCTGATAATAGATAAGATTTTCCCTCATTATCTACAAAATATAATTCTTCCATAAGAGCTTTAGTTTTAGTATTAATTGCAGCTTTTATATATGCCCCGGATTCATTAACTTGAAAATTTTTAACTATACTATGAGGAGTTGGTGTGTCTAACCATCTAAATGTAAATACACTATCTTTTACAGTCTCATCCTCAAAACCCTTACTATATTCATTAAATGTTATGTATAATATAGAATCATAATTATCTTTACTTGAATCTAATATTGTATAATCAAATTTACCACTATAGTTTTTTAAATAACTATTTCTTAGTGTTGCAAAAGATAATAATTCTTCTAAATTACCAAATAGAGACATATCTTTATTAGATTTTGGTATGCCATTTTCCATAATCTTTTCAAAATCTATTTCATTATCTGTTGATACATTATTGTTTTTAGATTCTTTGGGATTATATAATTCATACTTAGCAGTATCTCTAAAATTTTTTGTGCATTTACAAGAAATTGGAGAATTGATATTCTGTGAATTAAAGACGTGTTCTATATCTAATTTTGTAAATATAGGATTACCATCAGGTAAATTTCCACACGCAACCTTAAACTTATTCAATTCATTGTTTTCATCTAATTGCTGCAAAAATACTTCTAAAGCGGAAGCAATAGGTTCTTCAGTACAAGCAAAAGCTCTATGTTTAAATTTATCCATAGTAGCAAGTTCCATAACAGAACTTACGCCCTGAATTGTATATACTAATTGATTTTCAATGAATTCATATTTATAATCAGTAACCAATGTATTATACTCAGGTGAAATAATTGAATCTTGACCATCTACTGTATATCCCACTTGTAATTTACAAGACCATAGTGTAGCACGCAAATCATCTAAATCAAATTCTTGTTCATCAGAATCTTCAGATTCCATTATACTATTTTTATTCTTATTGTCATCAGTGCCTTGTTTAGATGCAATACAAATTTGAGTTAAAATAGATTCCAAAGTGTTTGGATTAATTTGATTCTTTTCATCTAATAATGATTTAGCTCTTTCGTGTGGCGAAAAGCATACAGCAATTTCAAACTCATTTGCTTGTCCAGTACCATTTCTTTTGTAATTGAAATAAGTACTAATTGCTTGATTGGTATCTCTACTATCAATTACAGTCTGAGAATTGATTATTCTCTTATTTCCACTATATTTATAACCAATTAATTTTAGTACTACGAATGGAGTATAACCAATTCCATTTGTATTTATATTTTGTAACTCAGTTAAACACTTTGTAAGCTTTTCTTCTGAAATTTGTTGTTGTGTTTTTTGTGTTTTTCCATCAGTTGTTTCGAGTATAGCATCACTATATTTCTTTAATATAGCATCATCTAATCCAATTTGACCAGTTATGTATGAAGAGGCTTGATATACTATGTTATCGTCAAATTTAGTACTATTAGATATTACATATTCAGCATAATCTTTCCAAACATATTTCGGTACTTTAATATCTTTACCATTATAAGTTATAGTCGTATTAGAAAATAAGTCTATGCCAATATATGATAAATCTTCTAATTGTGAAATATTATTAAAAGAATACCCACCATAAGAACCACTGACTATACCGAAAATATTATTAATAACAGCACTAACTGTGCCTTCAGTTTTCTCTCTATTCTTTTCGTCTTCGTAAGAATTCTGTTGTGCGTATTTACCTTCAATTTTAGTAGAATTATCAGAAATCCATTTTTTAGTTTTATCGCTTACAATATAACTCATAATTTAATTCCTTAATAGACTAGATTAACAATGTATGGTATTCTTAATATAGTTCCAATAGGAATATAAAAACAATTAGTGAGATTATTTGCATAAGCAATAATCCACCACATACTTGCATCATTATAATAATCTTGTGCTATTATATCTAATCTATCCTGTTCTCTAGATGTTACTTTGAAATATTTATCATTAGAAGTTTCTTCATAAATATCTCTAAATCTTATGGAATGATATAATTTGTTATTCTTAAAATCTGAAATCAAATTAGTATTCTTATATCTACTATCTATTATGTCATACACTCTTGGACTAGAATATGATATTTCTTCTCTTTGGTCTTTTATAGATTTTATATAACTTTTAGATAAATTTAACATTTAATTTTTACCCCACATTCCAATTCTTATTAAAATCATTATAAGAAGGTAGTTTTTCGGGTATGTTTGTTATTGATATACTAACTTCAGCATATACATATCTACCCAAATAATCTATAGGTTTTTTATACGAAACATCTAAACTTGTTACTGAACCTTCTATATGAAACTTACCAAATGTAAAAGCAGTTAAAGGAGAACGATATTCAGCACCTTTGCCATATTTTGCATATATAGTATTCTCTAAGGCTTCTAATAATGTATCAAAATTTAAACCTTTAGCTTCACAAAAATCTCTATGAAGACCTATGGTAAAACTGTATTTTATAAAATTAGTTCCAGCATAAGCAGTAATTGGTTCTGAACGTCCATAACCTTGCGTCTCTGCCCAATTAGCACCTACACTCATACTTATATCATCTGGATAACAAGGTAATGTAAAACTACTATTCGTTTGTAAATTAGTTATACTACATCCAGGTAATTTACTAGGTTGAACTGTATAAGGCATTATTCCTCACTTCCTCTTAATAATAATTCTTCTGTTTGAGTATCTACTGTTCCATTACAATAAAGAACCCCATTAGCTTTTTGTATATTTTTAATTCCTTGTTTCAAGTCATCGTCATATATGCCATAAGATTTTTCTTTTAATTCTAAAGCTTTATTGTAACTCATATCAATGTACTTATATAAATTTTGTATATATCTTATATTTTCTTCTGATGAATATTCATTTATAGTATTACCTAAAAATATTTGCAATAATTCTTTATGTATTAACCAATTATCATTAAAATAAAATTTATCTAACCATTCTATATTAGTTTCATAAGTATTATTAACTACTTTAGCTACATTTAAATTAGTATCTAATAAATCTTCAATAGATGATTCTAATATTAATAATGTATCATTATAATTATAAGGTAATTCTATTAACATTGTTTGATACTCTGTATAATTTAATTCAGTATCTTCTGCAGAAGAATATGGATTAAAGTTTGTAGTATCGAATATTCGTCCCAACTTTCCCGTATATTCTAAATCATTAAATATTTCCATACCATCTGTATCTATATTAGTAATAATATCATTATAAGATTTTAAAGATAAAGCTACTCTTAAATTTTTATCTAAATATTTTTTACTGCAGATGGTGTAAATAAAATCTTGATTATAATTTAATATTAAGATTTTAGAATTTGAACTATATTCTAAACCTGTTCCACTTAATCTATATTTAGTTAAAATTCGTTGTTCATTAAAAAGATTTATCATCTTCAATAAATCTTCTCTAATAATACCCATATCAGGATACAATGATTGAATTGTAATGTATTGGTCTATATCATCGTATAGATTATAATCACTAATAATCCAACCATAAGTTTTTAATAGCTTAATTAAATACTTTCTATTACTATTTTTATTAGACTCAAAAAATTCATCCACTACTTCTATATTTTTAACTCTCAATAATATAGAATCTACATTATCAACAATAGAAAAATATTTTTTAAATATATTCTCATTTTCATATACTAACGTCTTATCATTCTTTAATATTTTAACAATATCTCTATTCTTAGTATATATATAAGAATTTATAAAATCTATTAAGCTTTGATGAGTATTATAATCATAATAATTAGACAATATTATTTTAGAAGAATAGTATTGTTTTAGAATACCTTGTAAATATGAAATAAAGAAATTGTTGTCATCTATTTTTATATTATTCATCATTTATTCTATTCCTCATCTGTGTTTAGTTTAGTGTTAACTTTATTATTAAACTTAACATTAAGTTGCTTAGTTTTTGGAGCAATTTTATCCGTGGCCTCACTAACTTTATCTGAAATTACTTCTAATATTGAGGTTATACTTGAAAAATCTATAGTATTATTCAATTTGCTATCTATTAATTCATCTGTAGTCTCTTTTCCAGTAATACCCCTTTTTCTTAATTTACTGGCTGTTTTTGCAGTAGCTACCATTTCGCCTTTATGAAGATTTGCTGTATAATTATCTTCTGGAACAAATGATAATCCTGAAAAATGGGATTTACCTGCAATATTTCTAGCCACTGAAAGAGCATCTTTTTTAAAATATCCAGATTTTTCATATTTTTTAGCCAAATTTAAAACTTCTTGGCTATCTTTTTGAGGACCTGTTCCAAATAAACTATCTATTCCTTTAGCAATAGTATCTCCACCAATAGCACCAGTAACTATTCCTAAAATACCACCAATTGCAGCACCTACAGGTCCACCCAATCCGAATCCTAAAGCTGCCCAGCCTAATCCGTGAGTGAGAGCATTACCGAGTCCACCTTTACTGCCACCCAAAATACCACCTGCAACTCCGGCGCCTTTTGAAGTTCCCCACTCTTCAGCAGATTTATAACCAGAATATCCTTCTATTCCAGTATTTATTAGACCACCAGCAATACTAGCTCCAGACAAGAATTTTGAACCCGTACTCATAGCACCTAATCCACCACTTCTTAAAAATCCTGAACCTTTAATAGCATTTCCTAAACTACTTAATCTACTAGTAGCAGCCATTGGAGTAATCATACCACCAGCACCACCAATTCCACCACTAGTACCAGACATATTAGCCATCATACTGGCATTAAGCATACTTCCACCAATACCACCGACACCTGGAACTTTAAATGCGGCATTAGTTAAAGCAATAGATATTACTGAACCCAAAATTTGTTTAGTAGTACTAGCAATTTCACTAATAGCTTGTGTTGGAAAATTTTTCATAAACTGAGTCGCATCCGCTACAGTATTTTCCATTTTATTTTTGTATTTTGTATCTTCAGTATTATAATTAGAAATGTTCTCAGTTAAAGCATCAATCTTCTCAGTTCCACCCAATTGATAATCTGTATCAGAACCAGTAACTGTTAATTGATTAGCAGTTTGTGTCCAACCACCAGCTAACATTCCTTTATAACCAAGAGCATTTGCTACTGCGGCACCACCTATAATATCTCCAGCCTCATTTGCTTGAGCTCCAATATTAGCTAAACCAACTGTAGAATTTCCAACTGCTTCATTGACACCAGCACCAGCACCAAATTCGGCACCAAGTAAAATTTGATTTACATTACCAGATGTTAGAGCACCGTATACATCCTTCTGAGCTCCCATAACTTCTTTAGCTGCTTGATAAGCATCATTTGATGACATACCTTGTTTCTCATAGGCTTCCATTAAACTTGTATATTGTCCTAAACTTTGATAACCAGTAGCAGCAGCCACTCCACTTTCAATATCAGTCATTAATGGGGCTAAGTCAGACGTTAGATAATTAATAATACCATCTTGTAACAATCTGTTTCCTTGTTCAGATTGTTTAATCATTAATTGTTGATTTTTAAGTTGGTCTAAAGAATTTTTATCTATGTTAAAAGACATATTTACCCAAGCTTCTGATTGAGTATCCATCCAAGGTAATATCTTAGATGCTACCATATCATTTTGAGCTTTAGTAATTGCCTCTTGTCCTTTAAAACCTTGTTCCAAAGCCTTAGTCATAGCAGGTATCATTTCACTACTATAATTAAATGCTTCATCTCCAAACTTAGCGACTGTACTGTCTAGCATATCATTGAACATATCAGTACCAGTATTGATACCCATAAATCCACCAGTACCAGCCTGTTCTGGAGATGTTAATCCTGCTACTTTAGTATAGTTTTGTTCAAAAGCTCCTTTAGCTTTTTCCCAATAAGGCTTTGCAAAATTAAGTAAAGTCTTGCCAATATCTTTTACATCTTTACCAATAGATAAAAACTTAGTAAGTTTTTCTGTATCCATTAGTTGACCACGATTAGTTAACCAATCAGCTTTTTCATATATAGGTCTTAACTCTTCTCTTTTGTCATTGACCATCATTCTCCATTTATTATTAGGTATGGAAATATTTCCAGGTTGATAATCAAATTCTTTATCTAATTTACCATATCCAGAAAAACCTGAATCAGAATTACTATATTCTTTTCTAGTTGAACCAATGTTTTTACCAGAATCTATAGGTCTTCCTGAATAATCGACTATTTGAGGTTTCTGTGGTCTATTCTTTTCATTAATGACAACATCATTAAATACAGAATGATTAAATGTAGCATTATTAAAAATGGCTTTATCATAAACAACATTACTAAATTTAGGACTATTAGCAGATGCTGTAACTCCTGATGACGTACCTGTTCCTAAACTATTTAATTTATTTAAAGTATCATCTAATTTATCAGAATATTTATCTAAAGATTTGAATAAGTCATTAAATACTGTCTTATTAGCACTCAAAGCCTTCTTAGTAAGACTATTAATAGACTTATCAGTATCTTTATTTATATTTTTCAAATTGTCATTTATATAAGAAAAAACTGAACCAAGCTCTTTTTTAGCTTTATCAGCATTAACATTTATTAAATCTAATTCTGATATTTGATTACTTTTATTTCCAACATTATTAGAACGAGAAGAAGGTGATGTATTTTGACCAGTATTATTGTTTTTATTATTAGCCATTTACATCACCTTCTTTCTTAATTAATATTTTTATCATTTATTTATTGATAAGTTCTTGTTATTTCTTGAGCAAGTTTTTCTGCTTCTTGAAATTCTTTTTTAAATGTATTTACTGCTTGACTATCTAATGTTAAGTCATTATTTAATACAATAGATACTGTTCCATCTTCTAAATATTGAACGGCAATCATATCACTATCTGAAATTCCCAATCCATTTTTATCTGTAGAATTTTTTGATAATTGAAATCCAGCCGCACTGATAAGTTCTGTTGGAGATTTTACATCAACAGATGTATTACCCACAGATTTATCTAAAGA
The DNA here is from genome assembly GCA_946617625.1 of uncultured Bacillota bacterium. GTDB lineage: Bacteria > Bacillota_I > Bacilli_A > RF39 > UBA660 > RUG14891. The sequence goes on from CAMOKF010000001.1 coordinate 110,536, forward strand.
TGCATTATTGAACTCTTGTAATTTTTTAATCATAACGTACCTCTCTAATCTGTTTTTACTTCTATTCCATTAAATATTTCTATATGTATTTTTCTTCCACTCTCTATTATTTTAGCATTAACGTATGGATATGGAGGATAACCTAATAGTATTAAAGTATCATCCTCATCTTCTATATCAACATTAATAATATAATTATCTGGTAATAATATATTATCATTTACAGAAAATTCATTTTCTAATCCATTTGAAAATACATATGGAGCTTCAACAATTAAATCAAAAGAAATTTTAATTACATCTGGTAAATCTGTTTCTTCTGTAGATTCTATATACGTATATTCTAAATTCTGAATATTATTTTGCAATGTAACTGTATCATCTTCTGAACCATAATCTTCTGAATCTAGTCTAAATTGTGAAACAGGAGAATCTTTATGTGAACTTAATACATATGAAATATATATATCATCTATAATCTCTGCATCAACACTGTAATCACCATCTGTTCTAATTTCTAGCTTAGAACTTATATTACCCTCATCTAAATCGATGTAGTCTGCTGAAAATATTCCGTGATAGTGAGCATCAGGAGTATAAAAACCGTTGTATCCATTTAATTGTAATACACCACTCAAATTTTCTCCTGGCGCTGATGATGGAGATATTCTAATATTATTTCCAAACGCAGAATATAAATAAATATATTCATTATTTCCTACAATAGCATTTGCTAAAATACCTTTAACTAATTTATTAGTATCTCTAATAACAACATTACCATTTCCAAGTAATCCATTATTATCTAATAAATCCTCTCCAGTACCCACTAATTCTCTTTGTTCATTATCAGCAACAATGGCGTTATATGAATCGATGTTAGACTTGAATATAACTGTCCATAAACCACCCGAATAATTATATAATGTACTGGAATCAACAACAAAGTATTTTTTATTGTCTTCAGTATCTATAAATCTATCTGAATCAGTATAACAAATAACAGCATCATAATCTTCAGGAGAAGGACCTCTAAATATTTTTAATTGTGAAGTGTCTGTAATAAAATATAAATATAAATTATTTCCTGATGATTTTTTATATAAACCAGAATCTCTTAAATAGGCTAAATCCTGACTTCTAATTTTATAAACATTTTGTGCCATTTAATCTTCCTCTGTTACACTATCTATATATTCTTTAGCTTCCTCTTCTGTAGAAAATTCTTGAATGTATTTTCCAGCACCATCTCTAACAACAGCACCAGATTTTGTTATCGTTATATCGTGATTTTTATATTGAATATTTTCATATAGTTTTGTTACCATATTCACTATCCCTTCTTGGCTTCTTCTATAGCCTCTTTTTCTGCCTCTCGTATTTCTTTAAGAGTTTCTAATATTAAATCTCTATCTTGTGGAGAAATAGCATCTGTGTCTAAAAATGGTATATGTAAATTATACGAAATAATAACTTGGTCTTTAACTATTCTTTCATATAATAAATACTTATTAGGTATACCATTTATATCAAAATTCTGGTCGAAAAAATTCCTCTGTTACCGGCAGAGTATATTTAACATTCCTTTCACAAGTAGGACAAATATCTACTAATTCTGTATCTAAACCTATGGAGTTTTCAAACTCATTATATTTACTAGTTAGATAATTGAAGTCTTTTGCGTGCATTTTCTCAACATAATCTTGAGTTTTTAATTGTCTTGCAACTTCACCATTAATATTAGTAATAATATAATTCCACTTAATAATAAGTGTAGGGTCTCCTACATATTCAGGAAACTTCATTTTAGTTTTTTCTGCGTCTTTAATAATTAAATCGTCTTCTTTAATTGATAATAATTTACAAGTAATAACATCTCCTGAAACAGGAAGAGTTACATCAAGAGTACCTGTAAAATTATCATCTGCATATACTGTATTTAACGAATCTAAATCAATCTCTAAATCAATGTTATTACCACAATATGGACATTGAAGAGTAATTTTATAATCACTTCCGTATGTAACTTTTCTTAAAGCATACATACAAGCAATTAAATCTGCTAAATATAAGTCTTCTGCATTAAAACTATCATCTTCTTTACAGTTATTAATTAACTGTGGAATAATCTTAAATCCATTTGTAGATGATAGTCTTATCTTTTCATCTAGTGTAGACATAGCTCTTAACTCTATCTCACTAGGTACTTTTGTTGTATAACCAAGACCTTTACTTGGTAATTTAACTGTTTCTTTTATTGCTACATTTGACATTTATTTACCTCCCATTAAAATATCAATATATACAATTATATTTGACATTTTAGTCTATGAATATAACTCATAACTAAAACGCCAAATATAATTAAGTTTATAAATTATAGTTTGAGTTCACTTTTTTCAGTCTCTGTAAAGTAGTCATAAATCAATGAACCTAAAATCTGTCTTACTGCATTATTATCCTGAGCAAAACTTCCTAGTTTATATTCACCTAACCAAACACCGTGAAGTGTCCAAGAACGATAAATTTTACCATCTGGTGAAAACTCAATCAAATATGCAGTTGTTTTATAATCTTTAGCCTGTCCAACAACCTCTTTCTTAGGGTCATAGATTAAGTTGAACCAAGCGGCTAATAATCTTTCTACATCTAATCCAATAAAATCATTAAATGTAATATTAGATGTATCCATAGAAGGTCTACCAGCAAACTTAGCAACATTGTTTCCATAAGGTACTTCAATAGGTGAAATACTCATTCCAGGAGCATCAAAGTTTGCTACAGACAACATCAAATCTTTTTTATAACCTTGATTAGAACCAGTATCACTTAATTTAGGTAAACCTAAATTATCTAACTCTATCTGTACTTCAAAGTTGTTAGTACGCTGAGGTTCCCAGTACCAATTAGATTGTCTAGCATTAGACATTCTTTGAACGGCACCTTTGCTATAATAAGCATTACCTGTATTATCTTGAAATTTCATTTATTAATCTCCTTTCTATTTTATAGAGCAACTGTACTTTCACCATAAGTAACTGTTGCAGGGTCTAGTTGGAAATCAATTACAAAATCTTCAACCGCTTCAAATACTGAAACTTTAACTGAACCGTAAATAACTTTTCTATCATCTCTTTGTAGAGAATCGTCCATAATGATTTCATAATCATTAAGAGCATTATTTACTTGCATTGAAGATAATGTATCATTTACTCTACTAATAAATGAGTTCCAAGTAAGAAGATTATTATTATCAAATGTTAATCCTAAAGCAGTATCAAAAATAACTGCTTTGATTTCATTTGCTAAGATTCTTACGTGAGGTTGTTGTAGAGCTGATTTCTTAGATAATTCATATGGAGGTGATAGAGCATAACCTGTTCTCAATCCATATACTACATATCCATAATTTCTTAAATTCATAATAGGATTAATTCTAATATGATATGCATCTTCTGATTGAAGTTCATCTAAAGTAGCTCCACCAATTTGAGATGATGTAGCAGTAATACTACCAATTCTCATTCTCTTAACACCAGCAGGTGGGTTATAAACTTGTCCTCCATTATTAACATTTGTTAACAATGCTTGTAAGAACCAATATGAAGGTGGTAACCATTCACCAACACCATCAACATTTGGTCCATAACACCAAGGACAATAATAAGCTACATAAGAATCTGGCTTATATTCATACTGTCTAACCGGAACATACTCTCTTAAATCTCCAGAAGTTAATTCTACATCTTGAGCAATATCTAATATACCAAAAGCATCTCCTCTAGTATAACATAATTTTCTAATAGCATCATATACATCCATTGTATTTGTATGAACACTAGGAATTGTACTAGAATCTTCTAAGTCTCTACAAATACCAGCAGCTGTAGCAAATCTAAAATCATATGTATATTTGTCTTCTAGACCTACAAAGAAATTATCTGGACTAGGTGAAGTTTTATTATAATCTTCACATAACTTAAATACTTCTGATTTAATAGTAGCTTCATTTCCATATTTGCTTGAATCACCTTTAAGTGAAATTAGATGAAGTTCATATTGAGTTTCATCATCTAAATTCAAGTGGTCCATTTCTTTCAAATGACTATGGAATGCTGAAGTCTTTATTTCTGTTGAATTATCTTCAACACTAATATATTTAGAATTTCCGTTTACAGCTTGTTTCAAAGCTGCTGCATAAGCAATATCAAAAGTCTCTCCAAGTGAAGATTCTCCAGGACCATATCCTTTTCCTGGATATTGCATAATCTTAAATGTTTCAACTACACCTGTACCTACATATACTTTTAAACTATATTGATAATTTGTTTGAGAATTTGTATTAGCTTTTGCTAATTCTGTTCTATACAAATCTACTGAAATTGAATCGCCAAATTCTCCTGAATAAACAGCTTTTATATTAACTGAAGATTCTTCTTCTGTTTCAGCAAAATCAACATTGACACCAGGCACTGGGTCTGTTTCTCCTTGAACATTGAAATCAGAAACAAACTCAAATCTATGTGGGTCTGTATCATTAATGTCTGGAGCTTCATATCCAGAAGTTCCAGATGGAATTGTCCAAGTAGCAGTAGTTTTTTCTTCATTTAAAATAGGGTCTCCAATAACAACAACATCTTGTCTTTGATGTGAAGCATTTTCAATAGTTAACTTACTAGTAAATGTTGTAGTATCAGCAATAGCAGTATCATAAGTAGCAGATACAATAATATCATTATTATCATTTGTACTAATACTTACACTAGTAGGACTTCCATAGTTACTTGCCTTATACCCATAATTAACATTCTCATTATCTATAACTGTAAATCCTGTAAGACTCTTATCTTTAATATCTTTGTGTCCATAGACACTAGCAGTTGCAGTAGACTCATCTTCAGCAGCAACTCTAGTAAATAAAATAGGATAACCAAGTCTTAAAATGTTTTTGGCTGTCTTATATGAATAAGTACCTTCAACACTTCCTCCAAAGATACTTAAATCTGATAAAGATGTTAGTAATGTTGGAGTATTAATAGGTCCGAAAGTAGAACCTCCGATAACCAATGTTGTATTGTATAAACCTACACTTGATTGTACTATGGTATTATCTATTTCATTAATAGTAACTGAAGGCATCTATTTTTCCTCCTTTTTATTATTTTTATTTTTATCTTGTTCTTTAGATTTATAATTTTTATTTGATTTAGATTTTTTAGATTTAGGTTTTTCTACTTTTACTTTTTTAGGTTCAGTAGAACTATAAACACTTAATCTACCATCACTAACCAACATTTTACAATAATCTAAAGTACTAGTATCATTATCTTTTACTGAAATGATATTGTTGTAATAATAACTTTTTCCATTTATTATTACTGTTTGATTTCTTGTTGTAACTAGAAATGTTTTCATTGTTACTCCTCTTTTATATAGTTATAATTAGTTTCTTCATAATTTGCCTTGATAGGTTCATTTTTAAAGACTGGTACAACCTTACACACATAACAATCAGGATATTCGCTCTGAGTTGTTATTTCTGTTATCTTAAACTCTCTTGACATAGATTGTGTTACTAATTCTCTATCAGCTGTAGGAGATATATAAATTCTTGCTTCTACAGTTAAATTAGGAGTATCTATAGGTAACATCATTATATAAGGTTTATCCTCTGGGTCTTCAGATAACCAACCAAGATTTCTTAGAAACTTTCTTTTAGGATTAGCTTCATAAATAACACTTAGTTCAATAGGTTCTGAGAGTTTTTCTGGGTCAATTTCACTATGAATTGATTCAGTGGATTTAAGTATATATCTATATTGAACAGTAAATCCACGTAATTCAGCCATTTCTTTAAAGAAACTTCCATATATTTTTGCATCATAGTCTATTAATTTTCCCATACTACTCTCAACCTATTTAATATTATTTACATAATCCTGAAACACGATATGTTCCTGATTTACTTTCTGTAATAAAGTTATATCTAAATCCTGTACATTTAACAACATTATCAATCTTCTTACATTCAACTATAAATGTATTTTTAGTATTTGATTCTGTTTTAGGACTAAATACTTTATCTACATCACAAGTAAATCTTCCATATCCATTTCTAAATCTAAAGTTTTCAATTACAATATTTGCATTTACTTTAGATTCATCTTTCTTATTAAGAACACACTCTAAAGTCAATGTTCCTTTAGAAATTCTAGCCTTTGTAACTTCCATAGAATCAATATTCTTATAATTCTCTGTTACGAAGTTTGTTAGAAGTTTATTGAAAGACTTTTCTTCTAATCTCATACCTCTTCTCATAGGTCTTCTTTGTTCAAACTGTCTTTGTCTGTTAAAAGTTCTTCTATTCATAGGTTTAGCAAATCTACTTCTATTTTCGATTCTTCTATTCTCAACTCTACGTCTATTAAGTGGTCTTTTAACTCCAGCTTGTCTTGAAATTCTAGATTCAACTGCACGTCTTCTAGAAATAGGTCTTCTCATAGGTCTTCTTCTATTTTCAACTCTACGTCTTTCAATAGGTCTAACTCTACGATTCTTTCTCATTTGCTCCATTCTACGAGCTCTTCTTAATGCTCTTGCTCTACGTCTTGCTCTTTCTGCTTTTAGAGCATTATCTTTAGTAACTGTTTTAACTTTAGGTCTCTTATTTGAGCGTTTAGGTGGAGTCCATACAGGTTTAGAATCTAGTTCAAGTTGCTGTGCAGATTCTTCTTTCTTTTCTGTCTTATCTTCTTCATCTTCTTTTTTATCTTCTTTGTCTGAACAACCTTCTTCTACCTTTTTAGATTCTTCAATTTCTTCAACTTCCTCTACTTCTTCTTCAGTAGACTCTTCTTTAGTTTCAGAATCTTCTTTAGGTTCTTCTTCGTCTTTCTTATCTTCTGTATCATCAATCTTTGATACTTCACCCATTAGAATAAATGCTTCAGGTGTTTCACCACAAACTGGACATTCACTTCCTTCTGCAAGTTCAGTATCATTAAAGAATTTATTTCCACAAATTGGACAAGTGTATGTAAAATCTCCTACATACTCATCTGATGTTGGAACCTCACCATCTGGTGTTTCGTCAATAAGTTGTTGTAGTTCATCTATACTATCTGTAACTTGTTCTGGGTCCAAATCAGGGTCAATAATTACCGCAACATCATCAAATGTATCTTCTGGTAAACTTTCACCTTCGATTGGATTTCCATCAAAGTCAACAACTTCATCATCAAATTCATCAAAATCATCTATACCAGCATCAATATCATCTGCTTCTGTGATTTTGTTAGACTCTTTGATTAGTTTCTTCTGAGTCTTATTCTTACTTTTACTTTCTTGACAAGCTCTCATAGTAGCTTCAAATGTACTCATTGTTTTTTCATTTAACTTAGTCATTATTGAAAAAATCTCCTCTCATATTTTTAATCTATAGGTAGCATCATATCTGAGTTTTCATTCAAGAACCCTCTGATTTCTTCTAACTCAGCTGTTGCTTCCGATAGTAGTTGGTCTGAATCTATTTCATATGTGCTAGAATTTAATTTGAATTTACCACGTATTCTACCTAGAATTTGTTTCGTTAGAGCTAATGCCAATCGTCTTAATAAGTTTTGCCAAAACGGTTCAACTATATCTTCGACTGTTTTATATTCTGGAATATATACAACTGTAATTTTATCCGGTTTAGGATAATTAGCATAACAATATAAATCACTATTCTTCTTATCCCAATAAAAATCTAAATCTGTTGCTATACTATTCTTTAATTGTTGTGTGAGCAAAGCTCTATTATAATCAGTTAAAGATACATACTGCAGTGAACTTTGTCTTGCTGCTAAATACATAATGTCCTGAAAATCAGCAATTCTATTTGGAGTATTGCTCCTCATAATCATCACTACAGTATTTATCATATCTTTACCTTTATTAAATTTTCCCTCTTCAATATGCATTTTTTCTGCATAAGGGATAGTAGCTGTACGTGTATCTGTAATATAATGCTTTATTTCTCTAAAAGCCATATCTATTATTTGTTCTAGTTGTTCATTAATCTCAACTTTAACAATAGGAAATCCTAGCTGTAACAAAATATCATCTTTATATTCTTCTAAAGTCATATACAACTACTCCCTTCATTTGATATAAAGATAGATATGACTGTTATCCAGAGGGGAGGATAGGCACAGCCATATCTCTCTCCATCAATCTATTTTAAATTAAATAGATGTTAAACTTATACTACTCATCTGTAGTAGTAACTGCAATAGTAGCAGTGTTACTAGCTTCATCTGTAAGTGTTACTGTAGCAGATGCTGCTGCATTAGCAGAGGCTGTAACTGTTACAGTTGTTCCTTCAACTTCTACTGTAATACTAGGTTTATCAGATTCTGCTGTAACTGTACCTGTTGCATTTGAAATTGTAGCTGTTCCAGACTCGCCTTTAACAATAGACAATTCTGTAGGAGCTACTGATAATGTAGGTGTATCTTCGTCAGGGTCTTCGTCAGGGCCTGGCCCTTCACCTTCTTCATCATCTTCAGCTGCTTCTTCATCAGCTTCTACATTCTCTTCAATTACAACATCTCTAGTATCATTAGCTAGGTCTCCCCAAGCTGCAACATCTGCTGGGTCAACTACAGTATCACCAATCTTAACTGTCATACCGTCAATCTTAGCAAGACTTCTGTAGTACATAACTTCATCAGCATTTGATGTTGTGAACTTGTATTCTTGACCAGACTTTAGATACTTAACATTATTAGTCTTATATCCTTGAACACCGATACCTGTAATAGTAGTATCTTTGATTGTTACTGTACCTGCATTATATCCACCTGGAGCAGTAGCGATTTCACTATTTACATCAGGGGCTGTATATGAAAGTGTGATTGTAACAGGTGTTGAACTGAAATCAATATTTGCCATAACTTAATTCTCCTTTAATTATTTTTTTATTGCAACTAGTAAAAAGATACTTACTAATTACTAGTTGCAGAATATGTGTAAAACATATATTAGTCAGTAATCTTACCTCTAATATACATTTTTGAGTTAACCATCTTTTTAGCGTACATTGTTGCCTTGTCTTTATATAAGAACGTAACTTCTTATATGATATTACTAGAATATCCACTTACTTTCATAAGTGAGGAGACTATTTCTTCATCCATATAATTTACTATATGGAGCCGAGCACTTCCACTATCATTAACTTATAGTGTACTAATTAGTCGTTGAACCTTATTCTATTCGAATCTTGGCTGCAGAAGAACCATTTTAATTGTACTTAGGATTTAACCATATACAAATCTATAAACTTTTTTCTACTTTCGTAACATTCACACTTAAGCTTATTTCATCTTTATGTTGTAGTGTTATAGCTTTAGGTATTGCCTGCAATTCACTCGGTATTTATAGACTCTCTTACGAGTGTGAAACAAATTACTTTATTTCTAGGGCGTTTAATCTTATCATATTTTCATCTATAAACATAAACTCATATCCTAAATCTAAACAAGCTTGTTTTTTAGCTAAAACAATTTTATCTTCTTTATCAATAGAATACTTACATTCTATAATAAGATTTTTTGATTTTATGTAAAAATCTGGTAAATACATATGTATTTTATTATCAGTAGGTTTTAAATACGGTATTTCTAATTTTTCATATTCGTAATCAATTCCTAATTGTTCTAATAACTTAACTGTATTTAACTCTAATGTTGACCTTAAATTTAAACCTTTATATTTATGCTTTATTCCATATCTATTTTTATAGATTTTTTCTCTAGCATCTTTATATTTTGGTAAACTATGTAGGTCATTACAAACTTTAGTCATCTGTATAGATTTCTCTTTACGTCTTTCGTCTGTCCATCCCTTTTTAGCTCTATTACTCTGAAATTTAGAATCTTGATTCATTTCTTTACAGTGTTTAGAAGCTTTTTCTTTAGCAATATCTGATTTATTATATGTTGTAATTACCTTAGAACTAGCTTCTTTACGTAATTTAGCACTTTCATCAGAATATGTTTTGCTATTAGGGTATAAACATCTAAATTCTTTATAAGTTAAATTATGTGTTTTTAAATGCACATTATTTATACAGTTTAATTTTTTATTACAAATAGGACATTTTATCTTACTCATAAATTATGAAATTACCTTACCTCTTATATACATTTTATTATTTACAAGTTTTTTAGCATAAGACGTTGCCCAGCCTTTTCTTCCTGCGAAGTCATCTGTCATCAACAAATCTGTACTAATGATTGGCATATATGGACAATAGAACATACCAGCATCCATAAATGAACTTCCTTTGTAACCCATTACATATTCATCTGGGTCATATTCAGGTGATACATAAACTTTGATATTACCAAGAGTACCCATAAAGTAAGGTCCAATTGCCTGTTGTCCTGAAGGTGAGAAGTTTCTCATTACTTCAATAACAGATGCAACATTAAGACCACAAACCATAAAGTTAGGTTTAATCTTTCTTGTACTCTGATATACAAGGTTCAAACCTTCAACGATTCTAGCATAGAAGCTATCGTAATGGTCTACTAGGTTAACACCAGTAATCTGTGTCTTTGACCAAGGTGTGTTCTCTGTAGCTGCCTTATCTCTAATATCTTTTGCTAACTCAATATCAATTTCGTGAGCAATTTCACCAGATACTTCAGTAGCTAGAAGAGAATCAATATCTTGCCCATCATTTTAATGATGTTGCTAATATTTTCATATTAGATTAGACTATATCTTCATCTACGAGAGATGTTTCCCATTTCGAAGTATTATGTAATACCCCTACGTCATAATGACTAGTCGTTGAACTTTCTCCATTTAAATTAAGGAGCTTAGCTGCTGATTATCGATTACTATATATCCTTAGGATTTAACCTTAGATTATTGTCTTATCTTTTTTCTACTTTCGTAACATTCACGCTTATCTTTTCAGATTACGTTGTAGTGTAAGACACTTTACGATTTTCCAGCAATTAGAGAAATTTATTTTTGTACCTGTCACCAGATACCGGAGCTGGTCAAGATTTATGCAACCTTAGTTAACTCCTTCTCAAGCTCGTAAGCTGCGTCAAAAGCATAAACAGCTTTCATCTTTCTGCTCTGTGCTTGTACTGGTAGTGAAGTAATCTTCAAGTTTACTTCTGGAACATTGTTAATTGGAACATCTTCATTGTTATATGTATATGAAGCTGTAACATCCTGTGTAGGAGCATTAGTTAAAGTGATTGCAAGTGTACCAGTTGCATAATCAATAGTACCAGTAACACCTGTACCTGTAATGTTTCCAGCACCATCATCAGTAATAATTGTACCATCTACATTAACTCCAAATGTACCAGGAATAATTGGTGTCCAACTTGCTGTAGCTGAAATAGATGTTGTTCCTGCTGCCGCAATCATCTCACCATCAATAGCTGATGTTGAGTAATTAGGGTCAGCAACACCCATATTCAAGCTTGATGCAAACATATCACCAGCTTTAGTTTTACCCTTATTGCTACCATAATCATATTGAATATAATTAATCATACCAACCAAGTGTGTTACATATAAACCGTTTCCGTTTATATTCTATATGTCACCATATAGTTCAGACTATATCACGTTCTTAATTACTATTACCATAATTAAGAACCCTAGCTTTTCGAGTTCACTTGAACCCTACTCTACTCCCTTCTTCTTATAGAGATTTCTTCTATAATATGGTTTCGATAGTCGTTGCACTACTTAATATTTTATGTAAATCTTCAATAGAAAATAAAAAATAAAATTCATATCCTGCTTTTTCACAAGCTTTTTTCTTAATTTGATTTACTTCATCTTCCCAATAACAATATGGTTTAATTTCTAAAATAATATCATCTTGTAATAAAATATCTGGTAAATAACTATGTATTACATTATTATAATTATAATTAATTGTAATACACTCATAATCAAAATTTGAGGTATATTTAGAAAGTTCACTTATAATGTTTGCCTCAACTTGACTTCGAGTAGTTATGTTTCTACCATTCGGTAATGTTAAATTAACTCTATTTCCAATTTTTCCATATCTAGCAAGTGAATTAGTATATTCTGGATTTTCGTGTCTTTTTAACATCATTTCACGAACAACTTTTTTATGTTTTTCTGATTTATTGTATTCAGTTATCTTCTTACTAATTTTATCTAGTTGCTCTAACCTTTTAGCACAAGTGCTATTATTCCAGTTTTTCCAATTATTTTTAGCGGCATTTAATTTTTTATTTGATGGATTATGATTAGCATAATCAACTTTAGCCCTAAATGTAGGGTCATTATTATTGTTAATCATAATTCTTTGACGTTGTTCTAATTGTTTACCGCTAATATTAGGAATATCAGGATATTTATTATGAAATTCATCCCAAGATAATTTATGTGTTTTGCCTAAATGTGACTTCATTCTTTGAACTTTTTTATCACATATAGGACATTCAATGTATTCATAATACTTATCTTTTCTAACTTCTTTCATATAAACATCCTTTATTAAATAGCTCAGGATTGTCTTAATTTATTAAGAGTTCCCCTGAATTAACTAGGTTATTCGAGTTAGATTACTCTAACAAGTCGCTATGGATTTTAAACGATTATCGATTGGTTGTACCGAACAAATATCATAAGCAATCAAGTTAGGTACAACAGCATTTACAATATCAAGAGCCGTTTACGTTGCGAATAAATCGTTTCCATTTATTCTCTATATATTTCTATATAGACCTGACTATATCATATTCCTTATTTATAATATAAGGAATCCTTGCACTTCCATTTAAAGGATTTACATTAAGTTAATGTCACTTAATTACCTACCACTTGGCTGTACTCTACTCATTTACTCCTCGATTTCTTTTATCGAGTACACTTTCGATAGTCGATGAACTTATTATACTTTTCTTATGAAGTTTTCCAAAATACCATCCAATATAATTATAAAGTTCAAATACTTTGGGGTGTTTACTTATATGTCCGTTAGTAATCCAAATTCTATTTTTGGCGGCATTTTTAATTTTCTTTACCATATTTTTTAAATGCTTTTTTAATAAGTTTACCAGAACCTTTATATCTTTCATCAAATTTAGATGACTTATGTTGTCCTACATATTTCTTTTTATTAATAAGGTTTGTTGTTAAATAAATATATCCATACATAAATAAATTTCTCCTATAAATTTATATATATTAAATAGTGGTAATCCTAAAAATAGGAGTTTTAGGAAATGAGAGCTACTCACTGTCCCACTAATTAATTTTAATAATTAATTAGTATAATAAGCTGCTGATTGTCCATTGTTACATCCTTAAAATTTTCACACTTTGGTATTTAAGGCTTTAGGAGTTTCCAGCAATTCACAAGGTTTGTCATAACATATTACTATGCTACGGATACTCCACAAGAATATCTCTTATATTGACCGATGCCAGCAGGCTGTGTTGATTCTGTCATCTTAATTCTATGATGAGTATTCTCTAGACATACTGCCAAAGCAACGGCTTTTTCTGTTCCTAGTTTTTTACCTAGAACAGATTCAGTCATTTTAATTCTCTTATCCCACTTTCTTAGTAGGCGAGCATTTTTAGCACTAATTTTATCTGCCATAACTCTATTTCTCCTTTGTATTATTTATTATTATTGTTTGATACAGATTCTAGAATTGACATTGTTTGTACATCTTCTTCAGATGCTTCATTTCTTCCTAGAATTTGTATCTCTCTCGCACCAGTCATTGAAATTGGAATATTACTTAGTCTTGTTTCCTTATCTAAGGCTTCATTGACTACTTTATCAATTTCTTGTACTGATGGGTTCTTAGATACATTATTTCTAATGTATTGTTCAGATATTCCTGAAACTGAAGCTCTTACCTTAATATAACCATTTAATAAGTCATTACATTTATTATGTAGTTTCTTATTCTCTGATAATACTTTTGATTGAGAATCTTTAACATTGTTAAACTGTTCAGTCATATCTGATAAGTTTTCTGAAAGTTGTTTATTCTCTGCTTTTAGATTATGTAATGAAGTTTCGTTTAACTTATGAGATTCTGTTAAAGACTCTTGCAACTTACTTAATTTACTAGAATTAGATTCTTGTAGTTTTTGAATATGATTATGTAAATCTTTATTCTTACTTTCTAATTGTCTGTTTTGACTTCTTAACTGTTTAGTCTGACTAGACAACTTATCATTATCTTCTAGTAAAGTATCAATTCTTTCAGATAATTTATCATTATCTTCTAAAACTGATTGAAATTGAGATTTAGCATTATCTCTCTGTTTAACTAATTCATTACATTCATTAGCAACTTCTGTTAAATAACTTTCATACTCTGCGATTTTATCATCGCTCTCTTTAATATGATTTCTCATATTATGTGAATTAGACTTCATACTCTTAATAAGATTAGACATTTCTGTAATCCGAATATTTTTCGCAGATACTTGATTTTCTAATTTCTTATTAGTATCTTCTAATTCTTGAGTCTTATTTATCGACTCCTCCAAGTCTTTTGCAACTTCTGATGAGATATTATCTCCACTCTGTAAGTTGTTTAATTTATTATTTATTGATTCTAATAATGAATCATTACTTGGCATCGCTTTTTCAACTACACTCTTAATTGAGTTAAGTTCTGAAACTGTATTTGCATTATCAATTTCAACTTCTACAGATTCTGATAATTTCTTATATTCTTTTGACTCTACAACATCTGGTCTAGCAGATTTAACTGCAGGCATAATTACAACATCAAAACAAATAAATACATAAGTATCAGGGTCAATCTCTGTTTCACCTTGAGCGTTTGTAATTTCTTCACCAGAACCTCTAGAAGATACTCCTAACTGTGAACCATAATCTAATAGTTCTTTTACTATTCTTCCATTAGGTGTATCTAAAATATCAAATGAACACCATACAATTCCTTCGTTTTCTCTAATCTGAAATTCTCTTAAACATACTGCAATTTCTTTAATTGAAGTTTCTAGTCTTTCTTCTGGGTGGTCAGCCTCACCAAATATTGTATGTGTAGCCATTCCTTCTTTGAAATCATCTGACTGTTCAACTTTCTTCCACAACTCTAAACTATATTTTCTACCATTTCTAGTAGGATTAATTAGGTCTGCCGCAGGTCCTTCAAGTCTTCCTATATATTTTTTACCATCATCTGTAACTCCACTCTCTTTAATATATTTAAGTGGATTAGCTGATGTTTTTAATTGTTCAATAAGAATTTTTTTATTAGTCATCTTTGAACACCTTTCAAAATAAAATTACTCAAAATAAATTGATATTGCTGTAGTCGCATCTACTTCATCATTGTATCCTTGAGATACTCTAATTTTTTGTCCGGCTTTATTCTTTAATACAATTCCAGCTGAACCGTTTGTAACATATGTAGAACCGGTATTACTTCTAACAGTATCGGTAAAACCAGCATCTTCTAATTTGTTATATATAGACTTAAAGTTTTTATCGAACTCAATAGGTTGTTTACAACTGTCATCTTTACAAACAACTAATCTAGTATCATCATTTCTTATTTGTAAATCAGATGATATTGTACCTCTTAAAAGTGACTCAATATCATTTATATCAAGTTTTTCTTGAGTATCATCACTAGAAGATTTAGTATCTTTATTCTTTTTCTTCTTGCCAAAAAGTTCTAGTTGTCTTTTTCTACTCTCTGTTATAATATCTTCAAATTTCTTTTGCATAATTATTCTCCTTATTATTCTGTCTGATTAAGAATATCTCTTATCATTGATATTTCACTACTAGCTGTAATGTCTGCTTTCTTTTCTGCACCATTTTCAAAAGATAAGATAGCATATTCACCACTATCTGATTTAACATACTCTATACTTTCTAAACCTGAATAGTGTCTAGTATTTTGTAATAAAGTACATAAATCATTTAAAAACTTTGGCTTATCTTCTTTATATTCTTCCTCTTTTAAAATTATCGATTCAAATACATTCATCTTAATATATCTCCTTAATCTTGTTTCTAATATTATTTGAAACTTCTAATAATTTATCTATATTTCCTGTTGAATAACTATTTATAGCATCTAATATCTCTTCTGTCATCATTGTCTTATAATAATCTTGTTTAATATCTTCATCTATATTCTTAAGTCCTATCATTGTTTGTGTTAATAATGATGAAAGAGCAATAGCTTTATCTTCAACATTTAGATTTTCATTAACTAAATTTTTATATAATGGATTCTTATGTCTTTTACTATGGATATGTTCTAGTGTTGTTATCTGTTGTTGTGGATAATATTCATTAATAAATTTAACTACACTTAATGGTACTTCTTCTTTACCCGCAATTTTCTTAACCTGTTCTGTTATATCTATATCTTTTGTCTTTTTAATTTCTAATAAGTAATGATAACATTTAAACTTATCCATTTATATAAATCTCCCCTCAAGATTAATTTTTAATATTCATCATCGTATTCATCTTCATCCCAGTAATCATCATATTCATCTTCTTCTGGTGAATCGTCAAATTCAAAAGGACCATTTTCTGAATACACACTACCTTTTTTAGGTTCTTGTTCAAGTTCTTTTAATTTTTCTTCTGTAAAACAAGTATCACAAAGTTTCTTTAATAATTGTTCATATTCATCTTGTGTATAAATAGTTTTAATTTCATCTAAAATTGATTTTGATTCTGGAATATATTTATATAACCAATTTGCATAAGATGATAGGTCATTTGCCCAACCATCTAAACCATATGTATTGTCAAAAACATCTCCATCATTATACCATTTATAAATAAGTTTAGATGTTGCTGTTGCTAGTTGAGTTGCCATATTATCACCTTCTCCTGAAGCTGGTAAATATTTATCATCTAACTTCTCAAACTTATTGAAATAAGACCAATCAACTCCACCTTTATCTTCTCCACCATTATAACCATTTTC
This sequence comes from uncultured Bacillota bacterium, assembly GCA_946617625.1. GTDB lineage: Bacteria > Bacillota_I > Bacilli_A > RF39 > UBA660 > RUG14891. The sequence goes on from CAMOKF010000001.1 coordinate 127,545, forward strand.
TTCAGGTTCAGAAGCTTTATTTTCACTCTCTGATGAATTTTCTACATCCTTATTATTACATCTATCAATCATATCCATACTAACTGCTAAAAGATGATTATAATCAGAAGATTTAGCATCATCTAAATAACTATTGATTTCTTCTTGTGAAAATCCTTGTTCTTTCATAGCTTTTTGAACATAACCCATAATTGAGTATGCATTACCATCAATACCTACAAGGTCGTATTCTTTTGCTTCTTTGATAGATTCTGTTAACCTTGTATCTATATAAGCTATAGATATTCCAGGTTCTTCCATTTCAAAATAAGCGTCTTTATCATATTTTTGAATAACGGGATTTAAATATTCATTAATTACTTTTTCAAATTCTTCATAATACATTTCCGATGAAAAAGTAACTCTTGTTCTTTTACCATCATCTTTTACAGAAACATCTGCTAAATAAACATATTGGAGTTCTGATTCTAAATCAAAATCTTCAACACCCTTATTTATATCTATTACGTATTGTTTAAAAGCATCTTCTAACTCTTTTTGTAAAACTGATTTAGATTTAGTAGATTCTTTAATCTGTTGAGTTCTATCAATTATGTTTTCTATTAAGTTTTTAGTATTCATTAAAACTCTCCTTCATCTTCAAATGAACCGAATTCAACAGTCTCTTCAACTCCAGTATCTTCAAAACCTGTATTTTCTCCACCAAAATCTTCTGGTGGTCCACTAGGTTCTCCTCCACCTCTGAAGTCTCCTAACATATCTCCACCCATATCACTTGACATTGAATGACCTGATGATGTACCGAAACCATCTTCTTCCATAGCTTCATCAGCAAACTCATCTTCTTCTTGAGTTCCTTTGTCTTCTTCTAAGATATCTGATAGTTCATTGTCTGATAGATAAATGTTTACAAAGTATTCAAATACTTTCTTCTTAGTTTCATCTGTATAACTATCTCCAAGTAATTCTATAAATGAACTAATTAGGTCTAATCTTATTCCCATAGTTTCATCTCTTTCAGCATCTTCTGTAGTTGCTGGTGAAACCATACGAACTTTGAACTTATTTACATATCCATCAAAACCTTTATCTAATGCAAATAGATTTAATAAATCTGTTATACCTTGAACATAAGCATTTTGTATTCTCTTTATTGTTCTAGCATATCTTGCATCTAGTTTAGTTAAAGATGTACCACCACTAAATCCTGCGGCATCATCCGTAAATCCTAAAAATTGTTTTGGAACTTTAAGTCCACCAAACAATTTATTTGAATAATAATCTAAATCTGCAATAGATTTAATATCTACATCTCCACCCACATTACTCATTGAAATAGTACCTTTACCATTTCTTGTAGGTATATAAAGTATGTTATCAATAGGACCAGGAGCTGCTTGACTCTTAAATCTTCCTACATCTTTATCTAACATATTTCTCTGTTCCATCATTTGCTTTAATCTCTTTAGCAAATTAGAAACTTGAGATTTTGTCATATCTCCTACTTCTACTTGAAGTAATCTAATAATTGAAGAACGAGTAATTCTATTTAGAAGAATAGCATCTTCCATTAATTTAACTTCTTGATATATTTTGTATATATCATAAAGAATAGATTTACCACGTTTAATTTTATATTCTTCTACAACCTCTTTAGTTTCGTGAGTTTTCTTATCCTCGCCTGTAAATACAATAGCTAACTTCTCTGGAAATCTAGTTACTGTATTTGAAAGTGTTATATGAATATAGTTTCTAGGGTCACAAACAGTTTTATTTAAACTATTCTCTGCCTGATATGTATATGTATTCATAAGACCTTGTGTTTTAAAATCTGATTGGTCTTCAACTGGAATCTTTACAAAACCAACTGTCTTATCTTTTTTAACTAAATCAAATATCTCACAAGGATTATTTACCATTTCAATAGATTCTTCCATTACTGAACCTTTTCTAGGTTTCTTAATGTTTGTGAATCCATCATTATATCCTCTGTCATTTTCAATTTCTTGAGTTAAATCTGTAAATGTTTCTAGATATAAATCACCATATAAACAAAGAGCATATATGTGTTCCCAACAATTTTTGTTTAAATCTAAAATATCTACAAGTCTATTACCAAATTGAGCAATTTCTGTATCATCACTATCTACCCAAATAATTTTTCCGTCTCTGTTATATTGAGTAGCATCATCTGCATACATTTCTAATGCTGAGGCAATAATACTATCTAACTTCATTTCATCATAGACTTTGTATAATTGTTCTCTAGTATCAGATACAATTCTTAGTTTATCTAAATCTGAAGCATCTACAAATACATCTGTATCTGCTGCTTTCAATAATTCATCACCAAGAGTTTTTCCCTGAGACGCAATATGAACTCCTGTATTATTATCAGGAGCTTTTACTCTAATTCCAAGAACATCTTCTGTAAATATTTTCCATCTACTTTTATTGTTTGTTGGCATATACCCTCTTTTTAAAAAATTAACATACTATCATCTTGATGTGAGAAAAATGCATTTTCTAATTCATCATCAGTAACTGTAGCATTTTCTTGTCTTGTCATTGTACTTCTTAATTGTTTCAATCTTTTATCTTGTTCCTCTTTTATCTCTTGTTCGTGTTGCATATTATCTAACTCTGTACTCATCAAATCTGCTACACTTTGTTCTTCTTGTTTAGGAACACTAGTAATATCTGATTTTAATTGAGCTAAATACTTATCTTCTGGTGTAATATAAACATCTTCATTTGTATCTACAATAGCTGTATAATCTTCAATTACATTTAAATCTAATGGGTCAACATTTAATGAAGCATTATATAAAGCACCAGCTAAACTATCGGCACCATCCTTTTCTCCTTCAGGAGGGTGATCAACTTTTCCTGTCTGATTATTTTGTTCAAGATTTATTAACTGATTATAAATCTCTTCTGTATTATTTAATAATCTAATTCTTCTTTCATTTATTGAAGCCTTTAGATACATATAACCATCAGGTTTTTTATCTAAAGATATTATAGATGCATTAAATCCAGCTTGTATAAACTGTTGTTTACTATCTGCTGATTGGAATCCATCTAATGAAACTCCCTGAATATTTAATCCAAGTCTATGTCTTAACCAATAAATAAATTTTCTATTTTTCTCAAGACTTATCTCATCTCCAGTAGGACATTGTATTTCAACAGTAAAAGCGTGTTTATATACAAATTCGTGTACTGGAGCATATTCACCATCTTGATATTGTTGCTCTTCTCGTAAACCAATTACCCATACACCTGATATACCAGTTTTATCACCCGTTAATGATGTATCAATATGAATAAACATAGGCTTACTGATAAGTGCACTATCTAATTTTATAGTACTAAAAAAGTCCTGTATCAGCATACTATCAGATGTACCTATACTGATAACATTGTTTGTAAATGGGTTCTCTGAACTACATTTTGCACTGTCTATACTATCATAAGATATAAACTTAGTAACTAATGAAGTAGATATACCAGCAAATTCCATTAATGACCTATCTACATCTCTTTCAAAGTCTTTCTTTAACTCTAATGGTACTGCTAATAATCTATATCCTTGTTGTTTTATAGCATCTAAATCTTCTCCAGGTCTTACTATTCTTGAATTTAATTTCTTATCTCCTACTGCAACATAGAATCTTTTATCTGAAAATGTACCTTTAGGTTTTACATTCCATTGAGGTTCATCTGATATAAATACATCTTTTTCATCTTTTACTGTTTCTATATATGATTCTACGAAATCTTGTTCTGATTTCTTTGATGATACTAGAAATAATTTTGCTTGTAATACACCACCAAATGTAAATCTTGATTGCATTCTTCGTTTTACACTTGTATATGTATCCATTATTTTAGATTTAGTATAATCTATATTACTACCCTTAACAAAATTAATCTAAATTTCGTCAAGAATTCCACAATTATGAGATACAACATATCTATTATTGGTCTTTATTAAAAAGTTATTATTTGGTGTAGCCAATACAACATCATATACTGGAATTGGCTCATCGTATTTAACTTTTATAATACTAGAAATCTTCACGAAATATCACCTCCCCTCAAAATACTAAAATTATTACTTATTTAAACTTAATAACTTTACCACTTTTTGAATGTTTTGAAACCTTTTCTAATATAAATATAAGGTCTTCAACAATCTTTTTTGGCATATCTTTATCTAGTATTTTTTCTCTGTATTTATTTAAATTATTCAAAATATAATCCCACTCTTTAAATTTAACCTAAACTACCAAAAATCTCTTCTCTAAATTCCCATTTTCCATTTTTGTACATAGCACCTAAAAAATAATCTGTACCATTAGATGAGTTGGTTGATTCATAATAAAAATAAAATCTACTATGCCAATAATAACCATTTTTATCTCTATCTACTATGGAATTATTGCTTTTAACAATAAAAGTATTAAATAATGGCTGTAACCAAGCAGGTAGGTCTTTTACTAAATTAGAACTAGTAATTTCAGGATGTAATTTATCTCTATCATCATACGCGTATCTTCCTGTACTATATCCGCCACCTTTAAATTCAACATTAAGTTCTAAATTTGGAAAATTTAATATACTTCTTATTTTATCAAATAATTCATCAAAAGGAATATTTTTAACAAATTCATTCCTTTCTTCAACCTCATTGTGTACATTATCTTCTTTTAATTCTCTTCCTCTAATAATACTTTCAAACTTATTCTCCATAATTATCTCCTTTTTACTTAAATATTCTTCTAATAGTTTATTTTCACTAACTCTTTCAGCAGGTGTATAACTACTATAAACTTCTACTTCATCCATTAATGATAATATGTCATTAGCCATTTCTTCATCAACATCTTCGACATCATAATACATATCTTCTAATTCATTTAATATCTCATATGAATTATTTACTATTGCAGACATTGTATCTCCTACAATACCATCATATTTATCATTATCTAGATTAGGTAAATAATCATCATATGTATCTGAAAATTCATATGCATCATAATCATCTTCTAGCTGTATTAATTTTTGTGCTAATAATTCTAATTTCTCTAAACCCATAATTACCTCTTATATTTTGTCTATCTCTTTTTCTAAAGATTCTAGGTAATCTACTGCCCATTTATAATAACTATTAAATCTTTCTATATCAGATTCATTATTAGAATCCATAGATTTATCTCTGTATTCTTTTAATTTATCTAATTTCTCTAATACATAAGTATAATATCTACAAGCACTACCTAAACAGCTAAAAGCATTACTAATAGCAGAACTGTTAACATCATTATAATTACTAATATCATATTTATTTTGAATACTATCAAATAATCTATCTTTAGCAGATTCTATTCTATTATATAAATCATCTAGAGAAACTTTATATTTATTATAAGTATCTTTAAAATTATAATTAAATAATCTAATCTGCCAATATTCTGGAGTAGGTATTTCATATCCGGATTTATCTCTTCCATTTGGAGTTTCCCATTCAGCATCATCTCCCCAGTAATCAGTATCTTTCTTTTGTCCACCATATTCTCCACTATATAAATCTCTAGGGTCCTCATAAGAATCTTTATCGGGTTTAAGATTAGATTCATCTACTGAAATAACTGCAATCTTATCAGCGTTATCTAATAATTGTTTTCTACTCCAATCTTGATATTTACGAGGTCCTTTATTGTCGCTAAAACTAGAAGAATATGCTACAACATCTTCGTGATGCTTACCATTACTCCAACTATCATCATATTCAAAGTAGAATATAATAACATCTCCATTATTCCATTCTGGAGCTCGATTGGTCATTTTAGACATTACAGTAAATTTACAATTATGTAAATCAATACCTTTTCTATTAATGCTATTTAAAACATCTTTATTAGCATTTTTAATAAACCAATCAGGTAAGTTTTGCATACTTTCTTTTAATACTATTTTTTCTACCATAATTTTATTCTCCTCTTTTCTCTAATTCTTCAGCCATAAACAGAAATATTTCGTGTACTTCTAATATAGTATCTTGGTCTTCTTTATCTAGCCACTCTGTCCAAATGTCTTCTGGTATTTTTGATATAAATTCTGCATAATCTTCACAAAAATTATATGCTTCAATAGATGTTAAATTATTCATAATCATTAATCTCCTTCTTTATTTATTGGTAAATCTATACTTTCTTTCTCTATTAAGTCTTCATCTTCAATTTTAGGACTATACATTTCAAAAGTAAAGTCCATATCAATTTGAGATTCATCATAAGACTTCCAAAGATAAGCGTTATCTATATACATTCCTATTGTTTGTCTAAAATATCTTCCTCTATTTTTATGTTCTGCAATATCTGAATTATCTTCAACTGTATCATCTAGTATTAAATTAAACACGTGTTGAATATCTAATCCATAAGGAATGTCTACTAATAATGTTGGATGAGTCGATAAGTAAAAAATTAATTCTCTCATTATCAAATCATTTTCTTTTCTAGTATCTGTAAATACATCTACTTGATAATTTATATTAATAGGCATCATTCTGACACCTTTGAAATATATTATTCCCGATTCTTCATCTACATAATGACCTAGTTCAGAGCCAGTAAATTTCATTGAGTGATTTCTACTATCATTTATTGCCCAACCAGTTCTAGTAATATTTATAATTGGTAATTGTAAATCATCTCTACCAATAAAAGCTTTAAAATCAAAAAGATTCTCTACAACATTTATAGATACATCTTTATTAAATATTTTATTAAATGACTTTACTATTGATTCATCGTATGCGTATACGCTCATTTATTTTTATTTCTCCTAACTTATTAGCTATATATGATTTCCAATAACCTAATATATTTCTTTTATATTTATAAACTACTTTACTGATAAATGCTGTAGGTGGACAATTATCATTTCCTTTATCTAAAAATCTAGCAACTGTTTCTAATTTAGTTCTACTCATTGGTAAATAACCTTTGATATAAATAATACACATATCATTCTTTAATATTTTATAATCTATGTTGTTAATAATTAAATCTACAACATATCTCATATTTATATTATCAGATTTATCTATCCAATTTATCCAAGTAGCATCTAATAGTATTTTTTCTCTATCAATGAACTTTTGATATATTAAACCATTTGAAATATCAAACTTAATACTCTTGACTAATGATTTACAAAAGTCATTTAAGACTCTTCTGTGTTTAGTTGTTAAATCTTCAAACTTAAACTGTAATATCATTACTCTTCATCTTCTTCAGTAGTTTCTTCATCTACTTCAATTTCATCTTCAACATTTTCTTCTGGCTCTTCTTCAGGTTCTTCTTCAACATCATCAGTTGATTTATTCTTTTCTAAACCCTTTCTCCACTTATTTACGTATTTATCTTTATCGCTATCGTCCTTAGCATTTTTAGCTTTAGCTAAGTAATATGCTCCCATATTCTTTGTTAATGCTTCTTCAGGAATATCTAATGCTTGAGCGAATGATTTTGGATGACGTTTAATATAATCATTCAACCAACTAGATACTTTTGTTAACCAAGATTTATTGTTTAATAATGAAAACAAATGTTTACATACTGAACCTATATCATTATTTGGATTTCTTATTTCTTTGCCGTTATCATTTTGTGGAGTACCATAATTAAATCCACTTTGAGTAGCCCAGAATTTATATCTATAAATCCAGTCAGGACAAGTACAATTAACTTCTAAATTATCAGTATCATCAATAGATATTAATAATGCTCTTTGTATATCATTAAATGTAACTGTTTCTGCACCTTTACTGTGTATTATATTTCTTAAGTTTTCTAAAAATGTACTAAAAGATAATGTACAAGTATATAAATCAGTACCTTTTATATCTACTTCAATAGTAAGTCTATCTTCTGAAAATAACTTACCCATATCAATAGCTCTACAATTAGATTTTTTATTTATATAACTTTTACTTCTTACTACTCTACCAGGACTTTCTCTTCTCGTTTTATTTCTAATACTAGTTCTAGTTGGACTAGCTGCTGGTCCTTCTAATAATACTCTAATCATAGAGTTAAACCTCCATTAACCTCTTAACATATACTACTATATCTTGTAATGTTTTAAGTTGTTCTTCTGATAAATTATAATCTGCACCTTCTGTATACTCTATTGATAAATCTCTTTTAACTTGTTTTCTAAATTCATCAATATCATATTTAGCAGTTAATGTAAATAAATACTCATCTATAAATACTGTAGCTATTAACTTTAAATCATTGTTTTGTTCAGTACCTGTAACTATTGTATTTTCAAATATATATTCTTCAGAATCTTGTAATTCTTCTGATACTGAAATTAGTATTTGTTTGTAATCTACATCTTCTTTTAATTTCATTTATTTGTCTCTTTCTATAACATCTTTCATAATAATAGTTTTAACTTGTTTATTATTAAACTCTCTTACAAAGTCGTAT
>CAMOKF010000002.1 GCA_946617625.1 uncultured Bacillota bacterium
GATTACGATATTATAAAAAAGAAGTATGGTGAAAGAATGGCTAAGGCTTGTAGAAAGTTATTTCCTGTTATTTTAGATAAACCTGGAGCACTTTCTATTTTCTTATTGTCTAAGTTTTATCCTCAACATAATTTATATCAGGATGTTGTAGAAAATAAAGAGTCAAGCTTTAAAAAATATGTTTATAGTTTTTTTGATTTAGAATATGAACATGTTGATAATGGTAAGAGTGTAAAAGAATTGATGGATGAAGCTGGATATGATTTATATGAATGTCATTCTAATGATGATGTACAACAATTTAAAAAGTATTATGCTGAAGGTGAAGAAATATGTACTTTTGATGATCCTGAAAGAATAAATAAAAACTATATATTTTTTGCTGTTAAAAAAGATGTGGATAAAATCAATAGAAAGGATTTTACAAAACCATATAGAGAAGATTTATATGGTACTTCAGTTATTAGTATTCAATTTGAAAAAGGTAAATATAATACTTTGTCTATAAAAAATAGATATAATCATGTTGTAGGTACATCTGATGCTACTTTTGTTAATAATTTAGATAATATCATTGTTGGATTAACAAAAGCTTTTGAAAAGGAATACAATTTAAATATTGCTTATGAAAAAGATGGCATTTTTGAAGAGTATTATATTAAATCACAAAACTATTGTTTAGGGCCTGATGGAAGATTTTATAAATTTAATAATGAGATTGATGGCATATATTATTGTCCAAAGAATATAATAATTGATCATGACAAAGTTTTAAAAGTTGATAGTAGTAGATATAAATTGATTGACTATTTTTTATTAGATTATAAAGATAAAAAAATTGGTTTATATGATCCTAATTTATATGATTCTTTTTGTCAAAATGATTTAAATAGTATTGGTTTTGATAAAGTTGAAAAAGATGAAATAATCCTTACTTTAAATAATAGTAAAAATGAAAATACCATTATATGTGTTGATGATAATAGTAGAATTATTGGTGTTGTTAATAATGATATAGAAAAGATTGATGATGAATATATGTCTAAGTCAATATATACTAAATATTGCTCTTTTGCAAAATGTAAATCTATAGGAAATTCATTTATGAATGAAAATGAAGATATGACTAATATTGTGTTAGATAATTGTGAATATATCGGTGATATGTTTTTATCTAATAATAATATTATTAAAAAAGTTTCATTTAAGAATGTTAAAAGTGTAGGAGAAATGTTCTTTCAATATAATCAAAGTGCTGTTAGTGTTGACTTACCTTCAGTTGAAAGTATTGGTAATGAGGCATTCTATTTGAATGAAGAAGCTGAATATCTAAATATTCCTAATGCTGAGCATATAGGAGATGGTTTCTTTTCTTTAAATGAGAAAATTGATCCGTATTTTCCAAAATTGAAGAATTATATTAATAGTGCTTTTGGAAGTAGAATGGATGTTACTAATAAAATGATTGAGGTGATTAATAATAATGCTAGAAAAAATTATGAAAATGAACCTTCAAAAGATGAAGAAGTTGCAAGTGGTAAAAGAAAATGATTCAGACTTTGTATTAAAAGATGAGAATGGTAAAATATATGAATTTAATATTAGATTTATAGGAAATTATGATATTAAAAATGTTAAATATTTTTATTTTTTTAATGAATTATTAGATGAAAATTATATAGAATACTCTAAAAAATACCTTTTTGGAGATGTAAATTCTTGTTATGGGAGAAAAATTAATAAAAAAACTCTTCAAGATTTGATAAAAATAGAATATAATAATGAGAAATTATTTTTGAAGAGATTTTATGGTTAAATGCCTTGAAAGGAATTATTAAAATTGATATAATTAAGAGGTAGGATGGAGTACTGCTTATGATTAAGAAGAATAAAAAGAATAATAAAAAGAAGAAAAAATTAATTCCATATGGTAAAAAGGAATTAATTTTTAATGTATTGAGTTTAGTTATTGCTATTGGTGTTGGCTTATATTTTGGAGGTAGAAGTTTCTATTATTATAGTAAACAAGCTTTTAAAATTGAAAAGGATAGTGTGACGTTAAATGGTACTATTACTAATAGTAATTATACTGTTACTGAAGGAGATGGTTTACATCAGGATACTGATGGATACTATTTTAAAGGTAATGTAGATAATAACTATGTAACATTTGCTAATAGGACTTTTAGAATCATTAGAGTTAATAACGATGGTAGTGTTAAAGCAATTACTGATTCTATTGCTACAGAATTTATGTGGGGAGAAGATAGTAATTATGTTAATTCTAATCTAGATAATTGGTTAGATAAAAAAGAAAAGATTGAAGGTAGTGGAGTATATTATGATACAATACCTTATGTATCTGATTTCTTAGTTAAGACTGAATATAATATACCTACTTTTGATGGTAAGAGTGTTACTGCTGGAGAAGAAAAACTTAGTAGTTATGTTAGTACTTTAAGTATAAAAGATTATAGTAATGCTAATGGTAAAAATAGTTTTTTAAATATTTCAAAATATTTTTGGTTAATTGGTGTTAATGAAAGTGGAAATAATTTATATGTTTCAGAGGATGGTTCATTATTAGATGGTAATTTATATGAATCATATGGTATTAGACCTGTTATTACTTTTAAACCTGATTTATTAATATCAAGTGGAGTTGGAACTAAAGATGATCCTTATGTTGTTGATCAAGGTGAAAAAGTTAACATGGTAGATAATTATGTAATGATTGGTAATGATAAGTGGATAGTTTACTATGATAAAGGTAATTTAGTTAAAGTTGTATTTGCAGGTTTTGTTGGAGATAAAACTGTTAGTTATAGTAATACTAATAGTGAATATGATCCAACTGATAAAAAGAGTGCTGCTCATTATTTAAATAGCTTATTTAATAATTATCCCTATAAAAAATATTTTAATGATTTAACTTTATATACTGGAGAAGTAAGTAGTGATACTTCATTAGATTTTACTAATATTTATTCTTCATATGTTACTGTAGGTTGGGGTATGCCTAATTTATTCGATTATAATAATTCTGGTAATGATGAGTATTACTTATCTAATACGGTATCTACTGTAGGTAGTAACGTATTAGTTTATCGTAATTATGGATTACTTGAAGAAGCTTCTGTTAAAGATATAAAGAATATTGCTCCTATAGGATGCATATCTAAAGATAAAATAGAAAAAGATAAAAAAGGTATATATAGAGTGAGGTAAATCAATGAAAAGAAAAGAAAAGAAAGAAAAGAAAAAACGACATGTTCATAAATTTACTTTTGGTGTTATATTCTTAGACTTAGTAGTAATTGCTGCTTTAGTTGTTATTAACACATCTGAGTTTAAAGCTTTTTGGATTCCAACTGCAATGACTACTATGACTCATAAGTATTTAGCATATACTTTATATGATGAAGATACTGTTAATAAAGTTATGAGTGAAAACTATATTGAACAGAATACTGATGAAGTAAATTTAGATGATGTTGTAATTGGTGATACTTCTAATAAGACTCATTTTGTAAGTAAATATGAAGAAGATCTTTATACTAGAACTCCTGGAAATGAAGTTTATAAAATTATTAGATTAGAAGAAAAGAAATTTAAAGGTTATTTAACAGTTATTTATGATCCCGCAGATGTTGATTTAGCTATTCCTCAAAAACTTGGTAAAGCTGGTGAAAGTGTTAATACACTTTGTAAGAAGAATGGTGGATTAGTTGGAATCAATGGTGGTGGATTTGAAGACCTAGATGGTTGGGGTAATGGATCTATACCATATGGTGCTATTATAAATAATGGTGAACTTGTTTGGACTCATTCAGGTGGATCTGGACAATTAATTGGTTTTACTAAAGATCATAAATTATGGTTAACAAATGATGATCCTGCAACTGCTATTAGTAAAGGAATGGAAGATGCTGTTGAGTTTGGACCTAATTTAATCGTTAATGGTAAAGTATCTAAAATCCATGGTGATGGTGGATGGGGTACTGCACCTAGAAGTGTAATTGCTCAAAGAAGAGATGGAATTGTTTTATTCTTAATAATTGAAGGTAGATTACCTGGATATAGTATAGGTGCTACTATGAATGATGTTATAGAAATGTTACTTAGATATGGAGCATATAATGCTGCTAATTTAGATGGTGGTGCTTCTTCTACTATGTCTGTAAATGGTAAATTATATAATAAACCTAGTGCAGGTGGAGAATATGGTGGTAGAACTGTATCAAATGCATGGATTGCTACTAATAAAACTAGAAAAGCCTGTGAAGGTTGTATAACATATTAATAGGAGACTAATATGAAAAAGAGAAAGAAATTTTTAGTAATTATAATTTTTATTCTAATTGCTTTAGGTACTTTTTCTTTTTTTGTTTATAAAGAACATAAAGAAGAAGTTGATAAGCAATTAGTTTTAGCTAAGCAAAAATTATTAACAAAAGATATTAAAAGTCATTTTAGTAATAAAGTAATAGTTAGTAAAGATGCAAAACTATATAAGAAAAATGATAATAAATACGAAGAAATAGGTATTGTTTATAAAGATACAAAGTTAGTTTTAACTAATAAGAATAACGAAAGTATAGATTATAATACAAAGTATTTTTATATAGAAAGTATAGATCTTTATATTAGTTATAAAGATGTTTCAAAATATGATGAAGATATAACTATAGATGATAGATATAAAAAATATTTATTGTTTGATTTAAATATTAAGACTAATGATAGTGTTACTTTATATAATAAAGATAAAACTAAAAAGGAATATAAATTAAATTATTCATTAGATTTACCTGTAATAATAAAAGATGATGATGGTGTTTTTGTTGAATACTTTAATAATTTATATTTTATTAATAATAGTGATATAGCTTCAACTTATGAAAAAAGTAATAATCAAGAAATAGAAGCAAATAGTATTCCTGTTACTTGTTATCACTTTATATATTTCCCTGGAGATACTAGTTGTAATGAAATAATATGTCATAGTGAAGAGCAGATAAGATCTCATTTTAATTATTTATCTTCTAATAATTATTTTACTATTAATACTACTGAGTTAAGATTATTTATTGAAGGTAAACTTAGATTACCTAAGAATACTATTTTAGTTACTATTGATGATGGAGCTAGAGCTGAAAAATTTATTCCTTTACTTGAAGAGTATAAATTAAATGCTACTTTATTTTTAGTTTCTTCATGGTATCCTAAAGAAACATTTGCTTCTCCTTATATGGAAATTGCTTCTCATACACATGATTTACATACTGGTGGTAAATGCCCTGGAGGACAAGGTGGTTGGATTAAATGTTTAGAGCATGATGCTTTATTAGCAGATTTTAAAAAGAGTAGAGAAACATTAGATAATACTGAGGCTTTTTGTTATCCATTTTATGAATACAATAATTATACTATTAGTGTATTAAAAGAAGCTGGATTTAAAATGGCATTTGCTGGTGGACAAAAGAAAGCTACTAGAGGTATAGATTTATTCCAAATACCTAGAATTACTATTCATAATAGTACTACATTAAATGAATATATTAATTATATTAGTTAACAGAGTTTTACTCTGTTTTTTTGTATATTTTTATTTTATTTAGTATAATTATTATAGTTAGGAGAATAATGATATGAATGAAAATCAAGATGTTATAAATATTGTTGAATCTGGTGTGTTAGGTTTTGTAGTAGGAGATGCCTTTGGAGTACCAGTAGAATTTACTATAAGAAGTCAAAGAAAAAGAGATTTACTTACTGAAATGATAGGTAATGGTAGTCATCCTGTTCCAGAAGGTACATGGAGTGATGATAGTTCAATGACTATAGCAACATTAGACTCTATTCGTGAATGTGAAAATATTAATTACGACGATATTATGAGTAAGTATTGTGATTGGGTATTTAATAAAAAATATACTGCTACTGATGAAGTATTTGATGTTGGTTCTACTACAGGATATGCTGTTGATAATTATTATAAGAATAAAATGCACCCAGTAGATTGTGGTGGGAAAGATGAGATGTCTAATGGTAATGGATCACTTATGAGAATGTTACCTATAGCTTATTATCTACATTTTAGTAACATTGATTATTCTACAAAGGTTGATATAGTTACTAATTATTCTTCATTAACTCATGGACATGAAGTTAGTATATTAGGTTGTTTGATTTATAATGATTATATGAATAATCTTTTGAATGGTATGAGTAAAGAAGATGCTTATTATGATTTAGATATTGAAAGATATAGGTTACATTTTTCTGAAGAAACTGTTGAAAAATATAGAAGAATTCTAAAACATGAATTAAAAGAGTTAGACGAAGATTCAATAAAATCTACTGGTTATGTTGTTGATACATTAGAAGCTAGTATGTGGACTTTACTTAATACAAATAGTTATGAAGAAGCAATAGTTGAAGCTGTTTCTTTAGGAGATGATACTGATACTGTAGCAGCTATAACAGGTAGTATGGCTGGTACTATATACGGTGTTAATTCTATTCCAGAAAGATGGTTATCTAAAGTTAGAAAAGTGGATTATATTAAAAATATTGTTACTGGATTTTGTGATGTTATTAATAAGAACAACTCTAAAGTATATGGATTTATTAATAAACCAGAATTTTTTGATTTATAAAATAAGCGATTAGTATTTGTCTAATCGTCTTTTTTTTTATTGTTATTTGTTATATAATTAATACAGTTGAGATATAGATATAGGAGGTTTTTACATGAAGAAAATTATGGATGGTAACGAGGCAGCTGCTTATGTCTCATATAACTTTACTGAAGTAGCTGGAATATATCCTATTACTCCAGCATCTCCAATGGCAGAGCTTACTGATAAATGGAGTAATGAAGGTAAATTAAACTACTTTGATACACCTGTTAAAGTGGTAGAGATGGAGAGTGAAGCTGGTGCAGCTGGAATGGTACATGGATCTTTACTATCTGGATGTTTGACTACTACTTATACAGCTAGTCAAGGATTATTATTAATGATTCCTAATATGTATAAGATAGCTGGTGAATTATTACCTTGTGTTATAAATGTAGCAGCTAGAAGTTTAGCTACACATGCTTTATCTATTTTTGGAGATCATCAAGATGTATATGCTGCTAGAAGTACAGGTTTTGCAATGCTTGCATCATCTTCAGTACAACAAGTAATGGATTTAACAGGAGTAGCACATTTATCTGCTATAAAGTCTAGTGTACCTTTTATTAACTTTTTTGATGGTTTTAGAACAAGTCATGAATTACAAAAAGTAGATGTAATTGATACTGAAAAATTAAAAAAACTAATTGACAAGAAAAAATTAGATGAATTTAGATCAAAAGCTTTAAATCCATATAATCCAATGACTCATGGTGCTGCTCAAAATGAAGATGTTTATTTTCAAAATACAGAAGTAAGAAATAAATATTATGATGAAGTTCCAGATATTGTTAATGCTTATATGGAAGAAGTTAGTAAAATAACTGGAGAAGACTATAAGCCTTTTAATTACTATGGAAGCCCATCTGCTACTAAAGTTATTGTTGCAATGGGATCTGTTTGCGAAACAATAAAAGAAACAATTGATTATTTAGTTGAAAAAAGAGGAGAAAATGTTGGTTTAATAGAAGTTCATTTATATAGACCTTTTAGTACTAAATATTTCTTAAAAGCTTTACCTAAGACAGTTAAGAAGATTGCTGTATTAGATAGAACTAAAGAAGCTGGTGGAAATGGAGAACCATTATTCTTAGATGTTGTTAAAACTATTAAAGAAGTAGATGCTAAAGTAAGTGTATATGGTGGTAGATATGGTTTATCTAGTAAGAATACTACTCCAGCTATGATAAAAGGATTATTTGATATTCTAGATACTAGAGATATGCATAATAATTTTACTTTAGGTATTAAAGATGATGTTACTAATTTATCTATTCCTTATGATAATAAATTTTATATTCCTACAAATAATATAGAATTCTTAGTATATGGTTATGGTAGTGATGGTATGGTAAGTGCTTCTAAAGATTTAATGAAGATTACTGGTACTTATACTAATGCTTATGTACAAGGTTATTTCCAATATGATTCTAAGAAGAGTGGTGGAGTTACTATATCTAATTTAAGATTTAGTAAGAAACCTGTAAGAAGTACTTATTATGTTGAAAAAGCTACATTAATTGTTTGTACTAAAGATTCTTATTTAAAGAAACTAAGAATGCTTGAGAAGATTAAAGATAAGGGAATATTTATAATTAATACTAATAAAAATCATGATGAAGTTTTAAGTATGATGAGTAATCATGATAAAAAAATATTACAAACTAGAAATATTAAAATATTTACTATAGATGCTAATAAGATTGCTAATGAAGTAGGGCTTAATGGTAAAATTAGTACAATTATGGAAACATTAATTTTTAAGATGGGTAAAATAATTGAATTTGACTTTGCTGTTGGAAAGATTAAAGAGAATTTAACTACTAAATTTGCTAATAAAGGTGGAGATATAATATCTAAAAACATTAGAGCAATTGATTTAGCTTTAGATGGTTTATCTCCTTTAAAACTTCCTTATGTAGATTTTGATGAAGATTATGGTAATAAGAAAAATATGTATCAAATTATTGATTCAATGGAAGGTGATACTTTACCTGTTAGTAGCTTTGTTAAAATGGCTAATGGTGAGATAGAAGCTGGAACTAGTAGTTATGATAAACGTGATAGTAGTGATGTTGTACCTAGTTATTGTTCAGAAAATTGTATTTCATGTAATTTATGTAGTTTAGTTTGCCCTCATGGAGTTATTAGACCATACTTATTAAATGAAAAAGAGGTAATAGATGCTCCTGATAGTCTAAATAATAATTTGATTAATGCAAATATTAAAGATAAGGATTATAAATTCTCTATTGGTGTTAGTACTGCTGATTGTACAGGTTGTGGACTATGTAGTGAGATATGTCCAGGTAAGAAGGGTGCTAAAGCACTTGTTATGAAGATGAAAGAAGAGTTAAAAGCTTCTAAACAAGATGTTGATTACAAATATTTAATTGAAGAAGTAAGTGAAAAAGAAAATGTAATGCCTACTAATACAGTTAAAGGTAGTCAATTTGTTTCTCCTAAATTTCAATTTCCAGGTGCTTGTGCAGGATGTGGAGAAACTCCTTATTTAAAATTAGTTAGTCAATTATTTGGAGATAGGATGGTAGTTGCTAATGCTACTGGATGTTCATCTATATATAGTGCAAGTATGCCATCTATGGCATGGAAGACTCCATGGAGCAATTCTTTATTTGAAGATAATGCTGAATTTGGTTATGGTATGAAAATAGCTGATATAGCTATGAAGAATAGAATAGTGACAATTATTAATAATAATATTAAAGTAGTTAAAAAGAGTGAGCAACCTATATATAAAGCTTATGCTGAAAATATTACTGAAGAAACAGCTAATGAATTAATGAAAGTAATTGATGAAACTAGATTAGAAGAATTATTAAAATTGAAAGATTTTATAATGCCTAGAAGTTATTGGTTAATAGGTGGTGATGGTTGGGCATATGACATTGGTTATAATGGAATAGATCATGTCTTAGCTAATCACGAAAATATTAATATTTTAGTTTTAGATACTGAAGTATATTCTAATACTGGTGGACAAGCTTCTAAATCAACTAGAACTGGTGCTGTTGCTAAATTTGCTAGTGCTGGTAAAAATATTGCTAAAAAGGATTTAGCAAAAATTGCTTTAACATATCCACATGTTTATGTTGGCACTATATCTTTAGGAGCTAATCCTGGACAAGCTATTAAAGTATTAAAAGAGGCTGAGGCTTATGATGGCCCATCTATTATAATTGCTTATAGTCCTTGTATAGCTCAAGGTATTATTAAAGGAATGAAAAATAGTATTAATGAAGAAAAAGCTGCTACAGCTTCTGGCTATTTCCCATTATTCCACTTTAATCCAGCAACTAATGAATTTAAGCTAGATAGTGGTGTTGATTTTTCAAAATATAAAGAATTTATCTTAGGTGAAGATAGATATAAATCTTTATCTAAATTAAATAAAAACTATAAAGAAATGTTAGATGAAAATCAAAAGAATGCAGAAGAAAGATATAAATATTATGAATCTTTAGCTTTTAATAAAAAATAAAAGGAAGTTGTGCTTCCTTTTATTTTTGTTTATAATAATAACTTATGGAGGTTCTTATGAAAAAGTTATTATTTATTTTTATTATATTATTAGTTCCAATTACTTGTTTTGCAAGTGATGATATAGAAGTATCTGTTAGTACTAAAAAGGGTTTATATGTTAGAAGTAGTGCTAGTACTAAATCATCTATTGTAGGTGGATTAGTTTATGAAAAAGAAGTATCTGTATTACCTAATACTTATGAAGGATATGGTTGTAGAGATGGGTTTTATAAAATAACTTCTGGAGTATATAAGAATAATTATATTTGTAGTACTTATACTAAAGTTATTAGTAGAGTCGATGAGGATACTTTAGAAGAATTTAATGAAAAGATTATTAGTGTTAATACTCCATTAAATCTTAGAGAAAAACCTAATAAAAACTCTAATAAATTAACTACTTTATCTAAAGGTAAAAACTACGTAGCAACTGAAAGAGTATATGATAATAATTCTGGATGTAAGAATAATGTTTGGTATAAGATACAAGTTAATGAATATTCAGGATATGTTTGTTCTTACTATGTAAAAGATGGTGCTTCTACTGATAAATATGTTTATTCATGTAATGATAGAGTAAGTGAATCTAAGGCAAATGAATTAGGAGTTAATACTGATGAAACTTTTGTAGAAGTTGATACTACTGAACAGTTACTTACTTTTTATATAGATGGTATTTGTCATTTAAAAGCATCTACTGTTACTGGTAAGGAAGATAAAGATAGAGATGCGATTGAGACTATTCCTGGTAATTTTAGAATAACTGAAATGGTTAGAAATAAGTATTTTAAATCAAGTAATGTTTATTCTAATTATTGGATGAGATTTAACTTAGGAATGGGATTACATGATGCAGATAATTGGAGAAGTAAATTTGGTTATAAAGCTTCTCATGGATGTGTTAATTTACCTTTATCTGCTACTAAGATAATATATGATAATGTTAGTGTTGGAACTAAAGTGATAGTACATAAATAAAAAAAGAGATAGGCGGCATTCCTATCTCTTTTATTTTTTATCTAAGAGGCCGTCCCCC
Source organism: uncultured Bacillota bacterium (assembly GCA_946617625.1). Lineage (GTDB taxonomy): Bacteria > Bacillota_I > Bacilli_A > RF39 > UBA660 > RUG14891. The sequence goes on from CAMOKF010000002.1 coordinate 11,263, forward strand.
CTGAGAGGCGGCCCCCAAAAAGAATAAAAAGGGGTTGGCTAGTGTGATACTAGCGACCAATTCGCCTAATACCGAATTGGTGATTCTTATACTAATGCAAAAGGCATAAAAAGTCAATAAAAAAGTTAAAAAAAATTAAAAAATAATTTTAGTGTTTTTTCTTTGGTAGAAATTGAAAAAATATGATATAATATGCAAGAAGGAAGTGGTAATATTGGGTGAATTAAAAGACGTAAAAGGTATTGGACCTAAATCTCTTTCTTTATTGAATAAAATAGGTATAAATACAATAGAAGACTTAGTTACTCATTACCCATTTCGCTATGATATATTAGAAAGAAATAATTTAAGTGAAGTGGAAGATGGTAATAGGATTGTAATAGATGGAAAAGTAGAAAGTGTTCCTATGCTTATGAGATTTAAAGCAGGACTTAATAAGATGAATTTTAGATTAGTTACTCCTTCTGGAGTAGTAGGTGTATCTATCTTTAATAGAGCTTTTCTTAAAAGCCAACTTACAGTTGGTACTGGTATTACTGTTATAGGTAAATACGATAAATTAAAAAATGTAATTACTGCTAGTGATATAAAGATGGGTGTTTTAACTAATAAAGTTAAAATTGAGCCTGTATATCATTGTACTACTGGATTAACTAATAAAAATTTATCTACATATATTAATATGGCATTATTATTATATGGAAAAGATATTAATGATTATATTCCTGATAAGTATATTGATAAGTATCATTTTTTAAATAAAAAGACTTCTTTAAATATTATTCATAATCCTAGTACTGCTGAAAAATTAAAGGAAGTAAAAATAAGACTTAAATATGAAGAATTCTTTGAATTTATGTTTAAGATTAATTATTTAAAATATCAAAATAAAAAGGAACGTACTGGATTAACTAGAAATATTGATAGATCTTTAATTGATAAATTTATTGAGACTATTCCTTTTCAATTAACTAATGATCAATTAAAGGCTGTTGATGATTTAGTTAATGACTTAAATAGTCCTTATCGAATGAATAGGTTATTACAGGGTGATGTTGGTAGTGGAAAAACTATTGTTGCTTTTATAGGTATGCTTGCTAATCATTATAGTGGATATCAATCTGCTTTAATGGCTCCAACTGAAATACTTGCTACACAGCATTATAATAATTTAAAAGGTTTTTTAAAGAAGCAAAAGATTAGAATTGAATTACTTACTGGTTCAACTACTAAGAAAGAAAAACAAGATATTTATAAGGGCCTAAAAGATGGTAGTGTAAGTATGGTTATTGGTACTCATGCTTTAATTCAAGATGAAGTAGAATATAATAATTTAGGTTTAGTTATTACTGATGAACAACATAGATTTGGAGTTCATCAAAGAGCAAATTTACAAAATAAGGGTATTAAACCTGACGTTTTATATATGAGTGCTACTCCTATACCTAGAACATATGCATTAACTATTTATGGTGATATGGATGTATCTATTATTAAGGAAAGACCTAAAGGAAGACAGAAAATAGATACTTATGTAAAGAAAAATAGTGAAATTAAAGATGTTTTAGAAATGATGTATCAAGAGTTAAAGAAAAAACATCAAGTTTATGTTATTGCTCCACTAATTGAGGATAGTGAAAATTCTGATTTGACTACTGTTTGTAGATTAAGAGATCAGATGAAACTTGCTTTTGGAGAACATTATAGAATAGATATTGTTCATGGTAAAATGGCTAGTCAAAGTAAGGATTTAATAATGGAACAATTTAAAAATAATGAAGTACAAATACTTATTTCTACTACCGTTATTGAAGTTGGAGTAGATGTTCCTAATGCTACTACTATGGTTATTTTTGATGCAGATAGATTTGGTTTATCAACACTACATCAATTAAGAGGTAGAGTAGGTAGAGGAACTTCTAAATCACAATGTATATTAATAAGTGATTCTGATACTGCTAGACTTAAAGTAATGGAAACAGTAGATGATGGATTTATTATAAGTGAAGAAGATTTTAAATTAAGAGGTCATGGAGATTTATTTGGTACCAAACAATCTGGTGATATGTCTTTTAAAATAGCAGATATTAAAAATGATTATAAAATATTACTTCAAGCAAAGAAAGACTCTGAAGAGTATTTATTAGATAGTACTACTGATTCAGATGAACTTAAGAAAAAATTTATATCTTCAATTACAAAAGGATAAAGTATGATTTTTTTTTCATACTTTTTTTGTTGATATATAAAGAGATTAAAATTTATTAATTTTTTAATGATTGACAATAGTAAAAAAAGATGTATATAATTAAGGTGCATGATGATAGAAAATATCTCATGCCGATATCTCTCATAATTTAAACTTTGAGAGTATATTCAACCGAACCCCCTGAAGAGCCAACGGACGTATGTTGGCTCATTTTGTTATAAGGAGATAATTATGAAAAAATTGTCTTTACAGAATAAATTATTAATTATTTTTGGCTTTATTATAATTTTTATTATTGTTTATATAATTATTAGACCTTCTAATACTGTAGAAAGAGCAACAGAATTGATTATTAATAAACCTTCTAAGGTGTTTAGAGATGCTGGAATGGAAACTACAGATATTGAATGTAGGCTTATTAATGATGAACATCATTATAAATGTACATTTGGAGTTTATAATGATGGTGAACTTATCACTTATAAATATGATGTGTATTTAAATGGATTCAAGAGTGAATATCATTTAGTAGAGGAATAAAAAAAAGTAGGTATAAACCTACTTTTTTTAGTCATTTGATAAGTTGTCAAAGTAACCCTGAATATATACTACAGGTGTTCCTTTGTCACCACTACCACTTGTTAAGTCACATAATGATCCAATTAAATCTGTTAATCTTCTAGGAGTAGTTCCTTGAGTAATCATTTGTCCTTTTAGATTAATATCTTTATTTCTTATTTCTTCTTTAATAGCTTCTTTTAATTCATTACCTTTTAAATCAGGGAATTTATTATCTGATACAAATTTTAGTTTAATTTCATTAGGAGTACCATTTAATCCTTCAGTATATGCTGGAGATACTACTGGGTCTGCTAGTTCCCATATTTTTCCTACTGGATCTTTGAATGCTCCATCTCCATATACCATTACTTCTATTGTTTTACCAGTTAATTCTTTAAATCTTCTTTGAATGTTTTCTACTAATTTTTGTCCTGTTTGAGGAAATAATTTTAATCTTTCTTCTGTGGATTTATTTGATCCTAGAAGACCATATTTTTCATTATATCCGCTATTATTAACTGGTTTATTTAGTATTTCATATAAACCAATAACATTAGCATTATTATCACTTAATAGTTTCTTTGTTTTATATCTTGTATGAATGTCACAATTAATAACGTTATTAGTATATTTTAAAATATCTAATGCATTATTAGATAAAATAAATATAGGTTCACATCCTTGTTCTTTTATTAACTCTCGATAGAAGTCTATCATGTTTATTCCTGTAAATGGATGTATCCAAGTTCCAAATGTCTTTTTATATTCTTCTTCTGTAATTACACTTCCTAAATTATAATTACTATTATCAAAAATATCTTCATCTAATATTCCATTTCCAACTTCATCAGATGGGAAAGATAGTAGTACATATAATTTTTTTGTACTTCTAGCAATTCCTTTTAATATAAGAGAAAATCTATTTCTACTTAGAATTGGAAATACTATTCCTAAATCTTCTGGACTATTTAGTTTATTCTTTATATCTTGTGCAATATCATCTACAGTTGCATAATTTCCTTCACTTATTCCTACAACTGCTTCAGTAATAGCAATAATATCTTTATCTTTGAAGTTAAATCCTTCCTCTTGTTTTGCTTCCATTACTGAGTTTATTACTATGTCTTCTAGATTGTCATTTTCTTTAATTATTGGTGTACGTATTCCACGTACTACTGTTCCGACTGTTCTCAAAATTACCATCCTTTCATAATATAATTTTAGCAGATTATTGTTTTTATGAAAATAATTTATAATAATTTTAATAAATGATATACTTAATATGGTGGTGATTAGTATGCAGGACAATGATTGGTATAAACTCGATAATGTAGGTAAATTTTTTGCAGCCACTGCAACTAATACTATTCCTAATGTTTTTAGATTTTCTGTTGTCTTAACAGAGAAGATAGATAAATTGATTTTACAACAAGCTTTATATAATACTATTGAGATATTCCCTAATTTTAATGTTAATTTAAAAAAAGGATTTTTTTGGTATTATTTAGAAGAAACTAAATTGATACCTAATGTACATTTAGAAACATTACCTATATGTTATAAACTTTATAATGATTCAGATGATTATTTATATAGAGTTAGTTATTATAATAATATTATTAATTTAGAGGTTTCTCATATATTATCTGATGGTAGAGGTAGTTGTGAATTTTTTAAGACTTTAATAAGTTATTATTTAAAAATAAAGTATAAAATTAAAATTAGTATTTCGACAATAAGTTCTAAGATAGAAAAATCAGAAGATAGTTTTGATAAATATTATAATAAAGGTCTTACTTCTAAGAGTCTTAATAAAAAGATATACTTGTATAAGGGTAAAAAGAATTATAAAAATAATGTTAGATTTATGGATATGCATTTAGATGTATCTAAAGTCTTGGAATTATCTCATAAATATAATTGTACTTTAACTGAATTTTTAGTTTCTGTACTTATTTATTCTATTAGAGATGAAATAAGTGTTAAAGATATTGATAAATATATAAAAATAGATATTCCAGTTGATTTGAGAGCTTATTTTCAATCTTTAAGTTGTAGAAATTTCTTTGGACTTGCTTTTATCTATTATAAGTTTAAAAGTAAAAATGATTCTTTAGAAGAAATAGTAGAGGAAGTAAAAAAACAATTTAAAGAAAATATTAATCAAGAAAAACTTGCAGAAAGAGTTAATAAAATGATGTCTTTTGAAAAAAATGTTTTTTGTAGATTTGTACCTATAGGTATAAAGAATATAGTTATTAAAATGGCCGATAAATATTCTCAACAAAAAGGAACTACTTCTACTTTATCAAATATTGGAATTATTAAACTAAATAGTAAACTGGATAAGTATATTAAATATATAAATGTATTAAATTCTACTAGTAGTTTTCAATTTGTAATTTGTTCTTATAAAAATGATTTGTCTATAGGTATATCAACTGTATATAAACATAATAATATTATTAAGAATTTTTGTAGATATTTTTCAAATTATACAGATGTGGTTATTAATGTTAGTGAGGTTAAATAATGAAGAAGTGTGTTAGTTGTAATATACAATTTAATACTAAGGATAAGTATTGTCCTCTTTGTAATAATAAACTAGAAGGTAAATATAAAGATAATATTTATCCAGTTAATATTAGAAAGAATAAAAGTAATTTAATATTAAAAGTAATACTATTTATATCTGTTGTAATAGCAGTAATATCTGTATTTGTTGAATACCATAATCTTAAAAAGATCGAGATTAGTCTTTATATCATTCTTATTTTATTAACTAATATTTGTGTTATTAAATATATTTTTAGTAGTTATAAAAATATTATTAAATTATTTGGAAGATATGGTTTTATTATTGATGTATTATTACTTATATGGTTTTATTTTACCAGAGCTTATGTAATTACTAATATAATAATACCTTTTGTAGCAATAGTAGAGTTAATATTTAATTTTATTGTGGGTATTGCTTTAAGAGATAGTTATTTTACTAGATATTCTGACTTGATAGTATTGAATCTATTAATCTCTATTTTACCTTGTATATTAGTATTACTTGGACTGACTACTTATAATTTAGTTTCTTGGATTTGTTTTTTAATTTCAATAATTATTATTTCATTTTTATTTATATTCTTTTATAGAGAAACTAGAGATACTATTTATAAAAAATTAAATTTCTAAAAAAAGTAGACTTATGTCTACTTTTAATTTTTTTGTATACTATTTAAATTGTCATTTGCTATATTTACTGATATTTTTGAACTATCTCTTTTCTTTACTGATAATTCTTGTTTATCTCCTAAATAACTAAATACATGTTCTACATATTTAGAGTCACCTGCATTAATATGTGATCTATATTTTAACCATTTATTGTTTGTTGGGTTATTTTTCATTGTACTTACTTGGATATTTTCTAAACTACTACAACTATTTAATACTTTACTCATATTTCCTGGACCCATATTATATGTTTGGATTGCTAGTGGAATATTATAGTTAGCATTTTCTATATATCCTCTAAGTATCATAGTTCCTATTTTTATGTTTGTATCTACATCATTTAATTTATCTTGTGTTACTTGTACTGTTTCTACTTTTCCTGTTTCAAAATTATATGCTGATACTGAGTGTCCTATATGAACTGCTTTTTCTATTTGCATTATTCCAGCTGCTGGTTTTGTATCTCTTAGGTTATTATAATGTTCTCCTGAACTTTCTTGAGCTGCCATTGCTATAAGTAAATCTTTATCTACACCATATCTATTAGCATATTTTTCAAATATATCTTCATATCTTTTTGCTTGTTTAACATTAGTAGATGCTGATCTATCTTCATAGGAGTAGTGAAATGCATCCTTTTGTAACATTGATTCTATTTGAGCTTGTTTTTCTTCTTTAACTTCTTTCTTTTCTCCTTGAACTGCTATTTCTTGTTTAACTTCTTTTGCTTCTTCTTTTTGTTCTTCTTCTTTATTAGTAATCTCATCTACATATTCATCTAAATCTATATCTTCTGTAGTAGTTATATTTGTTGAATCTATATTTTGAGATGTTGAAGTTTTAGTAGTAATTTCTTCTTCTGAATAAGCTAAACTAGTATTCTTTTTATTACTCATTCCATTTACAGCAATTATTGCTAGTATGGTTGCAGCTATTACAGCTTTTCCTAAAGTTTTATTTTTACGTGATACTTTCATATTATTAGTTATATTACCTAATACTTTAAGCCTTTGTTTTCTTCTCATATATTTATCAAAGTCTTTAGTAATATCTTGTGCATATCTTGTTAGTGTTCCTTCACTTTGTATGTTATATCCATAATCTTGAGCTATTTCTAATAATTTTAATATATTTTTTTCTTGCTTTATTCTTTTATATTTACCATCTTTATGTATTTCTGCTGTAAATTTACCTTCATTATCAAAATAAAAATTTATATAGTTTTTCATAGAACCTCCTATTATTTATACCTTTATTATTTTAATTATAGCATATTTATTATTTTTAAATAAAAATATGTAAAGTTATTGTACTAATCTTTTATTTAAAAAAAAATTATAATATACTTTAAGTATAGGATATGGAGTGGTTCACATGAATAAATTTGTATCTGTTAAAATAGTGATTAGATAACATGTTTTGGTGTGTTATCTTTTTTTGTGGGAGAGGTATATGGAAAAAAAAGATGAGTTAAGAGAAAAACTTCTTGAGTTAATAAAGAAAGAAAGTAGTCTTGAAAAAGTATGTGAAATGCTTGAACTAAATGAATATGAAGCATTGGCTTTGGTCAAGTATATTCAAGATAGTGGTATAAATATTGTTGTTAATGCTCGAGATGATGATATTTATATGATTAATAGAGGGGATTTTGAATTAGAAGATAATAAGCCTTATGAATTCCATACTGATAAGAATAATGAGTTTAAGTTCGTTGCTATAGCTGATACTCGTTTTGGATCTAAGTATCAACAATTATCTATTCTTAATGATATTTATGAGAAAGCTGATGAATTAGGATATAAAAATGTGTTCTTGTGTGGAAATATTTCAAATGGATTATATGATATTTCTAATATGTATAGTGAAACCTCTTTCTTAGATGATACTCAAAGACAAATTGATTATATTCTAGAGAATTATCCTAAAATTGATGGAATGAAAACATACTTAGTAAATGGTAAAACTGATTCTAAGCATTTAAAGAAAAATATTACTTCTATAGGTAAAAAGTTAGCTGAAGGAAGAGATGATTTTGTATATCTTGGAAATTTATCAGCTAATGTTAAGATTGATAATGTAAATATGCAAATATTGGCACCAAATTTGAGTAAGACTTATACAGTTTCTTATAGGCCTCAACAACAAATAGATTCATATCGTAGTGAAGATAAACCTGATATTTTACTAATGGGTGGATATTTACAAATGGAAAAATTTACATACCGAGGTGTAACTGAAATATCAGTTCCATCTGTATGTGCTACTACTCCTAAAATGAATGATAGACGTTATTCTAATACAGTAGGTGCTTGGTATGTAACTGTTGAGACTGATTTAAAGGGTAATTTACTGAGTGTTAATGCTATGAGTTCTCCTTATTATCTTACAAAGAAAGATGATTATAAGACTGCTAAGGTTTTAAAGAAAGGAGTTGTTCGTAATGACAAGTAAATTAAGTTTGGAGCACACTAATAAATTATTTCGTTATATGAAAGATGGAAGTAGTGTTGAAGAATTCTTATATAGATTTGATCTTTCTAGAAAAGAATTAGATGGTGTTTTAATGGCTTGTAGAATCTATGGAAAAGAAATAGATATTATAAAACAAGGCGATAAAGAAGTGTTTGAGCGTATTCCTGTTAAAAAGTATTCTTTAAAGAAGATGAGTCCTCTTGATGGTAAAATGATTCATAATCAAATATGTGTAGTATCTGATACACATTTTGGTAGTATTCATAATCAATTACATTTATTAAATAGAGTTTATGAAGAATGTGATAAAAGAGGAATAAAAATAGTTTTACATGTTGGAGATATGGTAGATGGTAATTATCCAAATAGACCAGAAAACCCTAGACAACAATTTTTACATGGCTTTGATGAACAAGCTAGATATGTATGTGATATGTATCCACAAGTAGATGGTATTACAACTTATTATATTTTAGGTAGTCATGATGAGACTCATTATAAAAATGGACAATCAACACTTAGTGAATGGATTCCTAGATGTAGAAAAGATATGAAATATATTGGTCAAGATTGTGGAGAGTTTAATCTTGATGGAGTAAAAATATTTATGGATCACCCTGGTGGAGGAAGTGCTGCATCTTTATCATATAAACCACAAAAAAGAATTGAATTATTAGAATCACAACATAAACCTAAAATACTATTAATTGGTCATTATCACAAAAGTTATGCTTTTTCTTATAGAAATGTTCAATGTGTATTAGTTCCAGCATTATGTGATAAAACACAGTTTCAACAAAAACAAGGATTAAGTAATGCTTTAGGAGCATACTTCTTAGATATTTATTCTGATAAAAAAGGTAATATACAGTATTTTACACCAGAAGAAATATTATTTAAAAAAGAAGATATTTGGGATGAAGTTGGTAAAGATAAAGCAAAAGTTAAGCAATTAGTAATAAAAAAAAGATAATAACTCTAAATAATTAGAGTTATTTTTATGTTATAATTATTTAAGTTGAAGATGGGAGTGTGGTAGAGTGCCTTCTTTTATAGTACATAGTGTAGCTGGTAGAGAAATATCTAAATATTTGAAATTAAAAGGTGACGATAAAACTAAGTTTTTTATAGCTAATTTATTACCTGATTGTAATCAAGTAGAAATAGACGATAAATGGGATGATACTGAGTTAAGAAGACAAATACAAAGAGGAAAAAGAATAACTCATTTTAGAACAGAAATCGACTCAACTATAGAAGCTCCTGATATAGATTATTTTTTAAAGAAATATAAAAATAAAATAAAGATGGATATAGTAGCTTTTGGATATTTCTTTCATCTTTATACTGATTATTATTATTTTACTCAGTTTTTGCCAAAAATGATTACCTTTCTAGATAAAGATTATAATGTTACTTCTAGTAAGAAAGATAATGTTTATATTAAAGTAAATAAAACTGGGAAAGTACTTAAACTAATGGAATTTTGGGGTAAACATAGTGATGAAGGTTTATATGGAGATTATAATAGATTAAATAAATATATAATTGATAAATATAATTTTAAATATAATTTTTATAAATATAAAAAATTCTTAGATAGTGGAGAATTTCATGTACCTATAGAAGAAATTAATCCAACTAAGATTTATACTTTGTTAAGAGAATTAAATAATTTTTATAAGATATCTTTTAGTAGTAAAATAGAAGAATTTAAAATATTTAAAGAAGAAGATGTAGATAAGTTTATTGAAGATGTTATTGACAGTTTTCTAACTACTTATAGTGAGTATTTATAAAACAATGGTATAATTAAGTTAGGTGAAGAATATGATTAAGATAGTTGGTAATTATATTATAAATAATCCTCTTTTTTGGATTTTATTAGTATTAATAATTTTATTTATTATCTTTTATAGAGAATTAAAGAAAAATACTAGTATTAATAAAGCACTTAAAAGATTGGATAAAAAGAGCTATATTGTTTTAAATGATGTTATTATTAACTCATCTAGAAAAGAATATGCTTTTGATACTATTATTATTTCTAAGTATGGAATATTTATAATAAAATATGTTGATTATGATTCTAAAATTTATGGTGATGATAGAGAATTACAATGGATTCAATTAAAGAATAATAAAAAGATATACTTTGATAATCCTGTTAGAGATTTACATAGTAATGTTAGAGTTATATCTGAATTATTAGATTTAAATGAAAAGTATTTTATTCCGATAGTATGTTTTACTAAGGAAGCGACTTTATCTCTTGATATTAAGGATAAAGTTACACAGGTAGAATTTTTAGATGATGTAATTAGATCTTATAAAAAAGAAATAATAAAATATGGGTTAATGGAAATTAAGGATACTATTCTTACTAGTAATAAAGTTAATACAAATATTAGAGTTATAGAAAAAGAAAGTATTGATAAGTGTCCTAGATGTGGAAATAAACTTATTGTTAGAAATGGTAAATATGGTGATTTCTTAGGATGTAGTAATTATCCAGATTGTAAATATACGAGAGAGTTATAGGAAACATTTGTTTCCTTTTTTATTTAAAGTGTTATAATAGGGAATAGGTGATTTTTATGAGAATACTAATTGTCGGTATTGGGAAGCTGGGAGAGTATTTAGCTAAACAGTTGGTAAAAGATGATAATGAAGTTACTATTTTAGATAAAAACTTTTCTAATAAAAGGGATATTATTAATAATTTAGATTTAGATTACGTGGAAGGAAATGCACTTGATTCTAATACTTTATTAGAAGCTGGTGTATCATCTGTTGATTTACTTATTAGTGTTATGGATAAAGATGAGTCTAATATTATGTGTTCATTAATTGGTAAAAAATTAGGTGCTAAACATACTATTGCAAGAATTAGAACTCCTGAATATTCTAATTCTATTAACTTATTAAAAGATGATTTAGGTCTTAGTATGGTAATTAACCCAGAGCAAATGACTGCTTCAAGTATTGTTAGAACTTTAAATATTCCTAGTGCTTTAGATTCTCATACTTTTTTAAAAGGAAGAATAGAGGTTGTTAGTTTAAGAGTTAAAAAGGGTAGTAAATTGATACGACTAACAATAGATTCTTTATCTAAAAAGTTAAATATCAATTTAATAGTTTGTGCGATTGAAAGAGGTAAAGAAGTTATAATTCCTAAAGGGAATACTACATTACTTGAAAATGATAAGATTCATATAACTGGTACTAGAAAAGATTTAAATACTTTGTTTAAGTACTTGAATTTATTTTCTCATAAAATTCATAATGTTATGATTGCTGGTGGATCTTCTATATCTGTTTATTTGGGTAAAATGTTAGTAGATATGGGGATGAATGTAAAAATCATTGAGATTGATAAAAAAAGATGTGATGAATTAAGTGAATTATTACCTAAAGTAGCAATTGTAAATGGTGATGTTTCTGATCAAGAAGTATTATATGAAGAAGATATAGAAAAGTGTGATGCCTTTATTGCTCTTACAAGTATAGATGAAGAAAATATTGTTTATTCAATGTTTGCACATTCACTTAATGTTCCTAAAGTAATTACAAAAGTTAATCATATTAAATTAGATGGTGTTGTTGAAAAATCTAATATTGATGCTGCAATAGCTCCACATAGAATTGCTAGTGATCAAATTGTTCAATATGTTAGAGCAATGGAGAATTCTGGTGGAAGTAGTTGTGAAGCTATTTATAACCATGAAAATATATTTGAAATGGTTGAATTTAATGTACTTAATGATTTTAAGAAAATAGGAGTAAGATTAAAGAATTTAGATTTAAAGAATGGCATAATTATTAGTGCTATACAAAGAGAAAAAAATATAATATTCCCAGATGGTAATGATGAGATATTAGATGGTGATACTGTAGTAGTAGTTAATTCTAATAATAAATTAAGGGATATAAATGATATATTGAGGTAGAATATGAGAAGGAAAATTGCTTTTAAATTTATTGGTAAAGTTTTAGTTGGATTTTCTATATTATTTTTATTTCCAAGTATAATTGCAATTATTTATAGAAGTAGTTTAATACCTTTTATAATACCTCAAGCAATTAGTTTAATAATTGGATTACTATTAAATAGAATAAAAGTAGAAGAAAAAAACTTTTTTGCTAAAGACGGATTTTTTATAGTATCATTGTCATGGATTTTAATTAGTATTATAGGGTGTTTACCTTTTGTTATAAATGGTGATTGCAAGTTTATTGATGCTTTATTTGAGACTGTTTCTGGTTTTACTACTACTGGAGCAACTATTTTTAAAAATGTTGAAGCTTTAGATAAGAGTATATTGTTTTGGAGAAGTTTTTCTCATTTTATTGGTGGTATGGGTGTACTTGCTTTTGTTATGACTATTATACCTTTAGCAAGTAATGATAAGTCTATGCATTTATTAAAAGCTGAAATGCCTGGACCTAAAGTAGCTAAATTAGTTCCAAATATGAGAACTACTTTGTTATATTTATATTTAATTTATATTGGATTAACATTTATAGAATTTATTTTACTACTAATAGGTGGAATGAATGTATTAGATAGTTTGTTAATATCCTTTGGAACAGCTGGTACTGGAGGTTTTTCAGTTCTTAATAATTCTTTAGCTAGTTATTCTGTATTTAGTAAAGTTGTTGTTGCTTTATTTATGTTTTTATTTGGAGTTAACTTTAATGTTTATTATTTGATACTAATTAAGAACTTTAAAAGTGCTTTTAAAAGTGAAGAACTAAGAGTTTATGCTTTATTGTATTTTTTAGCTGTTATATTAGTTATTATTAATACTTTGCCTTTGATTGGTAATATAGGTGAGACTATTTTACAGGCTGTTTTTCATGTAAGTAGTTTTATGACTAGTACTGGCTATAGTATTGGTGATGTTAATATTTATCCTACTAATTGTAGAGTAGTTGTATTATTATTAATGCTTATTAGTGCTTGTGCAGGAAGTACTTGTGGAGGATTCAAAATATCAAGGTTAGTTATCTGTGTTAAATGTATAATAAGAGATTTAAGAAAAATTATTTATCCAAATAGAGTTGAAGCTATAAAATTTGAAGGTCAGATAGTTAGTGAAGAAGTTGTTAAGAGTACTAATGTATTTTTATTTTTATATGCTATTTTAATTATTTTAATAATGTTTGTAGTTAGTTTTGATGGGTATTCTTTAGAAACTACGATGAATGCAGTATTTACTACTTTTGCTAATGTTGGTTTAAGTTTTAAAATTAATAATTTTAGTATTTTTAGTGATTTGTCTAAAATAGTTATGAGTCTTGGAATGTTATTAGGAAGATTAGAAATATTTCCTCTTATATCTTTATTTATTGATTTTAAAGGTAAATAATTTGACTAATTCTAAAAAAATGATATAATTTTCACGGAATGGGGTGTATATGATGATTACAATTAAAAGTCCTAGAGAAATTGAATTAATGAGACATGCTGGTAAACTTGTTTCTTTAATGCATCAATTTATTAAACCATATATTAAAGAAGGAATAACAACTAAAGAATTAGACAAGTTATGTGAAGATTTTATTAGAAAGAATGATGCAGTTCCTACTTGTAAAGGTTTTGAAGGATATCCTGCAACTTTGTGTACTAGTGTTAATGATACTGTTGTACATGGTATTCCAGATAACTACAAATTAAAAAATGGTGATATTATTACAATAGATGTTGTTATTGGTTATAAGGGTTATCAGGGAGATGCTGCCTGGACTTATGCAGTAGGTGAAGTAGATGATAATAAGAAATATTTAATGGAGCATACTGAGAAAGCTTTATATGAAGGAGTTAAAATGGTTGCTCCTGGAAATAGAATTGGTGATATTTCTTATGCAGTACAAAAATATGCTGAAGAACATAATTTGGGTGTTGTAAGAGAATTGTGTGGACATGGTATTGGTCGTGATATGCATGAAGATCCTGAAGTTCCTAATTATGGTACTCCTGGAACAGGTCCTAAATTAAAAGAGGGAATGGCTATTTGTATTGAGCCAATGTTAACTTTTGGACATAGAAATGTTTATCTTATGGATGATGAGTGGACTGTTAAAACATTAGATGGGTCTGATGCTGCTCATTATGAACATACTATTTTAGTAACAAGTGATGGCTATGAAATATTGACACCTAGATTAGATGGGGATAATAATGAATAATAAGTTGAGTAAAGAACAAAATGAAATTATTGAAAAGATAGATAATAATCTTACATTGTTACTTAGAAATATGAAGTATGAAGATTATTTATCTTTTTTAAAAAGTAATGATTATTTAGAAACATATGATGATGTTTTAGGATACTGTGAAATAAACTATCTTCCAGATGCGTTTTTATCTGGACTTACAGTAGAGTTCTTAAATAAAGTATTAAATATTACTAAAGATAAAATAAGTGAATTAAATATAAAAGAATAGTATCTATTCTTTTTATTATAGTAATATGTTATAATACATGTAATCGGTTGGAGGTTATTATGAAGAAAAGATTAATTATTTTTTATTCTTATTCTAATCATACTAGAGAAATTGCCAAAAAAATAAAAGAAAAATATAATTATGATTGTATTGAAATAAAACCAGTAGAGGAATATTCTGATGATTATGATAAGGTAGTTCAAACTGAGGAAAAATTAGTTCCTTTAGATTATCAACCTGATATTCTACCTATTGAGGTAGATTTTAATAATTATGATGAAATAATATTATGTACTCCAGTATGGTGGTATAGTGTAGCTAGTCCTGTAAATACTTTTATTCATTCTTATGATTTAAAAGGTAGAGTAGTTATTCCTGTAGCAACTAATGGTGGATATTTAGGTAGAACATTTGAAAATATTGAAAAAGTTACTGGATGTGTAATAGATAGGCCATTATCTTTGAAATATGATGGAGATATTTTAACTAATCCATATGAATTTGAAGATTGGTTGAATAATTTAGAAGAAGTTGTAGAATAATATGTAAAGTACTTGTAAAAATAATAAGTACTTTTCTTTTTATTCTTTTTTTTATGTTAGTATATTAAGTCATGAGGTGATAATATGAAGCTAATTAATTATATTTTAAGTTTTTTATTTGTCTTAGTTTCATTGTTATCACTTTATCTTTATTTTCCTACATTTATGAATTATATAAATAGTAAAGATATTAAAGATAATATTATTAAGAGTATTAGTTTAGATAATATTGTACCTGTTAGTGGTATAGGTAGTTTAGTTAATGATAGTGATAATAATTATAAAATTGGTTATACAGGTGATGAATATGACTTTGATACTTTATACTATCCATATTATGGATTATTAGGGGATGAGTATAAAAAATTATATAGACAGATATACGCTAATGTAGTTAACTATAATACTGATTTTAAACCTATAATAGATATTAATAATGATGATATTTCTTTAGTTATTGAATCTGTTATATATGATCATCCTGAATTATTTTGGTTAGATAATAGTTTTTCTTATAAATATAATAATTTATTTAAATGTATTCAAATAAATTTAAAATTTAATAACTTATATGATGATATTGAAAATAATAAAGTAATATTTGAAAGTGAAGTTGAAAAAATAGTTGATTTAACAAAAAATGCTACTAATGATTATGACAAAGAAAAGATAGTTCATGATTATTTAGTAAAACATCTTAGTTATGATGAAAAATCTATAAATAATCAAAGTGCTTATAGTGCTATTGTTACTAAGAATTCTGTTTGTGCAGGTTATTCTAAAGCTTTTCAATATATACTTCAAAAAATAAATATTCCTTGTTATTATGTAACTGGTTATTCTTATGGTGATCATGCTTGGAACATGGTTAAAATAGATAATAGTTATTATAATGTAGATGTTACATGGGATAATACAGGTAATAATAGTTATTATTATTTTAATAAGTCTGATAGTGATTTTGAAAGTTCACATACTAGAAGTGATCTATCTAATTTATTACCTAAATGTTATAGCGTTAATTTATATTATAGAGAATCATATGCATACTAAAAAAGATATTTCATTTGAAATATCTTTTTTTATTTAAATAAATTTATTATTGTATTTATAACTATTTCTGTCATTTCTTCATAATTCATATTTTTGTGTTTATGATATATTATTTCGTGACATAAGTTATCTATCATACCTAACATTATATGTACTTTTTCAGTTAAATTATTGTCTTTAAAATTATTTGCAATTAGTATATTTTTAATTTGTTCTGTTGTTTCTAGCTCTCTTTTATAATAGTATTTAGCAACCTCTTCATCTGAATGAACCATTGATATTATTTCTTCATGAGCTATTTTAGAAACTTTATGATTTTTTACATATGTATTAATCATATTTTTCATTAGCGGTTTTATATTTTTTATATCTATCATTTGGTTATTATAGTTTAGTAGTGGAAAAAATATTTCTTCTCCGTAAGTATTTAATCCTTCTATAAATATATCATGTTTATCTTCAAAATATTGATATACAATTCCAGTTGATACTCCAGCTTCTTTGGCAATTTCTGCTGTATTAGTATTGTAGTAACCATTTTTACATATTAAATTAAAACCTGCTTTTATTATTTTTTCTTTTTTTTCTATAGCTCTTTTTTGCTTAGGTTCTCTAATATTATTCATAATATCACTTCCAAAGAATATTATAACATATTATTATATGAATTAAATTTCATATTTATTGACTATTATTTTTTACTGTATTATAATTTATATGAAATAAGTTTCATATTTAGAAAGGGATATTATGAAAGATAAATTTATTGAATTAAAAAATGTTAAAAAAAGTTATATAGTTGGAGAAAAAAAATTTAATGCTTTAGATGGTGTTAATCTAAGTATTAATCAAGGTGAATTTGTAGTAATCTTAGGACCATCTGGAGCTGGTAAGTCTACTTTATTAAATTTATTAGGTGGTATGGATAAGGTTACTTCTGGTTCTATTAAGATTGGTGATAATGAAATTAGTAAATATAGTGATAAAGAACTAACTAGATATAGAGCTAATGAAGTTGGATTTATATTTCAGTTTTATAATATTATGCCAACTCTTACAGTAGAGGAGAATATTAATTTAATTAAAGATGTTACTAATACTTCTAAGGATTCTAAAGAGGTTTTAAAGAGCGTTGGATTACTTAGCCATGCTGATAAATTTCCATCAGAATTATCAGGTGGGGAACAACAAAGAGTTAGTATTGCTAGGGCTATAATGAAAAATCCTAAAGTTTTATTATGTGATGAACCTACTGGAGCACTTGATTCTAAAACTGGTGTTGATGTTTTGAAATTACTTAGAGAACAAGCTGATAATGATACTACTGTCATTATCGTTACTCATAATTCTTTAATTGCTGAAATAGCTGATAGAATTATTAGAATTAAGAATGGTAAAGTAGAATCTAATGAATTGAATAAACATCCAAAAAATATAGATGAGGTTAAATGGTAATATGCTAAGAAAAAAGATGTTTAGAGATATTAAGAATAATTTATCTCAATTTATAACAATATTTTTAATGGTTATGATTGGTGTAATGGCTTATTCTGGTATTGAAGCATATATGGATGGTATGACTGAAACTGGAAATAAGTTTTATACTGAAAATAACTTACAAGATTTAAATGTAATGGGTACTAATTTTTCTAATGATGACTTAGTAACTATAAAAGATATAAAGCATGTTAAAGATGCCGAAAGAAAGTTATCTGTTACAGCTTTAACAGACAATGATAAAACTTTATTATTAAATTTTATTGAATCTAATAATATTTCTAAGTTTTATGTATTTGATGGAGAAAAGTTTGATTCTAATAAATCAGGTGTATGGTTAGACTATTTTTATGCATTAGAAAATGATATAAAAGTTGGAGATACAATTCTTGTTAAGTATGAAGATTTAAATCTTAATGAAGAAGTCTTAGGTCTTGTTAATATACCAGATCATCTATATGATGTTAGAGATGAATCTGAATTATATCCTGATAGAAAAGAGTTTGGATTTGCTTATTTATCTATTAATGAAATAAGTGAGGATTATATTAAGAATAAAGTAATGAAAGAATTAAATATTACTGATATAGATGTTTTTAATAGAGTAATGCCTAACTTTAATTATAAAGATTATCTAATATTTAATAGTGTAATGGTTGATGTAGATAATAATGATTACAGAGATGATGTTAAAAATACTATAGAAGATAAAGTAAAAAATGCATTAGCTATTATTAATATTGAAGATACTTCTTCTTATGTAACTTATCAAGGAGAAATAGATGAAGGTAAGACTTATGTTGGAGTGTTTTCTGGACTATTCTTATTTATCGCAATGTTATCAGTTATTACTACTATGACTAGAGTAGTTAAGAATCAACGAATTCAGATAGGTACTTTAAAAGCTTTGGGATTTAGTAATAGAAAAGTTTTATTTCATTATATTGGATATGGATTTTGGATATCTATAGTAGCTTCTATAGTAGGTTTAATTTTAGGATATTTCTTTATAGGTAATGTTTTTATTAATCTCGAGATGGAATTCTTTGAAATACCTAATGGTCATCCAGTATTAAATAGTAATAGCTATTTAGTTGCTATATTAGTTGTTCTTGTAATAGCTATTATTACTTATTTTACTGGAAGAAGTATATTAAAAGATAATCCTGCTGAGACTTTAAGAAATACAATACCTAGTGTTAATAAAAAATCATTGAATATAACTACTAAAGGTATATTTAAAAAACTTAGTTTTTCTTCTAAATGGAATATTAGAGATATGTTTAGAAATAAGATGAGAACATTTATGGGTATTGCTGGAGTAGTTGGATGTTGCATGCTAATTGTTTGTGCTTTAGGTATGCTTGATTCTATGAATCATTTTGTAGATTTACAGTTCTCTAAACTATATAATTTCGATTATAAATTAAATATCAAAAGTGATATTAGTGATGAATCATTAGCTGATTTAAAAAATAAATATGGTGATAAGACTTCTATGTCTTTAGGTATTGAGATTAAAAATGGTAGTAAAAGAGAATCTAATAATATATTTGTAACAGATGCAGATAATTATGTACGATTTGTTGATAAAAAAGATAATTATACTAAAGTTGACTCTAATGATGGAGTATATGTTACATATAAGTTAGCTTCTACTAAAGGTTATAAATTAGGTGATAAAATATCATGGCATATTTATGGTGATGATAAGTACTATACTTCAGAAATAATTGGATTTAATAAAGATCCACAAAATCAAAATATTACTATGACTAGAGAATATTTAGAGTCATTAGATATAGAGTATAAACCTGATTCTTTATATACAAATTATGATTTAAGTAAAATAAAAGAAATTACTGGTGTTGAAAATATTCAAGACATTGAAAGTTTAAAAGAAGGAATGACTGGAATGCTTTCTATGATGAAAACTATGTTAGTTTTAATAATTGGAATAGCAGTATTATTGGGAGCTATTATTATATATAATTTAGGTATTCTTTCTTATACTGAAAAGCAATATCAATTTGCTACTTTAAAAGTCCTTGGGTTTAAGGATGATCAAATTAAAAAAATCTTTATAAAACAAAATGATTGGATTGCAATTGTTTCTATAATAATTGGTTTACCTTTAGGTTTTTATTTAACTGATTGGTTATTTAAAACTGCTATTGAAGAACATTATGATTTTGGAGCTTTTATTACAATTAGAACTTATGTTATTTCGGCTATAGGTACTTTTATTGTTAGTTATTTAGTATCTAAATTATTAGCTAGAAAGATAAATAAGATAGATATGGTTTCTAGTTTAAAAGGTAATGAGTAATTGCTTGACATAATAAAATTTGGTTTTATAATATAGATATATATGTTATCAAGAGCGGACGAGAGAATCGGCTTTATGACTCCGCAGCAACCTATTAAGTTAGGTGCTAATACCGACAAAGTAGAAGTACTTTGAATGATGATTATTAAGTTATTAATAGTTAAAGTTCATGTACTACATGAACTTTTTTTTATACTTGATACATATATGATAGGAAGGAGTTTTTTATGAAAAGATTATTTACAAGTGAAAGTGTGACAGAAGGTCATCCTGATAAATTATGTGATTTAATATCTGATAGTTTATTAGATGAATATTTAAGGGGAGATAGTAATTCTAGAGTAGCTATTGAAACTGTTGCTGGTAAAGATACTATTTTTATTACTGGAGAAGTTACTAGTAAAAGTGAAGTAGATGTAGAAAAAGTAGTTAGAGAAACTATTAAATCTATTGGTTATTTTGGTGATTGTGATATTAATTATGAAACATGTAATATTATTATTAATATGACTACACAGTCTCCTGATATTTCTTTAGGTACTAATGATTTAGTAGGTGGAGCAGGTGATCAAGGGATAATGTTTGGATATGCATGTTCTGAAACAGAAGAGTTAATGCCTTTACCTATTATGTTAGCTCATAAATTATCTAAAAGACTTAGTGAAGTTAGAAAAAACAATATTGTAGAAGGAATTGGTCCAGATGGTAAAACTCAGGTTACTGTTTTATATGATGAAGACAAAGTAATTGGAATTGATACTATTTTGATTTCTACTCAACATAGAGATAATAAAGATGTTGAGCTACTAAAAAAAGAAATTATTGAAAATGTTATTAACTATGTAGTTGATAATAGTTTAATAATGGATTCTACTAAAATTTTAATTAATCCTACAGGAAGATTTGTTATTGGAGGACCTTTAGGAGATTCTGGTTTAACTGGTAGAAAGATTATTGTTGATACATATGGAGGCTATGCTAGACATGGTGGTGGAGCCTTTTCTGGAAAAGATCCAACTAAAGTAGATAGAAGTGCTGCATATATGGCTAGATTACTTGCTAAAAATGTTGTATGGAATGGATATGCAAAAAAATGTGAAATACAATTAAGTTATGCTATAGGTATTCCTGAACCAATCTCTATATATATTGAAACATTTAATACTAATACTATTAGTGATGAAGAAATAATTGAAAAAATAAAGAGTAAGTTTGATTTAACTCCTAGAGGTATTATTGATTATTTAGGATTAAGAGAACCAATATATAAGACTACAACTAATTATGGTCATTTTGGTAAGAATGACCTTCCATGGGAGAGAAAAGTTGAATTTTAAGCTATTTTGTGATATAATATGTCCAACTATTGGGGATGGTTGGATTGAAAATAATAAATTTTGAGTGTGATAAAGATTTACTTAACTTTATTAAGAAAAACTCTATAAAGTTTGTTGGTAGTGGTGCAGAAGGATCTTGTTATCAGGGAAAATACAATAATGTATATAAGTTCTTCGAATTTAGTACAAAAAATAAATATAATTTAAAAGATATTATTACAGAAGATGAAGTAAAAAATGACTCTTTTGCTTTTCCTACTGAATTATATTCTGTTGGAGATACTTTAGAAGGATATAAAGCTAGATTTATTAGTAAAGATTATTTTTCTATAGATAATACTTTTGAGATTAGAACTATTAGTAAATTTAATTTTGAAAATTTTTCTAAAGCATATAAAGTGTTTTTAAAAGATTTATTAAAATTATCTAAGGAAAATATTTTAATTTATGACTTACCTTTTAACATTATGTTTGATGGAGAAAAAATGACTGCTATTGATACTTGTGGATATAAAAAAGTAGATAAAGATCCTACAAAAGATAATATTAGCAGTTTAAATGGTGCTATGGAATTATTATTTGAACAATGGTTTTCTAATTCTAAAAAAGTTGAATTTCAACTTAAAGATAATAATATAGATAATTTTATCAATGATGTTTATAGTAAGTTACCGCTTACATTAAAGCGAAGAGTCAGTATGAATAATAATTATAAATTTAAAAAATAAAACTATTTGTAAAAAAAACAGATAGTTTTTTATTTTATTGTGCTATAATCTTTTTTATGGGTGATTTTTATGAAGTTTAATAGTCTTATTCCAGAATTATCTGTTTCTAATCTAGAGGAAAGTTTATCTTTTTATTTGTCTATTGGTTTTACAATCGCTTATAGAAGAGAAGAAAATAACTTTTGTTTTATTGAGTTAGAAGGTAACCAGATAATGCTAGATCAATTAAATGATAACTGGGATGTTGGCCCATTGGAGAAACCATTTGGTAGAGGTATTAATATAAGTATGAGTGTTTCTGATATTGAAAAATTATATAAGAAAGTATTAGATAATAATATTAGTATTTTTAAAGAATTAGAAACTCATTCTTATAGAGTAGATGATATAGTTTATCATGATAAAGAGTTTTTAATACAAGATCCAGATGGATATTTACTTAGATTTAATAACTAGAGGTGATATAATGAACTTCATTCTTTATGAAGATGAAGAAGTATTTGTAAACATTTATGAAGAAGTAATTAATAAGTTAATGTTAAATCATAGAATAGATTATAAAATTCATAAGATAAATAGTTATGATGATACTACTATTAATAATATTAATTCTATTAAAGGTAATAAAGTTTTCATTTTAGATGTAGAAGTTCCAGGTAAGAATGGTATTGATTTAGCTAGGAAGATTAGAAAAAGTGGAGATTGGATTAGTCCAATTATAGTTGTCACATCACATGAAGAGTTTAAAGTAGTAGGCTTTACGGGAAAAATATTAATGTTAGATTTTATTAGTAAGAATAAAGAACTAAGTAATAATTTATTAAGTGCTTTATTAGTTAGTCTTGAAATTAATTCATCTAAACCATCATATAATTTTTCTTATAAAGGTGATTATTTTTCTTTACCATATGATGACATAATATATTTTGAAAAAAGTTTTAAAGATAATTCTAGTATAGTAGTATGTGAAAATGATGATTATGTTGTTAGAAAGACTATATCTGAAATAGAAGAAGAGCTAAAAAATACTAACTTTTTTAAAACTCATAGAAGTTGTATTGTAAATTTAAATAAAATAAAAAGAATCAATTACGATGATGGTATTATTTACTTTAATAATGAAGAAATAGACTTATTATCTAGAAATAATAAAAAGATATTGAAAGAGAAAATGGAACAATTAAATGGAAGTACTTCTTAGTTTTATAATATCTTTTATTAATATGATATATGCTTATCATTCGAGTTTGATTATTTTTAAGCAAAAGAAAAGGAATATTAAAGAAATATTTTTGCCTTTTCTTTTATATTGTTTATTTTATTTTTTTATAATTTTCTTTATGGATTCTACTTATTCTATGTTCTTTATTAGTATTATGTATATTCCTTTAATAAAAATATTATTAAAGCGTAATTTAGTGGAGACTATTACTTTATCTTTGATACTATATTTTACTGTTTTAATATTTGAATTTTTAATTACTAGTATTATTTCCAATAGTATGATTGATGCATATTTAAAAGTATATGATTATAATATGGTAAAACTTATAATTGATTTTTTGGCTGTAATTCTTAGTAAATTTACTATTTTTATATTTAGTAAGTACTATAGAAAAACGGTTACTAGAATTTGTAATTATAAATATGTGAACATTGTATTAGTTATATTATTCTATATAAATATAATTGTTTCTATTGTAACTAGGTATAGATATATTGAACTTAATAATTCTACTATTGCTGATTGTATAGTTATTATTACTTTAGTATTTGTATTTGTTTATTCTATGGATAAGAATGATAAATTACAATCTCTTAGTAATTGTTATAATGAAATATGTGATTATTCAAAATCTAGTGAAGAATTAAATTATGATTATAGAATGAAAATTCATGAGAATAAAAATCAGTTATTACTTATTAGAGGTATGGTGAAAAAGAATAATAATAAATTACTTAAATATATTGATAATCTATTAGATTTAAGTGATAGTGATGTAGATAATAATTATTTATCTTTATTAGATAGAATAAATATTCCTGGACTAAAGAATTTTATTAATTATAAATTAATGATTTTAAGAAAAATGAATTCTCAAATAGAGTTATTCGTTAGTGAAGATATTTCATTAATAAATGTTGATGTGATTAGTGATACTGATTATTATAATATGACTACTATAATTGGTGTTTTACTTGATAATATAATTGATTGTTTAAGAAATCAAAAGAATAAGTTAGTTAGTATTATTATTTATGTTAATAATGATAATTTATGTTTTAAATTTGCTAATAATATAGAAAAACAAGTAGATTTAGATTGTATATATAATAAAGGATTTAGTACGAAAGGTTCTAAAAGGGGAGTAGGATTAAATCTAATAAAGGATATTGTTGATAATAGTAAAAGATTTGAATGTAATACAAGTATAGTAGATGACTTTTTTGTTCAAGATGTTATTATTAAAATACCAAAAATCATTTTTTAATTACTTTTAATCACGCAATTAATTTTTAATTATTTTTTAATGCTAATATTCTTTTTGTACATATTATTGTATAGAAGAAAGAGAGGTTAAAAAATGATTGGTAAAGTTAAGTGGTTTAATAATGAGAAAGGATACGGATTCATAAAGTATAAAGAGTATGATGATATTTTTGTTCATTACTCTGCTATTAATATAGATGGGTATAAGACTTTAAAAAGTGATGAATTAGTACAATTTGAATTAATAAATACACCTAAAGGTTTACAAGCTAGAGAAGTATGTCAACTAGGAGCTAATTTTTAAAAAATACAAGTTTATGTAGTCTTGTATTTTTTTATTCGTTTTTATGTTAAAATTATTATGTTAGAGGTAGTATATGAAGAAGAATGATGAAATTAAAATTGCTGGATTATTAGGTATAATTGGAAATATATTTTTATTAGTTATAAAAAGTATTGTCAGCATTATTTCTAATAGTCAATCTATGTTAGCTGATACGTTTAATAGTGCAAGTGATATATTTGCTTCTGTTATGACTTATATTGGTAATAAAATTGCTAGTAAGAAAGCTGATGATGATCATAATTTAGGACATGGTAAGGCTGAATATGTTTATTCATTACTGATTAGTGTTATTATGTTTTTACTTGCTTATAAAGTATTAAAATCATCTATTATGTCTTTTTTTGGTAATAGTGAATATATTTATTCTAATTGGTTATTAGTCGTATGTATTATTACTATAGTTACTAAACTTTGTTTATTTATTTATACAAGGTATGTTTCAGTTAAATATCATAATATGTTAATAAAAAGTAATAGTATAGATCATATTAATGATTGTTTATTAACTGGATTAAATTTATTTGCATGTATTATGAGTAGATTTGGATTTAATTATATTGATGGTGTTGTTGGAACTTTTATATCTTTATGGATTATCTATCAAGCTTTTAAGATATTTGTTGAAAGTTATGATGTTTTAATGGATAAAGCTATAAGTGATGAGATTAAAAATCGTGTATATGAAATAATAAAAACATATCCTGAAATAAAAAAAGTAATTCATTTTAACTCTACTCCTGTAGGGTATAGATATCAAATTTCATTTACTATTTATGTGGATGGTAAGATGTCTACATATGATAGTCATTTTATAGCAAATAAATTGGAAAAAGAAATTGATAAGAAAATAGATGAAATATATTTAACAGTTATTCATGTTAATCCTATAGAGGAGGATAAAGATGATATTCGCTAGTAACAATAAATCAAAGTTAAAAGAAATAAGAGCAATTTTAGGAAATGATATTAAGTCTTTAAAAGATGTTAATGTTGATATTGATGTAGTAGAAGATGGAGAAACATTTTATGATAATGCATTAAAAAAAGCTATCGAAATATATGATATTGTTCATGAACCAGTTATTAGTGATGACTCTGGCTTATCAATTGATTGTCTTGATGGATTTCCTGGGGTACATTCAAAAAGATTTTTGGGTTATGATGCTTCTGATAAGGAAATAAATGATTATATTTTAGAAAAGATGAAAAATATTTCCAATAGAGAATGTAAAGTTATTTGTACATTAGTTTATTACGATGGTAAAAGAACTTTGAGAGCTGATGGCATTTTAAATGGGCGTATTTCTTATGAAGAACGTGGTACAAATGGATTTGGATTTGATTCTATTTTTGAATTGGATGATGGTAGAACTATGGCAGAACACACACAAGAAGAAAAAAATAATAT
Organism: uncultured Bacillota bacterium; assembly: GCA_946617625.1. Lineage (GTDB taxonomy): Bacteria > Bacillota_I > Bacilli_A > RF39 > UBA660 > RUG14891. The sequence continues at coordinate 37,918 of CAMOKF010000002.1, forward strand.
GAGTGCAAGATATTTAGCTGCATTAAAGTTGAAAAATATATTAAAATAACTTAGTTTTTACTAGGTTTTTTTATTTTTATGATATAATCTACATTGAGGAGTGAGAGTAATGGCTAATGAAGAATTTGATATAAAATCAAAAAGAATTAAAATGCTTAATACTTATGGAGAAAATTTTCAAGATAAAGAATATATTACTAATCCTGCTATTGGTAGAGATGAACAAATAAAACAATTAATTTTAATCTTACTTACACCAGATAAAAGTGCTGTATTAGTTGGTAAACCTGGTGTTGGTAAAACTGCTACTGTAGAAGGTTTAGCTTATCGTATACAAAAAGGTTTAGTTCCAGATGTATTAAAAGGATATAGTGTTATAAAGATAAATACTTCTTCACTTCTTGGAGTAGATCCAGTAACTGGTGAAGCTAAAGTTCAAACATTACTTGATGAATTAAAAAATCAAAGTAAATTAATTTTATTTATTGATGAAATACATACTTTAATGGGTTCTAAAGGAGAAGCTTTAGATTTTGCGAATATGTTTAAGCCTGCTTTGGATAGAGGAGATATTAAAGTAATAGGTGCTACTACTACTGAAGAGTATGAAAGATATATTTTAAGAGATAAAGCATTTGTTAGACGTTTCCAAAAAGTAGAAATATCTGAACCTACTAGAAATGAAAATATTCAAATACTAATGGGTACTCTTCCTAAAATAGAAAAAAGAACTGGTGTTAAAATGAACTATACTTCTTACGTTATTCGTAAAATGATGGAGTTTATTACTGATATAACTTCTGAATATAAAAGAATATATGAAATAGGTTCTAGATATCCAGATGTTTCATTAACACTTGTACAAGAAGCTTTTTCTAATGCTTTATTTAATAATAGAAATTATGTAAAAGCTGAAGATTTTAGAAATGCTATTGTTAATAGTAAGAATATATATCCAGATGTTATTAGAAAAGCATTACCTGAATTTGATACTATTTTTGCAGAACAACTTAATAGTGAAACTGGTGATGTAAAGATAGACAGATTAGATGATGCAGTAGAATAAAATGTCTCTTTAAAAGAGACATTTTTTTTATTTTTTTATTTTATAATTAATTCATCAATTGATTAATGTTCTTTGATTTGTAAATTAAGAACTATGTGAAAAACTACCACAAAGTAGCATAGATGTTATCTCGCTCTTGCTAGTTAATAGGAGACTATTAATGGATCGAGTGTAATCTATTAGTGATAATAGATTTGAGAGTGGTTACCACGAAAGAGATAATAGTAGTCTTATATAAGAGTGTAAAGGTAGGGAGACAATCGGGTTAATCTTCGAAAGACCATTAGTAGAAATACAAAGTGGGTTAGTAGAACAACTTAAATAGTATCTGTGGTGGGTACAGTTGATGTTGAAGACCATAAAAACCTTAAATTAACTTGCAGTTGAGGTATAGCGATATACTATAAGATTGAATCCCCGTTTTCTGGCACAAATCTGCAATAGTAAGATAATGAATGAGTAATTATTTGTATCCTAGTGTGTGTTGGAAATGTTGGTATTATCCCAATGCAGTTTAAGAGCTTTGGCTTAGGTAAGAGCGGAAAAAGAGTCGCTATCTTTCAGGACTTTTACTTACTGGTGACTGAATATGCATGTTTATATATGATTAATGTGAGGAACATCTTAATTTACTAATCAAAGGGCACTAATTGACTGATTAGTAATTTTATGATAAAATTAATGCGATTTAGAAATTTTTTAATCTAAATTCTAGAAAAAGACAATCTCTCATGTAGGAAATGTATTAATAATGGAGGGATTAATATGAATATAGAATTAAAAAAATATCTAGATCAAACAAAAACAGTTAGTTTTAAAGATTTACTTTATTTCTTTCTTGAAAGAAATGGTGAGTCAAACTCAACTGTATATAATCGTGTAGACATTGACAGAAGAGTTTTTTCTAAAGTTTTTGGTTATAAACCTTATAATTTAGGAAAAAGCAATATTTTAAAATTATGTTTATCACTTAAGCTTGACTTGAGTGATTCATCAAAATTACTAAATAGTGCAGGGTATTCCCTTAGTACTACAAGTGATTTTGACTTAATTATAAGATATTGCATATCAAATAAAATCTATGATTTTAATACTGTCAATGGTTTACTATACGATTATGCGAAGACTACTTTCTAGTATTAACTTGAAGTAGTCTTTTTTTGTTTATTTGCTTTTTTTATTATTTTATGCATATAATAATATTAGAATGTTAATAGAAAGGTTGTAATAACATTTAAGCGCCTGGAGTAATTTTAAAAATATCTTACTTGACGAGGTTGGTAGTGATCGAAAGATTCGGCGGATGCTACTGCGGATAAGTGGTTCGTTAGATATATAGTAAAAAGTAAAATCAAAATTACAACAAAGTATATATCCTCACTAATTGTTTTAATAGTGGAGGAAAATATATGTGTGGAATAGTTGGATATGTTGGTGAGCAACATCCAGAAAAAGTTTTAATTGACGGTTTAAAAAAATTGGAATATAGAGGTTATGATTCTAGCGGTATAGCTTTAATGGGACAAAAAGATGTTCAAATAATTAAAAGTGTAGGTAGAATTATTAATCTTGAAGAGACTTTAAAGAAATCTAAAATAATTGATTCTAATATGGGTATAGCCCATACTAGATGGGCTACTCATGGAGGAGTAACAGAAGCTAATGCTCATCCTCATAAAATAGGTAAAGTTACATTAGTTCATAATGGTATTATTGAAAATGCTAATGTATTAAGAGAAGAGTTAAAAAAAGAAAAAGTTAAATTTAATAGTGAAACTGATACAGAAGTTGCAGTTGCATTAATAAATAAATACTATGATGGAAATGCTTTGTATGCTATTAAGAAAGCTACTTCTAAACTAAAAGGAAGCTATGCTTTTGCTATTATGTTTGATGGTGATGATAAGCTTTATGCTATAAGAAAAGATTCTCCATTAATTATTGGTTATGGAAAAGGTGAAAATTTTATTGCTTCAGACATAGCTGCAATTATTAATTATACAAAGGATTATAGTTTACTTGCTGAAGGTGAAATTGCAATTCTTGATAAAGAAAAAATAGAAGTATTTAGTGATGGTGAAATTATAAAGAAGAAAATTATTCATTCTAATATTACTTCTTTAGATGCTGATAAATGTGGATATGATCATTTTATGTTAAAAGAGATTATGGAAGAGCCTAAAGTATTAGATGGATTATTTAAAAGATATAGTGATTTTTCTTTATTACCTGATATAACAAAGTATAAAGAAATACATATAGTAGCTTGTGGATCTGCTATGTATGCAGGAATTGTTGGAGCTAGTTTAATTGAAGAAAAGTGTAATATAAAATGTTATGTAGAATGTGCATCAGAATATCGTTATAAAAAAGTTATTTATGACAGGAAAACTTTGGTTATATTAATTTCTCAATCAGGAGAGACTGCTGATACAATTGCTGCAATGAGAAAAGCAAAGGATGAAAAAATAGATACACTTGCTATTGTTAATGTTGAAACTAGTACTATTGCTAGAGAATGTGATAAGGCATTATTTATTGGAGCTGGAGTAGAGGTTGCAGTAGCTACTACTAAAGCATATATTTTACAAGTAGCAATGCTTTCTTTATTAGTAATTAGAGCTACAAATGATAAAAAAGCTATGGAAGAAGCTAAAAAAATACCTGGAGAAGTAAATAATATTTTAGGTGAAAGAGAAATATTTGAGGGTGTTGCTAAAGATATTTATAAAGCTAGAGATGCATTCTTTATAGGTAGAGGAATTGATTATGCAATGTGTATGGAAGGAAGTTTAAAATTAAAAGAAGTTTCTTATATACATAGTGATGCTTTTCAAGCTGGTGAATTAAAACATGGAACAATTTCTTTAATAGAAAAAGGTGTACCAGTTTTTGCAATTATTACAGATGAAAGAATTAAGGATAAGACTGAATCAAATGTTGTAGAAGTTGAATCACGTGATGCGTTTGTATATACAATAACTAATGATCCTGAAGTACCTAATCATAGATTTAGATATGTTGTACCTAAGGTAAGTCCTTATTTTCAAGCTTTATTAGTTGTTCCTGTATTACAATTAATAGGGTATTATACTGCTAAATTTAAAGGACTAGATATAGATAAGCCTAGAAACTTAGCTAAATCCGTTACAGTAGAATAGTAGAAATACTATTCTCTTTTTTTATTTTGTGATATACTTTTTTTGTTTTGGAGGAATTAGTATGTGGTTTTTATGTACATTGTTAACATTTATTTCTTGGGGAGTAGCTGATTTATTTTATAAGATTGGAAACAGAGGAAACAATAAATATGACCATTTAAAAACTGGTATTGCAGTTGGAGTAGTAATGGGTATTCATGCAACTATTTATTTACTAATTAATCATGTTAATGTTAATTTGATTGATATTATTAAATATTTACCTGTATCATTTTGTTATATTGCTAGTATGGTTATTGGATATAAGGGACTTAAATATTTGGAATTATCTATATGTAGTCCTATTCAAAATACTAGTGGAGTTATAACTGCTATTCTTTTGTTAATTTTTTTTAAAGAGACATTAAGTATACCTGCATATGTAGCAATATTATTAATATTTGTTGGTATAGTAATGTTATCAGTAATACAATTGAATGAAAATAAAGATGAAAGAAATGAATATAAAAAGAATAATACATTTAAGAAGATATTAACTTTAACTATTATATTTCCACTTGCATATTGCTTTATTGATGGGTTAGGTACTTTTTTAGATGGAATATATCTTGATTATGGTTCTTTAATTAGTGAAGATGCTGCTTTAGTATCTTATGAGTACACTTTTTTAATATATGGTATTATTACTTATTTATATTTAAAAACTAAGAATGAAAAGGTTGATCTATTAAATGAAAAAAGTAAAATATTTGCTGCTATATTTGAAACTATTGGACAATTCTTTTATGTTTTTGCAATGAGTGGTTCTAGTGTTATAGCTGCTCCTATTGTAGGTTCATATTGTATTTTATCAATGTTATTATCTAGAATATTTTTAAAAGAGAAGCTAACAAAAAAAGAATATGTAGCCATATTCTTAGTAATTATTGGAATTGTTATTTTAGGAATATTAGATATTTAACTTTGTTTATATAATGGGATATTACCAAAATTTATATTATTTTCATTATAATCTAGAGACATATAATTTATTTCTTCTTTTTTTTCTATTTTTATATTATCTGGAAGTACACAAGTAAATTTATTATCTTTATCTAAACATCCAGCTTCTACTTTTAGTATTATTTTATTTTCTATTATTTCATATGTACCAGTAAAGGAGTCTGTTGAATAATATTCATCAATATTCATAACATATCTTCTATCTCTGGTACCCATTTCTCCATTTGAGAACGCTCTAAAGTTACTAGTAAGTATAAGATAATACTTGTAATCATTACTATAGTAGAAAGATGCTTTATCATCTGGTTTACTGACATCTTTATATGTATTTGAATTAGTATCTTTATTAACATCTTCATTATTTGTTTCTATTATATTAGTAGTATTTGTATTGGTATTATTTCCTAAAGATAAGTTTTTAGCACCAATACTTATTATTATAAATAGTATAGCTAAAAATATAATAAAAAGAATTATTCTTTTACCTAAGTCTTCCATTTTAATCCCCTCTAACGTTGCATATTATATCATATAAATTTACTTTTATCAAATTTTATATTATATTAGAAATGGTGATAAAATGAAAAAAATAATGATAATATGTAGTAGTAATTTTTATGATAGAATTCCATCTATAAAGGATATATTAGAAAAAAAGTATGATCTTATTATGCCTAATGGTTATGGTGAAGAAGAAAATGACGAAGAATATTCTAATATGACTGATGAAGAATATATGGCGTTTTTTAAAGAAATGTTTCATATGAGTAGAAATAAAATTAAAGATGTAGATGCTTGTTTAGTTCTTAATTTTGATAAAAATAAGAGAGGTACAACATATTATAATTATATTGGAGCATCTACTTTTTTAGAAATGTATGAAGCCTTTATGGGTGATAAGAAAATATATTTATATAATGATTTACCTGATAAGAATAATATGTTATATGATGAGATTAGGGGATTTAATCCTGTTATATTAAATGGTGATTTAGATAAAATTAAGTAGGTGATAATGTGAAATGTCCTAAGTGTGAAAAAGAAACAAATGATGACTTGAAATTTTGTTCTAATTGTGGATATGACTTACATGTTACTGAAGATAAGATAAAATTTGAAAATATTATTTTAATTATTACTTTAACTATTAATACTATACTTTTACTATATTCTTTTATTACTAGGAATACTTTTCTTCTTATTATGATATTAATAGTTTATATTTTTACTTTTATTATTACTTTATCAGAATCAAGGTTTGTTAAAATTGTTAGTTTTATTATATGTGCACTTATTCTAGCTTTTTTTGCATATGTATATTACTTTTTATTAAGCTGTGAATCTGATTCTATTAATTTATTAAAAGGCTGTGAATAATGTGTTTGATACTAGTTTTAATTTTTATGGTTTCTTTATTATTTTATCTTTAATAATACCATTGTTTTTTATTTCAATAGAATTATATAAAAAGAATGTTAAGTTAGAGGAAATACTTTTTTTAATATTTTTAGAATTATTATGTATTTTATTTTTTGGTAAGTTAATTAACTATCTAATGAATTATAAAACTACTAAAAGTAATCTTTTAACTATAGGTTTATCTTCTTATGGAGGAGTTACTGGATTAGTTATTTCTTTATTATTATTTTGTAAAATGTTTCATTATAGTTTTATACATTATTTAAAGAAACATATTATTTATGTACCTCTAATGTATAGTATTAGTAAACTTGGATGTTTCTTTGTAGGATGTTGTTATGGAATTAAATATAGTGGTATTGGTAGTATAATTTATAATTATTCTTCAATGGCACCTAAAGGAGTAAGTTTATTTCCTATACAATTTGTAGAGACTTTAGTTTTTTTAATTATTTTTACATTTATATTTAAAAATAGAAATAAGAGTAATATTATTTCTTATACTTTTATAATTTGTGGATTATCTAAATTTTTATTAGATTATTTAAGATATAGTCATATTAATGAAATAATATCTATTAATCAAATTATTAGTATTATTTTTGTACTTTTAGGAATAATAGTTTTATATAAAAATAAAAAGCTTAGTAATTAAGCTTTTTTTGTTTGTACTAATTTAGCATGTAGTATTGTTCTTTCATTATTGTATCCAGAACATGTATAAAGAGTTATTATTTTTTCAGTGCTTGATAAGTCTATTTCTTTATTGATATCACTTTTGTCATATATTGTAGTTAAGTAGTTTTTAAAGTCTTCATCAGATTTAAAATTAATTGCATTAATAAAATCATTTACATTTATTGTATATACAGAGAATACTTCATAAGTGTTCATTGTATCTAAAGTGTTATAGTAAATATAATTATTATTTTTGTACCATTCTTCATTTAATGTATTTTTTAATGTTCCGAACATTGATTCATCTAATCTATTGTGAGCATACAGTAGAGTATTAGTATCTAAGTTTTTACTATCATTTCTATAATCCATAAAAACCCATCCTGCTGAATTATCTTGATCATTAAAATTGTGAGTTAAATAAAAATCATTATCAGTTGTTTGTAAGACTGGATAATTAATATTAGTATTAGGTACTTGTATCCATCCTACAGTTTTATTATTTTCTTTTAGTAGTTTTTTAAAATCAGTTTTTATATATGGATATTTATCTTTTTCTTTTTCTTCAACTATATTAGTAATACTTACAGTGTGTTCTATAACATTATCATTTGATTTATTTTCTAGTATCCAGTCTACTATTAAGTATCCAGAATATAGTAATAATATAATTGAAGTTATATAAAAGATAAATATGTATTTGTTAGTTTTCATATAATCACCTATTTTAAGTATACTAATTTTTTTCTGTTTTATCAAAATATATCTTATTGATTGACATGATTTATGATGAATTTTATAATTATTATAGAGAAACTAGGTGATAGGATGAAGAAAATTACTTATGTATTTGTTACTATAATTCTTTTTGCTGTTATCTGTTTTAGTGCTGTATTTTTTCGAGATAGTTTAGCTGTTTCTGATAATGATGATAATTCAAAAATAATAGGAGAGGTTTCCTTATTAGAAAATTATGCTAAAGAGTATATTTCTTTAAATAATGTTAATATTTCTTCTTCTGAACTTGTTTTTCAATATATAAGAAGAAATAGGTATAATGATAATTATTGGAATACTCTTTTAGGTACTATAGATTCAAATTTTGTCGATTATGTATCTTCTAAAGGTGGAGTAGATATTAATGATCAATCTACTATTATTGATTTAGATACATATAAAGATGTAGATTTTATACATTTAATGGCTGTATTAAACTGTTATTATAAATATGGTGATAATGTTTCTACTTTAATAAGCTCTGATTATGCTGGATATGGTGGAGACTTATTAACTTTTTTAGAAGAAATTACTAATTACAGAATTAATAATTCTATTACTGATAAGGATGCTTTAGTTAATTATGCAATTAGTTTGTTAGGTACTAATAAGAATAGTACATTCACTAGTAGTGATATGTATGCTGATTTAGATGCTATTAATATTTATAGAAGTAGTGATATTGATTTAGAAAAGATTAGTGAATCTTTAGAAAAGTACTATATATTAGCTTCTTCTAATTATAATTATAAAAATAGAGTTAGTTCTGCTAGAACTTATATTGGTGATAATGAGAGTTCTATTAAAGAAAAAGCTAAAAATATGATGCAAAATACTATGATTCAAAGTATGTTAGTTCCTTCATTATCTTCTAAGGTTACAACTTTAGATTATGAAGTAGTTAGTCAAGCATTTGCTGATTATATGTTAGAGAAGCCTTATTTAGTTGCTACTTCAAATAGTGGTAGTATGACTGTTGGAGATAGGGCTATAACTGTTCAATTATATGAAAGTAATTTAGGTTTACCTAAAATAACACTAACTCATGAAATATGTGATATTGAAATAGTAGATGATGTTATGTATATAACTGCTACTAATGCTGGTACTACTGATATTACTGTGTCTTCTAATAATGGTTTAGCTTCTATTACGTATAGATTGACTTCTACTAATGTAGCTCCATCTATTATTACTAACTTATCTAAAGAATATGATTTTTTTAGTGAAATGGATAGTTCAATTAGTATTGATGCTTTAGGAACTAATAATACTTATACATGGTATATATCTGATAGTATAGATGGTCAGTTTACTAAAATGGGTGTTACTGTTACTCCTAAATATACTTTTAAACCTACTATGGATTACGATAAAAAATATATTAAGTGTGTTATAAGTAATGAAGGAAATAATAGTGTAATAAGTAATATAGCTTTGCTTAGAGTTAAAAATGTATCTTTAGGTGATATTGTTAATACTGGTGATATTACACTTATGCTTGCTTTTTCTATTACATTTTTAGTACTAAGTGCAAATTTTTTGATGTTTGTTTTGAGAAAAAAGAAATTAATTAAATAATTTCTTTTTTCTTTTAATTAATATATACTTAAAGTGAGGAGTGATATTATGAATAAAAATAAGTTATGGGGAGCAATTATTTCAGCATCTGTATTAATTCTTTATTTTGGATTTTTATTTATATTATTTACATATGCGAGTGTATCAACAGGAGACATACCATTACTATTATTTGTTGTATTATCACTTTTTATAGCACTTCCACTTGTAGGAATAATTCTAGCTTTAGTTTTTAGAGTTAAAGAATTAAAATCTGGAGAAGAGGAAGAAGCTAAGAAATATTAGGAGGTAAATATGTTACTTGTATCAACTGAAGAAATTAAAGGAAAAGAGATTCAGGAATCTTTAGGAGTAGTTAAAGGAGAGGTTGTTCAATCTAAAAACTTTGGTAGAGATTTTATGGCTGGAATGAAAACAATAGTTGGTGGAGAAATTAAAGGATACACTGAAATGATTAGAGAAGCTAGACAAATAGCTACTAAGAGAATGGTTGATGAAGCTACTAGTTTAGGTGCAGATGCAGTAGTTGGAATTCGTTATGGATCATCTGCTGTAATGCAAGGAGCAGCAGAAATTATAGTTTATGGTACTGCAGTTAAATTAAAGTAAAGAATGAAAAGTTCTTTACTTTTTATTTTCTTTGTTATATAATCGTTTTGACGTTTTTGCAAAAGAGCTAGATGACTTATACCCCGTGTATATAGACATGTGGCTTTTTTGCGTTGGAAAGGAGTGTGAAATAAAAAATGTCATTCATCGAGGTTAAGCAGATATCGAAAACTTTCAAAGTTGCTAAGAAAAAGAGTGGACTTAAAGAGTCTATAAAATCTTTCTTTAAGAGAGAGTATATAGATGTGAAAGCAGTAGAAGATATTTCTTTTTCAATCGAAAAAGGAGAAATTGTTGGATATATTGGCCCTAATGGAGCAGGTAAATCTACTACTATTAAAATACTTAGTGGTATATTAGTACCTGATTCTGGACAGTGTAAGATCAATAATATGACTCCATGGAAAGATCGAGTGAAATACGTTAAAAAAATTGGTGTTGTCTTTGGACAAAGAAGTCAATTGTGGTGGGATATTCCAGCTGAGGATACATTCGACTTATTAAAAGATATTTATGAAATACCTGAAAAAGAATATCTTGAAACTAAGGAAGATTTAATAAAAAAATTAAATCTTCAAGATATCATAAACATTCCCGTAAGGCAATTAAGTCTTGGACAGAGAATGCGCTGTGAGATTGCGGCTAGTTTACTACATAATCCTGAATTATTATTTTTAGATGAACCAACAATAGGATTAGATGCAGTATCTAAGCAGGTAGTAAGAGATTTTATTAAAAAACTTAATAAAGAAAAGAAAACAACCGTGATTTTGACTAGTCATGATATGGCTGATATTACATCACTTGCTAAAAGAATTATTCTAATTGGTAAAGGTCATGTATTATATGATGGAAGTTTAAAAAAACTTCAAAATAAATACGAAACAGAAAAATATGTTTCTATTAAAACTAATGATAAATTAGCAATTAGGAATAAAGGAGTAAAAAGTAAAACAAAGACAAAAGAAGGATACGATTTAGTAATTGATACTAGGGAAATTAGTATTTCTGAATTATTAAATAATATTTCTAAGAAGATTACAATTGAAGATATTGAAATCGATCATGAAGGAATAGATAATATAATTGTAAAATTATATGAGGACTATAAGATTTGAGAGCATATTTAACTTATTTTAAACTAAAGTTTATAAGTAGTCTTCAATATCGTACTGCTGCTTGGGCTGGTATTGCGACTCAATTCTTTTTTGGATTTGTTTATATCATGGTTTATGTAGCATTTTATGAGTCTGGCGGTAAAAATTTACCTATGGAGCTTCCTCAATTAGTGACATATCTTTGGTTAAATCAGTCACTATTAGCTTTAGTTAATCAATTTAGTAGAGATCAGGAATTATTTAAATTAATTAAAGAAGGTGGAATCTCCTATGAACTAACTAGACCAAAGAATCTATATTTTATGTGGTATTTTAAAATAATTGGACAAAGGCTTGCAAATGTAACGCTTCGCTTTATTCCTTTAGTTCTTGTTACATCACTTTTACCTGATCCATTTCATTTTGGACTTCCAGCTTCTTTTGTACATTTTATTTTCTTTATTTTATCTCTTTCTTTAGGAACACTTCTAGTTACTGCATTATCTGTATTTTATCCTATAGTAACCCTTACTACTATGAGTGAAAAAGGAATTGTAAATATTATTATTACTATAGCTGATATATTATCTGGTATAGTTGTACCAATTCCATTTTTTCCAAAGTTTTTACAAATAATCTCTTCATTTTTACCTTTTCAATATATTAGTGATTTACCATTTAGGCTTTATGTTGGAAATGTAAATTTAGCAGATGGAGTTTTCGGTATGTGTATCCAATTAATTTGGATAATTATATTTATTTTGATAGGAAATATTATGATGAATAAAAATATTAAAAGAGTAGTTGTTCAAGGAGGATAAATGAAAATTTATTTTGAATCACTTGCTATGCATCTAAAAGGAGAATTAGAGTATCGAGTGAATTTCATTTTATCTTTTCTATCCCAAATTTTAGTATTTTTTACTTATTATTTTATAATAATTGCATTATTTACAAAGTTTGATCATATTAAAGGATTTACTATGTATGAAGTATTATTATGCTTTAGTATCATACAATTTGGTTTTTCTTTTAATGAAGTTTTTGCAAGAGGAGTTGATCATTTTGATCAATTAATTATTAGAGGAGATTTTGATAGACTTTTATTAAGACCTCGTAACATTATTTTACAAGTATTATGTAGTGATAGTGATTTTGTTAAAACTTCAAGACTTATTCAAGCAATAATTGTTTTAATTGTTGCAATAGTAAACTTAAATATAAAGTGGTCTATTTTAAAATTAGTTACATTACTTTTAATGCTTGGATCAGCATGTGTAATCTTTTTCGGTATATTTCTAGCTGCTGCAGCATACTGTTTTTTTACCGTACAGGGGTTAGAAGTACGTAATGTTTTTACTGATGGTGGAAAACATATGGCACAGTATCCGATAGGAGTATTTAAGAAAGGATTTGTTTGGTTTTTTACTTTTATAATTCCATATGCTTTTGTAAATTATTATCCTTTATTATATTTTTTAGGTAAGAAGGAATCAGTATTATATGCTTTTTCTCCTTTATTAGTAGTGTTTTATTTGATTCCATGTATATTAGTTTTTTACTTTGGAATGAAAAGATATACAAGTGTAGGTTCTTAGAATCTACACTTTTTTTTATTTTTATATAAAAATAAATATTTCAATGGTATAATAATAATTGTAAAGGAAGGGTAGTATGAATAAAATTAAAAATAATGTTTCTAATTTCAATAAAATACTTATAATTTTAATATTTTTAATTGTTGTATTTAAGATATTTAGTTTTCTAGATAATGGAACGTATAGTAATTTGTTTAATGATTCTAAGAATACTCTAAATATTTTATCGTCTTATGAGAATTCTTCTATGGAAAATGAGATTACTAATTATGCTTATAAGATGGGAAAAACAGTTAATTTTATTTATAAGGGTGATTTAGAGATAGTTGATGAACTAAATAATAATTCGTCTAAGTATGATGCTGTATGGATTTCTAATTCTATGTGGTTATATTTATTAGATAATACTTATTTAACTAGTGATTCTAAATCTATTTCTATAAGTCCTGTGGTATTTGGAATTAAAAAGAATAAGGCTAAAGAATTAAATCTTATAGATACTGATGTTACTAATAATACTATTTTAGATTTAATTAAGAATAAGAAAATAAAATATGTAATGTCTTCTGTTACTCAAACTAATACAGGGGCTACTGCATATTTAGGATTTTTATCATCATTAGCTGGTAATCCAGAAGTTTTAACTGAAGAAATGATTAATGATGAAAAGTTAGAAGAAGATTTAATTAGTTTATTTTCTGGTGTTGAAAGAGTTAGTGGAGATGAAGACTATTTAAAAGATATGTTTTTGAATAGTAATGATTATGAGGCAGTTATAGCTTCTGAATCTTCATTGATTGAGATTAATAAGAAATTAGTAGCTGATAAAAAAGAACCTTTATATTTAATATATCCATCTGATGGTGTCGCTATTAATGACTCTACATTTGCATTTATAAATAATGATAGTACAAAAGAAGAAATGTTTTTAGATATTCAATCTTATTTATTAAGTGATGAAGGTAAAAAAGAATTAACTAATAGTGGTTTACGTACATGGTATGGTGGAGTTAATGATAAAAGTGATAAAAATATATTTAATAGTGATTGGGGAATTGATACTACTAAGTATTTAAATGTTACTAAATTTCCATCTAAAAAAGTAATTTCAGCTGCATTAAATCTATATGTTGAAAAACTTAGAAAACCAACTCATGTTGTATTTTGTTTAGATTATTCTGGTAGTATGTCTGGTGAAGGAGAAGAAGAATTAAATGCTGCAATGAACTATATTTTAGATTATGAGAAAGCTAGCGCTGATAGATTACAATTCTCTAAGAATGATAAAATAACAGTTATAACATTTAGTTCTAGTGTTAGAGATGTATGGTCAACTGATAGTGGCTATGAAACACAAGAATTAATAAATAATATTAATAATATGTATTCATCTGGTTCTACTGCTTTATATGATGCAGTTATGAAAGGATTGATCATTCTTGATAAGGAAAGTGATGATTATACTAAAACTATTATTGCTATGACTGATGGAATGATTAATGAAGGTTCATATAGTAGTTTGGAGAGAAAATATAGATCATTAAAAAGTAATGTTCCAATATACAGTATCACATTTGGAAGCGCTTCTGAATATCAATTAGAAGAGATAGCAGAATTATCTAATGCAAAGGTATTTGATGGTAAAACTGATTTATTAAAAGCATTTAAGAAAGTAAGAGGTTATAACTAATGAAGAATAGTGAAGTTATTTCTGCTGTTGTAGGTGGTGCTTTCTTTGCAGTTCCTTATTTGGCATTATCAGTCCCTATACTTCCTTCTTTAGCTATAGGTGCTACTGCTTTTGTAGCTGGGGAATTGGTATTTAAAAAAGATACTATTATAAGTTTAAAAGAAACTAATATTGATTTATATAAGACTCTAGAGAGAGCTAAATCTCAAAATAAACACATATTAGATATGATACCTATGATAGAAGATAAAGATATTCAAATGAATCTTAATGAGATAAATGAATCAGTAAATAAGATTATAAAAACAATAGAAAAAAATCCTGAAAAAGAGAAAAAATTAAAGAACTTTTTTGATTATTATTTACCTGTTACTGTTAAACTAGTTGATAGATTTGATGAAATAGAAAATCAAAAATTATCTTCTAGTGATACAAAAAAGTTTTATACTACAACTAGTAAGACAATTAGTGAAATAAATGATGTTTTTAAGAAATTCTTAAATAATTTATATGAAGCAGATATGCTAGATGCTAATGTAGAAATGAAAGTTTTAAATTCTATGTTAAAATCTGATGGACTAGATAAAAATTCTTTGAAAGTAGAGGAGGATAAGTATGAATAAGAAAAAGATTATTGGTGTAATTATCTTTGTAGTTCTTATTTTATTAATCGTAGGACTTAAGTTTTTATTCAATGGAGAAACTGGAACTATAAGTGGTAATTATACTACTGTTTATGTTGCAACCGGTGGAGGAAAAGAAGATTTTATAGCAGATGAAGATGTTAATAAGATTTTAAAGAAAAAATATAAGATCGAAGCTGTATATGATTCTTGGAGTAATGGTAAGACAATTACTTTACCACTTATTAGAGAGTCAGTTGGATTAGGTAGTCAAAGTATTATTGATAGATTATCTAATAAAGAATCTATTTCTATTAATACAGAAGGTGTATCTAAATATGATGCATTATTTACTTCAGATCAAAGATTCTATGATTATTATAAATTATCTCCAAATAAAGATGCTGGAGAATCTGATCGTTATACAGTACTAGATGGTGGATTAACTCTTAATACTCCTATAGTTATATATTCTTGGAAAGATGTAGCTGATAAATTGATCGAACAAGAGATAGTTACTAAAGAAGAAGATGGAGTTTATTATATAACTAACATGAATAAGTTAATGAATTATATCTTAGAAGGTAAAACATGGGCAGATATTGGATTAAATGATTTATATGGAAATATTAATATAGCATCTACTGATCCAGTTTCATCATCACCTGGAGCAACATATTATGGATTATTATTATCAATACTTGGAAATGGTCAAATTACTGATGAAGGATTGGAAGATAATTTATCTAAATTAAAACAATTCTATCAAAAGTCTGGATATATGAATAATACTCCTGCAGATTTGTTTGAAAGATATTTAAAAACTGGAATGGGTGGAGAACCTATGATAGTTGATTATGAAAAGAGTTTAATTGATTTTGCTAATTCTAATCCTAATGGATTTAATCAAGTAAAAGATGATATAGTAGTTTTATATCCAAAGCCAACTATTTGGAATAGTCACTGTTATGCAGCGTTTAGTGATAATGGAAAGAAATTATACAATGCATTACAAGACGAAGAAATTCAACAAATTGCATGGGAAAAATATGGATTTAGAACAGGTATTACAGGAGGAAATTATGATGTTTCTTCTGTTGATATAGCAATTCCAAAAACTATTAAATCTACTGTTACTAGTTTAAAAATGGATTACTATAATAAATTAATAGATTATTTAAAAAATTAGGAGGAAAATTATGGCTGTTTTAGAAATGAAAGTAAAAGCTAAAGAAGATGAAAAGGTTACAGAGTTAGTAGAAAGTGATGTAAAAAAAATAACTGAGGAAAAAATAGAAAAATCATTAAATTATGATGAATTAACTGAAGAAGAGAAAAGAGCAGTTGATGAATTTAATGAAAAAATTGATGTATTTGATTCTACTCAAATACTTCAGTATGGTGCTCCTGCTCAAAGTAAAATTTCTGAATTTTCTGATTCTATTTTAGAGGGAGTTAAAACTAAAAATACTGGAGATGTAGGTGAATTACTTGCTGATTTAGTTGGACAAATTAAAAGTTTTGATGCTTCTATAGATGGTAATAATAAAGGATTATTCAAAATATTTAGTAATGTTAAGAAAGAAATTAATACTTTAATTGCTAAATATAGTAAGATTGAGACTAATATTAATACTATTGAAAAAGGATTAGATAAAAACAAGATTCAATTATTAAAAGATATTTCTACATTTGATGAAATGTATGATAAAAATTTAGAATATTTTAAGGAAATATCTCTTTATATAATTGCTGGAGAAAGAAAACTAGATGAATTAAGAAATGTAGTTTTACCTGAATTAAAAAAGAAAGCAGAAGAAACTGGAGAACAATTAGATGTTCAAAAAGTTCAAGATATGGAAGCTCAAATTAATAGATTTGAAAAGAAAATATATGATTTAAAAACTACTCGTATTATTTCTATTCAAATGGCTCCACAAATTAGATTACTTCAAAATAATGATGCTGAATTAGTTGAAAAGATTCAAAGCTCAATTACTAATACAATTCCTTTATGGAAGAATCAAATGGTTTTGGCTTTAGGAATTAATAATGCTAAAAAATCTTTAAAGGAACAACAGGCCGTTTCTAATTTAACTAATGAAATGTTAAAGAAGAATAGTGAGACACTAAAACAAGGTACAATTGATATAGCTAAAGAAAGTGAAAGAGCTATTGTTGATATTGAAACACTTAAGAAAACTAATAAAGATTTAATAGAAACTTTAGATACTGTAATTAAAATTCATGAAGATGGACGTGCTAAACGTGCTGAAGCTGAAGTAGAATTACAAAATATTGAAAAAGAATTAAAAGAAAAAATATTAGAAATTAACGTAAAAAAATAAAAGCATTTTAAATGCTTTTATTTTAGGAGGTTTTGATGAATAATAGACAGATATTGGAAGATGTTTATAAAGACTTTTTTGCTGATAGATCATTAGTTGGTGAGAAAGATACTCCTTTAGTTGAAAATAAATCAGAAGTATTAGATGATGAAAAGTATTCTATTGATTCATTATTTATTGATGATGAGTCTAAAGATTTATTAAAAAAAATTATTAAATATATGGAAGATTATAGTAAAGGAATAGAAAGTAATTATCTTACTTTTAACTTTACTATTGAATCTAATGATAAAACAATTATAGATTCAATTTGTAATCTAATTATGTATTATTCAAATAAATATAATTATATTTCTAATAAAAAGATGTTTAATTTATCTTTACTTAAGTTAGATAAGTGTGAAGACTTAGTTAACTATTATAAAGATAATGGAGTAATGGTTTATTCTAATATAGATGCTTTAGGAATGCAGGATGTAATGTTTCATAAAAAATTCTTTTATAATTTATTTGAACTTTGTAAAGATAAAACAATTAGTATTATTACTGGTAAGAAAGATGTTTTAAATAGTTTTATGTTAGAAGATACTAATTTAAAAAATACTTTTTGTTTTTCAATAGTAGGTGTTTCTCCTTCTATTAATGATGTTTATAATGAAATTATTTCAAAAATTAATTTAAGTGAAGAATTAAATATTAAAGTTTTAGATTATATAACTGAGTCTTATCCAAAAAGTGAAGATAGTTATTCTGTTTATGTTGATAATCTTTATAAATATATATCTTTTAATAAAGATGTTCCTAAATTGGATGAAGTTAAATCTGTTGATTTAGTGTTTAAGGAATTAGATGAATTAGTTGGACTTGAAAAGGTAAAGAAATCATTACATGATCTAGTTGATTTAATTACTTTAAAAAATAAAACTAAGGATGATTTAAAAATAAATAATGTAAATCTTCATATGGTATTTTTAGGTAATCCTGGTACTGGAAAAACTACTGTTGCTAGAATGATAAGTAGTATATTATATGATTTAAAATATATTAAACAGAATAAATTGATAGAGGTTAGTTCTAAAGATTTAGTTGCAGAGTATGTTGGGCAAACTGCAGTTAAGACAATGAATGTTGTTGAAAAAGCAATGGGTGGTATTCTATTTGTAGATGAAGCTTATGCTTTAGCTGATAAGAATGGTGAAAATACATATAATGGGGAAGCAATTGCAACTCTTATTAAAGCTATGGAAGACTATAGAGATGATTTAGTTGTTATTTTTGCTGGGTATACAAAAGAAATGCAAGATTTTCTTGATTCTAACTCAGGCATTGTTTCTCGTATTGGTTATACATTAGAATTTGATGATTATACAAATAAAGAATTGATTGATATTTTTAAAGGTATGGTTACTAAAGCTGGATTTATTCTAGATGATGATTGCATTCCAGTAGTTGAGGATTTAATTAATCAAAATCGTAATACTAAGAATTTTGGTAATGCTAGATTCATTAGAAATATGTATGAAAAAACAGTTATTAAACATGCTACTAATACTAAGAATAATAAGAGTAAAAAGATACTTAAGACAATTACGAAAAAAGATATTACATTGTAGATGCTTAGGCATCTTTTTTTGTAGTATAATCAATTTAGATAATGTGCAACTTTAAGATGATAGACTTTTTTCTTTTTATATCATATGATGTTGTATGTAGAGGAGAAATAATATGATTAGATTAAAAAACGTTTCTAAGTATTATTATAGTAAAGGTGTAGTTGCTACTGGCTTTTCTAAAATTAATTTAGAGTTAAATTTAGGTGAGTTTGTCGCAATTACTGGTGAAAGTGGATCAGGTAAAACCACATTACTTAATGTTATATCTGGACTTGATACTTATGAAGATGGTGAAATGTATATAAATGGTGAAGAAACTAGCCATTATATAGAAAAAGATTTTGAAGATTATAGAAGAAAAAATATTGGTAATATTTATCAAAACTTTAATTTGGTTAATAGTTATACTGTTTATCAAAATATTGCTTTAGTTTTAATGCTTAATGGTGAGAAGAATATTAAACCTAGAGTGTTAGATCTAATTAAAAAAGTAGATTTATATAAATTTCGTAATACTAAAGTTTCTAAATTAAGTGGGGGACAAAAACAAAGAGTAGCGATTGCTAGAGCTCTAGCTAAAGATGTTCCTATTATTATTGCTGATGAGCCAACTGGTAATCTAGATAAAAAGAGTGCTTTAAGTATTATGAAATTACTTAGTGAATTATCTAAAGATAAATTAGTTATTGTTGTAACTCATAATTATGAACAAGTGGAACCTTATGTTACTAGAAAAATTACTATGCATGATGGAAGAATATTAGAAGATGTTAAGCTAAAAGATACTGAAAAAGTAAAAAATAATTATTTAACTAAAGTAGGTAAAATATCATTAGTTAATAAAATTAGATTAGGTTTTAGAAATACTTTTAATGTTGTTCCTAAGTTTATTTTATTATTCTTTGTATTTGCTTTTATAGTAGGTTCTCTCTTAGGTGAATACTCTTCATTTAAGAAAGAAGAAGTATTATCTAAAGAGCAAGGTAATAATTATATTTTTAATACTACTAAGTTAAATAGAATAATAGTAAAGAACAATGATAATTCTTTATTTACTGAGGAGCAACTTAGTAAAATAAAAAATATTAATAATGTAGATTATATTATTGAGAATGATAGTTTATTAGATGAAACTAGAAGTATAAAAGATGAGGATAATAAGTATTGGATACAATCTTATACATTACCAATTAACTCTTTTAGAGGTGAATTATCATTAGGTAGAATGCCTGAAAATGATAAAGAGGTAATATTTGAAATTAGTAAAGATAGTTATTTATTTAATGGAAATGCTGAACAAATATTAAATAAGAATTTTTATTATATAGATGATAATAATTATGATGCTTTAAATGAAGATTATAGAGTAAACATAGTTGGTATTAAATATACTGATTCATCTAATTATGATATTGTTAGTGTTTATACTTCAGATAATATTATTTCTAAGTTAAGATATCAGAATCATTTAAGATACTCTAATGTATTTGTTAGATTTCAAGGTAAGAAATATAAATCTGATGTTTATAACATTATGTATCAAGTAAATCCTAGTAATAAAGTTCCTAATGGAGAAGCATTTATATCAGATAGTTTTAATTATAGTTGTCCTAAATATAATTGTTTATGGTCTCCTATAGATATAATTAATGAAAATTTATATTTTACTGATACTAAGAATTTAGTTGTTAGTAAAACTTATAATAAAGATAATTATAATAAGATATTTGATGTTTCTAATTATAAAAAAGATACTTTTGATTATGAATATGATGGAAGAATCTTTATAAGTGAAGCTGACTATAAATCTTTATTTGATAAAGGTACTTATCAAATAAGTGTGTTTACTAAAGATAAAGATAATGTAGATAATGTTTCCAAAGAACTTGATAATATGAATTATAAGACATTAAAAATAAAAGATACTTTAGTTAATGATGGTTTAGGAGAATTCGTAAGAGTTATAAAAACTGTTGTTACTATAATTCTAGTAATCACTTTATTCTTTATATCTTATTTCATAATAAAAATAATATTAAAGAGTAGAAATAGTTATTATTCAATTATTCGTATGTTAGGTGGTACTAAGAGTGTTACTAGAGATTTATTATTAATTGAATTATTTGTAGTAGCAAATATTGCTTTCTTCTTATTTATGTTGTTAATATATTTAGATTTTATTGGTATTACTACTATAGATGTAGTAAAAGATGTTTATGAATATTTAACTATAAATGATTATATTCTTTTATATTTAATAATTACTGGTATGTCTATATTAAGTAGTTTAAGATATTCTAGAAAACTATTTAAAAATAGTGTAATGGTATCTTTTAGAGAGGAGGTTTAATATGATTCGTATTGAAAAAGTTAATAAATACTTTAATAGGTTTAGAAAAAATAGTAATCATGTTATTAATAATACAACTCTTACTCTTGAAGATACTGGTTTAGTTGCTTTACTTGGACCTAGTGGTTCTGGTAAGACTACTTTATTAAATGCTATTGGTGGATTAGATAAGATTAATAGTGGTAAGATTTACATAAATGATAAAAAGATTAGTGGTCATAATATTTATAGAATTGATAAACTTAGAAATTTAAATATTGGTTATATATTTCAAGATTATAAACTAGTTGATAATATGTCTGTATATGATAATGTTGCTTTATCACTTAGAACTATTGGTGTTAAAGATAAAAAAGAAATTGACAAACGTGTTTCTTATGTTCTTGAACGTGTCGGAATGTATAGATATAGAAAAAGACCGGCTTCTATGTTATCAGGTGGAGAAAGACAAAGAGTAGGTATTGCTAGAGCAATAGTAAAGAATCCTAATATTATAATTGCTGATGAACCTACTGGTAATCTTGATAGTAAAAATTCATTAGAAGTTATGAATATTATAAAGAAGATAAGTGAAGATAGATTAGTTATATTAGTTACTCATGAAGTTAATTTAGCTAAGTTCTATGCCTCTAGAATTATTGAAATAGAGGATGGTAGGGTTGTTAATGATTATATTAATGACCATGAAGATAACCTAGATTATTCTATAGATAATAATATCTATTTAAAAGATATTAAGAATAATACAAAAGATAATAAATTAGGTATAGATGTTTATAGAGATAAAGAATCTAATTTAAATATTCAAATTGTTCTTAAAGGAAATAATATATTTATTAAAAGTTTAGATGATAGAAAAATAGAAGTAGTTGATGATAATTCTTCTATAGAATTTATTGATGATCACTATAAGACATTAGCTAAAAAAGATTTAAACTCTATTGATTTTGATTATAATGTTTTAAAGCATAATTCAAGAATTAGATATTCATCTATATTTAATCCTATTACATTTATTACTAATGGATTTAAAAAAGTATTAGAATATTCATTAATAAAAAAATTATTATTAATTGGATTTTTCTTAAGTGGATTCTTTATTATGATGAGTGCATCTAGAATAGCAGCTAATTTAACTATTCATGATAAAGACTTTGTGGATACAAATAAAAATTATTTAAAAGTACATGTAGAAAAAATAGTATATGATGATTATTATAAACTAAAGAATAATCCTAATGTTAATTATGTAATACCTGGTAATAGTAAAGTTACTTTTAAATTAAAAGTAGATGATTTTTATCAAACTGCACAAACTAATTCAACGATAACTGGTAGTTTATCTTCTGTTAGTATGCTAAATAGTAATGATATTATTTTAGGTAGAATGCCTGAAAATGATAATGAAATAGTTATTGATAAAATGGTAATAGATCAATTAAAGAAAGCAATGAATATCACTAAAATGATCGGTTTAAATAAGAATAAGGATTTTTTAAATAGGGATGCTATTATTACTAACGTACCTAATTTTAAAATTGTTGGTATTACTGATTTAGAAAGTCCATCTATTTATGCAGATGAATCTAAATTTATTAATATTTTATATAACAATGTTAATGAAAATAATTATGACTACACTGGTGATTATGAAGAAGACTATACTAGTGATTATCAAGAGTGGAGTTTATTTACTGATAAAGTATATATAAAAGAAGGTAGATGGCCATTATATGATTATGAAGTTGTTGTTAATGTTAGAAATAAAGAAGAAATGAAATTGAATAAAGAGATAAATAAAAAAATAAATGATAGAAAATTAGTTGTTGTTGGTTATTATGATAGTGAAGAAAATATTGATAAAAATTTAGTTAATGATAATATGGTTAGGTTCTTGCTTTTAAAGAAATCTAAAAATATAATGGTTTATCCTAAAGATAAAGATATTATTGTTGATGAATTAACTAACGAAGGTATTAATGTAGAAGATTCTTATCTAGCTAGTAAAACTAAATATTTAAAAGAGCGTGAAAATGGTACTAAAGTTGCTATTACTAGTAGTTTAATAGTACTTGGTATATCATTAATTGAAATAATATTAATGCTTAGAAGTTCATTCTTATCAAGAATTAAAGAAGTTGGTATTTATAGAGCAATTGGTTTAAAGAAAAAAGATATTTATATAATGTTTAGTGGTGAAATAATCGCAATTACAACATTAACTAGTTTACCTGGAATAATACTTAGTGCTTATATATTTAATAGAATTAGTCATATGCCTTTATTAGGTAGTGAATTCTTAGTAAATCAAAGTATTGTAGTTTTAGCAGTAGTATTAATATATATTTTTAATCTAATATGTGGATTGTTCCCTGTGTTCTTTACATTAAGAAAAAGACCTGCTCAGATATTATCTAGAACTGATATTTAATAAAAGTACATTTATATGTACTTTTTTATTTTTTTATATATAATAATGGTAAATGCAACTTAAAATATACAAAATACAACTAAAAATTGGTAGAGTGCAACCAGTTTATTTTGTATGATTTAGTCATGAAAAGGAGGAAATTTCATGAATTTAAGTGAAAATTTAAAAAAATTTAGAAAAGAGAATAATCTAAGTCAAGAAGAGTTGGCTGAAAAGTTAGGTGTTTCTAGACAGAGTGTATCTAAATGGGAAAGTAACTCTGCTTATCCAGAAATGGATAAATTAATTCAAATATCTAATATGTTTAATATAGGTATAGATGAATTATTAAATAAAGATGTAAGAGAGGTTAGAGAAAAGGTAGAAACCAAAAATACTATTAATAAGTATATTGATGATTTTTTAATCTTTATGTCTAAATCTATAGATATGTTTCTTAATATGAATTTTAAGCAAAAAATAAAATTTATAATTGAAGAGTTATTCATAGCTTTTATACTTTTTATTGGTTTTAATATTATTGGTTCAATATTAAGTGCTATTTATTATGATTTATTTAGTTTTGCTAATTGGAGAGTTATTAATGTTATAAAAAATATTTTTGATGCTATATATTTAGCAATTACTATAGTATTTGGTGTTATTATAATACTTCATATTTATAAAACTAGATATTTGGATTATTATGAGATTGTTGATAAAGATGATCTTAAAAAAAGTGATTTAGATAATAAAAATGATAATATTATTCCAGATAAAAGAGAAAAAATAATAATTAGAGATCCTGATCATTCTAGTTCTAGATTTATTACAGGACTATTAAAAATGTTATTAATAATGATTAAATGTTTTGCTGCTTTCTTATTTGTTGGTGGTGCTTTTACACTTATAGGTCTTGTAATATGTTTAGTATGTTCTTTCTTGATTGCTAAGACAGGACTATTCTTTTTTGGAATACTTTTATCTTTGATTGCATCTATTTCTATTGCTATTATTATATTATCAGTTTTATTTAATTTTATTATTGGACATAAGAATAAGTTTGGATTAATATTTATTATTTTTATATTAAGTTTATTAATTTTAGGTAGTGGTATAGGTTGTACTTCTATAGGTTTTACTAAATTTGAATTTAAAAATGATTTAACTCAAACTAAAGAAGAAGTTATTGAAATGAAAGAAGATCTAGTAATTGATTATTTTGGTAATCAAAGAGTTGAATATGTAGAATCTGATAATGATGATGTAAAGATAGTTGTTAACTATTCTGAAGGAAGGGAATGCTATATTGGTAAAGGTCATTTTGATACTGATAATATACTTCATATTAATTTAATTAATAATGGTGGTTCTTTTGAAGATTTAAAAAGACAAATAGATTATTTAAATAAAGGAATTATAAGTGATTCTGATTACTATGAAATTCATATTTATACTAATAAAGAAAATATTGATAAATTGAATAATAATTATTCAGATTTTTTTAATAGGTAGAGTCTATTTGAAAGAGACAATTTGTCTCTTTTTATTTTTTTTTAATTTAAATGTGGTATTATTAATGTAGTTCTTGAGGTGATAATATATGAAAATTAGAGTAAATGGAATTTTTGATAGATACAATAATGAAGTTGATGTCGATAAAAAATGTAATATTTTAATTGGTGAAAATGGAATAGGTAAGAGTACAACTTTAAAAATAGTTAAAGCCTTTTTATCTGGTGATTTTGTTGAATTATTAAATTATTATTTTAACTCTATTGAAGTAATTGATCATAATAAAAATGTAAAAATTAATTATGTTGATTTATTTCCAAAAGCTAATGATATTTTGAATATTACTAATGAATATGTTATTGACTCTTCTTTAGAAAAAGAATCAAGTTGGATTAATTATAATAAACGTGACATAGAAAAATATAATTATAAATTATTAGGTTTAGTAGAAGAAAATCCTAATTGTTATCAACATTTAATTAGAAATGTAATTAATGATGGTAATAAGTTTTCTATGGATGGTTTTAGAGAAGAATATAATATAACAAATAATAGTGATTACTTGAGAGATGCTAGTTATATTTTAAATATATTTTACTTACGTTTTATTAATGTAAAAGATTACAATAATATAAGATATATTGATAATACTGAGTTTTCTAAAAATGAATTGTATAAAACTTTTGATGAGATATTAAAAAATTATAATAGAGTATTTTTAATTTCTGCAGTAAAAGAAATAGATATTGTTAATGATGTTTTTAATATTCCTAATAAATATTTTTCTATTAATGATGATTTTCGTATTTTAGATAGTTATAAAAAAGAAGAAAAAGATATATTAAAAAGAGTTCCTAGAGATATTCGAAAGAGGGAAGATTTTGAGAATAAATCTGTTCATTTAAGTGTAGAAGAAATGGAAAGGTTTTATAATGAGTTATTTAATAAATATAGTGTTGAAAAAATAATAAATAATACTATTTATGAAAATATATATAAAGATTATGATGTTTATAAAGATCTTGGTGGTTTTAATAATTCATATAAACCATCTATTGATATTAAAAAAATACTATTTAAAAACTATTATAGTGAAGATGTATTAAGAAAGTTTACTAGAGACTATTATACTATGCTTAAAAAGATGGTTAATAGAGAATATAGTGCACAAGAATTAGATTTAGAGTTATGCTTTGATAATCCTGATATTATGAATAAATACTATATTTTTATGGAACCTCTTATACCTAGATATTCATTCTATAGATCATTCTTATTAGGAAGCAATAAAACAAGTTACTATTCTTATGAAGCTCAAGTATTTAATAAATTTATTCTTGATAATTTAGATTATTATGTAAATTATGAGAATGATAAAATTAAAATCTTAAATTATCTTTTAAGTGAATATTTTAAAAATAAAAAGATTTATTGTTCTCCAAATGGATTAATTATTTCTGATAATAAAGATTTTAAAAATAGATATAATTTTAAATACTTATCTGAAGGTGAGAAAAAAGTAATATTATTATTGATTATTAGTGTATTTAATGATAATGATGTTTTAATACTTGATGAAGTTGAAACTTCTTTATCTGTAATTTGGCAAAAGAGATTAATTAATGATTTATTAAAAGAAGGAAATATAGATCATTTAATAGTTTCTACTCAATCACCTTTTATTGTTGATGATGATACTTTATTTGAAAATGTAGTTTGTTTACCGGGAGATGTAAATTATGAATAATGAATTTTTAGATGAATTTACATCTTCTAGGAAAAACCAACCTAATTCAAAAATGTTAATAGAGTTTAATCAAAGAAGAAACTATTTAGATGAAGGAACTTATGTTGGATTTGTTGAGGGACCTGATGATAGAAATTTCTATAGTTCTATTAAAAGTAATTATAATTTAAGAAACATAAATCATGACAATTATATTTATTCTAATAATGATTCAAAGGAAAATCGTGGAAAAAAGGGTGTCATTGTAATGTATAATTACATAAATAATAGGTTTCCATATTATTTGGATAAATGTGTATTTATTGTTGATCATGATTATAATGGATTAGATAATTACGATGTTTCTAATAAAGATGCTATTACAGTTACTAAGGCTTATGCTTTTGAAAACTATTTTTTGATGGACAATAATGTAAAAAAAATATTTCATTATTTTAATATCGATGATGATTTTGATAATTTTATGAAGAAACTTAATTATTTTCTTTATGATGTTTCAGAATTTATTAGATTAAAAAGTACAATTACTAATAATAAGTTTTTACATATTAATACAATATATTCTAATAATCAAATATTTACGTTTGATTTTAGTCAAAGAGATTATTTTAAGTTTGATTATATGGAAGAAGAAAATGAAAATATGTTGAACGTAATTAAAAGAAATAAAGGTGGATATAAATACTATAAAGATAAAACTGATATATTCATTAATAAAATTGATTGGGTTAGAGGACATGATGCTTTTAATTATTTATCTTCATATTTGAAATATTATCATGATAAAGATTTAAATAATGAAAAAATATATAATAGTATTGTTAAATTATTAGATGTTGACATCATAGTAAAAGATGGAGAAGGAACTGTTTTAAAGTGAAAAGTGATTTTTATCACTTTTTTATTTTGTTATTTATAAGAACATATGATATTTATAACTATTTATGTGATAGAATATTATTAGAATAGGTTTAGGAGTTGATATTAATGAAACTGGTAAAACTAGAATGCCCTAATTGTAACGCTAAACTTGAAGGAAGCTCTGACTTAAAACAGTTTACTTGTAACTATTGTGGAACTACAACGGTATTAGATGATGAAAAAGTTACAGTTAATAGTGTATCTAGTAAGTTGAAAAATTCTATCGAAGATTTAAAAGATTATTATGAAAATGGTAACTATGATGCTGCTATTGAATTAGCTTGTAGTCTTATAGATGAATATCCCAATAATAAGGAAATACAGGAATATCATATTAAGAGTGTTTTAAATAATATTGCTGATACTTCAGATTCATTGCAAGCTTTTATTGATAGTCAATCGTTGTACTATGATTATTCCGATAATAAAGAAGTGCAAAATATATATAAAGAAAAAGCAATAAAGCTTTATAATGACTTTATTAAATTTGATGATATTAGTGTTAAATTATATTACTTTGATAAAATAATATATCTTCATGAACTGTTAGATCTTTTTCCAAAGGATACAGAATTAAAACAATTACATGAAAAGCTAAAAGATAATATAATAGAATTTTTTAATTCTAATATGGAGAATGAAACTTTTAGAAATAATTTGCATTGTCCTAATGCAACCGAATTTAAAGAATTAATTAATCAAGTTTATCCTGGTGATAAGAAAATGGAAGAATTGTGTAATAAGTATTCTGAGACTTATAAAGAAAAAGAATTAGTTGAAGATTCATCTGATTATGAGAATAATTCTTTAGAAGATGATAATAAAAAGGAGAATTTTATTTTATCTTTAATTTTTGTGGATGTTCCTGCAATATTATTGTTACCTTTTATTATGCTTACAGCTCATTATGAATTTTCCTCTCCTTATTTGATAATTTCTATCGTAATTGGTGTTTTCTTAATTATAGGACTTATTTTTAAATCAAATTCATGTAAGGTTTGTGGTAAGTTTAATGGATATCAAACTATAAATGAGGAAGTCTTAGATTCATGGGTCACAACAGAGGAAAGAAATGAATATAATAGTAGCACAAATACTTCAAGAAAAGTATATGTGACCGTAACTAAAGAAAATGTTAGATTAACGAAGAAATGTATTCATTGTGGTGATATCAGATATGAAGTTACAACAAGAACTAAGTATTAGCTAGGAGGATAAATATGAAACATTTAGGTATTATTGGATGTGGTTGGATTATTTGGTTGATATTATGGTCTTCTTTAGTATTACCATCTATTACAGAAAATGAAATTAAAGAAAAAGAAAATGAAATTAATGGTAATTATTTATCTGATGATATGATAAATATAAGTTATCGTAACCTGTATGAAGCTCAAAATATAGAAATATCATTTATTGATGGAAAGTATAAGTCAGATTATGATTTATATTCAAAATGTACACAATATTATGAAGGAACGAAAACTTGTTATGATAACCAAAAACAGTTCATAAAACACTATAGTGAAGAAGGTACTTATACTATAGAAGATGATAAATTGTATTTATATTTAGATTCGGACGAAATAGGTACAACTTGCAAATTGAAAAATAACTACTCTGATGGGTATAATATAGATTGCACAGATGTTGGTGGATGGTTATATAAAAGAGTTGAAGATAATTAAAAATGCGAGATAGCTCGCATTTTTTGTGACAAAAAAATATTAAATTGAAATTATATATTATTTTCATCTTTTTACTTTATTTGTTTGTTTTTATATCTTGAATCATTGCACCATTAATAATTCTAATGCATTCATCTTCTTTTATTTTTATCCAATATCCTTCTATTGCTATAACAACACCTATTAATTGGATATTTTCATTACCCATTAATGTTATTGTACAATTTTTATTGATAAACTCATTTTATAATTCTACTGGCATATTATCCTCCAATCACATTTTATTATAGCATATAGAAGTGTCTTTTTATTTCTTAACACTGTGAATACTAACAACTAAAAAATATATAATTATGATATAATAAAACTTAAGTGAGTGTGATATAGATGAGGAATAATATTAAGAAAGTTTTATTATTAAGTGTTGTTTTATTTGTTGCATCTTTTTTTATTATTACTACTATGGGAAAAACATATACTGTTACTTTTGATATTAATAACACTAGTGATTATAAATTAATAATAGAAGAAGATACAGGAAAGATTGAAGTATTAGATGAGAAAGAAAAAAATGGAAATTACATTATAAAAGTAAAAAGTAAAAAAGCAGGTAGGGTTAATTTATTTTTTGATTATGGCGAGTATCAAACTGGAAAAATATTATATATTCATAAAAATATGATTATTACAGAAGATAATATATTAGGTAAATCAACTGCTTCAGAAGTTATTCCTTTATCACTATCTATTATTCTATTATATATATTATTTTTATTAATAAAAGGTTATAAACAAAACATAAAAGAAAATATTTATCAATATAAGAATATTGCTTATTTAGGTATCATTATATTTTGTTCATTCTTTCTAGTTGATAACGCTGTGTCTATTATTAACTACCGAGGATTATTTGAAACAGTTAATAGAGTAATTAATTCATTGATATTTGTTTCATCAATTTTACTCCCTTTATTTTTCATTACTTTTATTTTAGTAACAATTAGCAATATTAATCTGATTAGAAAAGAAGGATTATCATTAAGAAATTTACTTGGACTATTTTTAGGAATATTTATTTGCTTATTAACTGTATTGCCAAATTATATTTATGGATTATTAATGCAATCAGGTAAGATAAATATTTATAATCTTAATAGTGCAGGACCATATATTTATAATTCTATAGAATCATTAGTTTATTTAACTGTTGTTTATTTAGAATGTGTATTGATTGCTACTATAATTGTTGCAATAAAATCAGTTAAGTCAAAACCAAAAATGAATAAAGACTATATGATTATATTAGGATGCAAAATACTAAATGATGGTTCTTTAACACCGTTACTTAAGGGTAGAGTTGATAGAGCAATAGAATTTAGAAATGAACAATTAAAAACTACTGGGAAAGATTTAATATTTGTTCCATCAGGTGGAAAAGGAAATGATGAAATAATTTCTGAAGCTGAATCAATGAAAAAATATTTATTAGAACAAGGTATTAAAGAAAAGAATATTTTAGTAGAAAATAAATCAAAAAGCACTTATGAGAATATTAAATTTTCTTATAAATTAATTAATGATAAAAAAGCAAATATAGGCTTTTCTACAACAAATTATCATGTTATGAGAGCAGGACTTATTGCTGCGGAACAAGGAATAAAAGTAGAAGGAATTGGGTCTAAAACAAAATCATATTTTTGGATTAATGCTTTTATTAGAGAATTTATAGGGACACTATATTCTGAGAGAAAGAAGCATATTATATTCTTTTTTATAATAAATATTATTATAATAATAATGATTTTAATAACGTATTTAGGAAATAATATTTAAAAAACTGAGATATAAGATAACAAAAAAGTTAAAAGACTAAGATTTTTTTTAGTCTTTTATCTAATGTGAATGCGAAAAAATGATACAAATTTATAAATTGTGATTTTCTCAATTATACAAAAAAATATGCCACAACTTTTTTTACATTTGCAAATATATAATTTAAAATAGATTAATCATATAAGCAATTTGAAATTAAATGCTCTGAATTTAGTAATCTTGCGATGTTTTAAGTTGAAATAAAAAATAGTTGTTTTGTGCTATAATAATATTTAGTGAAACTCGCGTAATTTACAATTTATATGATGAGGTGTAATTAATGGAAAATGAAAAAAAGTTTAATTTTAAAGATATGACAAAGAATGCAGTATCATTTTCTAAACAGAAATATGATGAAGCAAAAGAATTTACAAGTAATGTGGCAGTACCTAAAATAAAAGGAACTGCATTATCAACTAAAGAATCTGTTTCAAATGCTGTTTCTAATGTCTCAAGTAAAGTAAAAGCCACAATTACTGAAGAACAAATGCAGGAAATATTAAGTACTTTATACATTAAATCGGTAGATGGAATACCTAAAGTAAGCCTACCAGTCGATGATTTGGTTGAAGACTATTTATCTAAAAATGAAAATGTTGAACAAGCAGTTAAATCTCTAATAAATAATTCTACAGTAAAATGTGGAACATCAGGATTTCTTACTTCGTTTGGTGGATTTGCAACAATGATAGCAACATTACCAGCTAATATTACAAGTGTTATGTATGTTCAGTTAAGAATGTGTTGTGCTATTGCAAAAATGGGTGGATATGATATACATTCGGATCAAGTTCAAACACTAATATATGCTTGTTTAACTGGATCTGCCGCAACTGAAATATTAAAAAGTTCTGGTATAAAATTTGCAAATAAATTTGGTGTAGCGATGGTTGATAAAATACCAGGAAAAGCCTTGACTGCTATTAACAGAAAAGTTGGGTTTAGATTTATGACAAAATTTGGTGAAACTGGAATAATTAATTTGGGAAAAGTTGTTCCAGTGGTTGGCGGATTTGTTGGTGGGGGAGTAGATGTTGCTAGTACAAGGATAATAGGTAGAAATGCTTATAATATCTTTGTTAAAGGTGAAATGCCTACTAAAGAAGAAGTTGAAAAAACAATAATTAGAGAAGCTGAATATGAAGAACTTGATGACATTGATACAAAAACATTAAAAGAAGCAATTAGCGAAGAAACAAATACATTGCAAGATTAAGATGTTAGGAATTGATTACTCAATTCCTTTTTTAGTATTATTTTGTAAAAAAGTAACAAGAAATTTAAAAATCATATTGGTTTTTATCTAATATTGGTGTATAATAACAAATGTTATATAACAAATGTTATAAGGAGTGATGAAAAGTGCCACCAATCCCAAAAATAACAAAAGATATGATAATGGATAGTAGTCTTGTAATTATTAAAAAAGAGGGAATAGAGAATTTAAATGTTAGAAATATAGCTACTAAATTAAATTGCTCTACACAGCCAATAATGTATCATTATAAGAATATGGATATATTAAAAGATGAATTATACAAAAAAGTAGACGAATATCATTCAAAATATTTGATGAAAAATAGTAATGATGATCCATTGTTAAGTATTGGTCTTCAGTATATTAAGTTTGCAAAAGAAGAAAAGAATTTATTTAAGTTTCTATTTCAAAGTGATAAATTTTCTGATTTTAATTTAGAAGACTTAATTAATAACAATGAAAATGGTCTTCAAGATATATTTGATATTATAAAGAAAGAAACAAATTTAAATATTGAAGAGATAAAAGAAATGTTTACTATATTATTTATAACTGCACATGGAATTGCTAGTTTACTTGCAAATAATTCCATAGTTTATGATGAAAATCATTTTAAAAAGATATTAGAAACGACTTTTAATAAAGTTAATAAATAGGAGGAGTTAATAAAATGGAAAAAGTATTTAAAAAACATGAAACATTAATTACAATAGCATTAATTATTATCTATGTAGTAGCAAACTCATATACAATGCAAAACTTTGGTTATACAAGCATTCAATCAGCAATTATTAATACCATTTTATCGGCAGTAATACTAACTCTAATTTTTTTAATTAAAAGAGTAAAATTCTATGGACTTACAAAGCCTGAAAAATCTAAACAATTCTTATATTTTATCCCGTTAATGATTATTTCATTATTTAATTTAAGACGTGGTATACATATTAATAATACAACTAGTGAAATTATATTTCATATAATAACGATGTTGAATGTTGGATTCTTGGAAGAAATTATCATGAGAGGATTCTTATTCAAAATGATGGAAAAGGATAATGTAAAAAGAGCTATTATTGTGAGTTCTATTACATTTGGAATGGGACACATTGTTAATTTATTAAATGGAGCAGATTTCGTTCCAACCTTATTACAAGTATGTTATGCAATAGCAATTGGATATATGCTAGTTATGGTATTCTATAAAAGTAAATCACTTATTCCTTGTATTATTTTTCACGGGATATTTAATGCATTAAATATTTTTTCAACAGGGAAAAGTACAGTAATAAGTAGTATTATATTGATAATTCTATGTTTAGGATATACTTTATATATTAACAAAAAAGTTAAATCATAAATGATCGTAAGATTAAGATATTACGATTTATTAAGTAGATGAAAAAATCTGCTTTTTTCGTGCTATAATTTATATTTAAAGAAGGTGAAAATTTGAATCAATTTGTAAATGAATTCTTAAAATACTTTTTTTCTAATCCTTTTGTTATATTTTTTTTCATTGTAGTAATAATAGTTGCAATATTTAATAAACAAATAATCGGTTGGT
>CAMOKF010000003.1 GCA_946617625.1 uncultured Bacillota bacterium
AACAAATATCATAGAATTACTAAGCGGTATATATTACCGCTTTTTAGATAAGGAGAATATATGGAATATAAAAAATATCTTCCTTTAGGTAGTGTTGTTTTACTTAAAGGTGGCAAAAAAAGACTTATGATTACAGGTTTTTGTATTATCACAGGTAATGATAAAGATGGAATGTTTGATTACTGTGGTTGTTTATATCCTGAGGGTAGTGTTTCTTCTGAAAAAATGGCTTTGTTTAATCATGATCAGATTAAAAAGATATATGCAATTGGTTTTTCTGATGATGAAGAAAAAGAATTTAAGAAAAAATTAGACGAAATGGTCAAAAAGGAAATATAGATGGAATCATCTAGTTATTATAAAAATCAAATTGACAAAGTATCTGATGAGATTCATGATTTAAAAAAGAATGTTATATCATGCACTAGTTATATTGATTTGTTATCTTCACTATATAATCTTCTTCATTCAACTTATGATGGAAATGATAGGGCTTATAATGCATTTTTGAATGGAGGATATTTAAGTGATGGCATTACCCTTGATAATGGTATATTAGTGAAAGATAATAAAATATTGGAGAATGATCTTAGAAGAATTGAGTCTTTAACTAAGTCTATCTCCTCAAAAATTAGTGATATGGAAGAAAAAATATCTGTTTTAAATACAAAGCTTGTACAATTAAATAACAATTATAAAGAGGCTTTAAACGCAGAAAGATAGGTGACTTATGTTTGAGTTAAATATTGAATTATTTAATATAGCGTATAATGAATTAAAAAATAATATGGATTTATTATTAGATTATCGTAGCCTATTTAAAGATTTAAAGTCTAATATTCCAGATTGTATAAAAAATAAACAAGATGAAATTTCAGAAATAATATCTGATTATTTTTCTTGTGAAAAAAATGACCTTGAAATAGCTAAACAAATGTTAACTATTAAGCAACATCTTGAAGAAGCTTCATATCAAGAACAAGCTAATTCAAAGAAAAAAGATGATGGTGGTTTTTTTAATAGTGCGTTCAATGCAATTAAGGATACTTGTGCTGCTTGGGGAAATGGTGTATCCGGTGTTTTTAGGGGAGAAGGTTTTGGTGGTGTAGGAAATGCTATGGCACAAACTGGAGCAACAATCTATGTAGCTAGTAATAGTTTAGCTAGTGGAGTTGCAAAAGTTGGAGAAACATTAGGTGATGGTGTTGCTTGGGTTGGAGGAATGTCTGCTAGTGGATGGGTGTCTTTATTTAATAAAGATGCTTCTAATAATATTAAAAATTCAACTATGAATTATATTAGAAGAGATTTAGTTGGAGAAGATAATCAAAAGTTTTTTGAAAATGAAGCTATAGGTAAATGGATTAATTCTAAGTCTAATTTAAAATATGATAGTTCTGCTGCTTCAGGATTTCAAACTGGTACAGAATTTGCTTCTAAGATTGCTCTAGCTACTGCTGCTACTGTTTTTACAGGTGGAGCAGCTGCTCCTGTAGTTATTGGTGCTGCGTATGGCATTGGTAATGAAGAGGAAAAATATGCTCAATCTGTAAATATAGAATTAGGTGAAGCTTATGACTATAAGAAAGTTTTCGGTAGAGCAGCAATTGGTGGAGTTAGTGGTGCTGCTGAATTTTATGGTTATGGTCAATTAGGTTCAGGTATTGTTAATGGTATTAAGGGATTGAAATCTGGTGCTTCTTCACTAAGTGCAGAAACAGGTGTTGGAAATATTACTACTTCTTTTAGAAAGAATTTTGCTAAAAACTTCTTTGTTACTGATACTTTACTAGATACAGGTGCTGTAATAACTAAACATGGTATTGGTTATGCAATAGGTGATGAAAGTAGAGAACAATTATTTAAAGAAGGTGGACTTGAATTAGCTTTTTCTTTAGGCTTAGCTGCAATTGGTAGTGGTTTGAGTGCTCATAACAATATTAAGGGAAATAAAAAAATATTAAAGACTTATAATACAGTTAATGATTTTTTCGATAAAAAACTATCATATTCTTCCTTAGATGACTTAATTGCTAGTGAAAATTTGGATATGAGTTTATTAAAGTATATGACCCCAGATGAAGCTACTGCATTAGTTAATAAAATAAGTAAGAATTCAAATTATTTTAATGTATATCATTCAAACAATAATCTCGTAAATATCTTTACCATTAATCAATTGGATGATGTTATTAAAAATAATAAGATAGATTCCAGTGAGTTGAAGCGTATTATAAGTGATTTGGATACTGATTTAATAGGGAATCAGTATATAAAATTATCGAAAGATAGTAAAAAAATTATACATAATAATTGTGCAGATGATTTTTTAATTAAGATATTTTCTAGTAATGATATTGATGATTTGAATTATAGGGCAGTGGCACAAGATATGAATGATAAAGTTTTTAGAAAATATTTGCTCGATAAGAAGATAATTGATACTTCTAGATTATCAAATAAATCAAAGTATTATAACGATTGGGCAAGTACTGAGATGATAGATAAGTTTAACAATAGTAATTTTTCAGATGTTATTTCTTCTGATAAATTAAAATTAGCTTCTAATAATATTTATTATTTAGACGACTCATTCTTTTCAAAATTGGATAGTACTCCAGGAACTGCTGGTTTAAATGTTAGAGATAGTGGTGATTCTATTGTAAATATTGGATTACTAAGCGATGATGTTATTAAACACAATTCTATTCATGAAACCATTCATGCATTATCTAGGGGTGATGAATACATTGGAGGATTTAGTATTGATGATAATTATGTAGGACTGAATGAAGCTATGACGGAGTTGCTAGCTCGTAATATTTCTGGTGATAAATGGGATATTTGTAAATATAATAATGCTACTGATTGTTTAAATGATATAATTGATTTGGGAATAGATAATTTAAATTTTCAAAATGTTGGTGAAGCATATTTTAAAAATGATTTAAATTTTTTCTATAATAATATATCTAAGGTTTATGGAGACAGAAGTTTAACTGATTCATTACTTTTTGCGTTTGATGAAGTCTCCAAAAATCCTTCAAGCGTATCAAAATTAGAAATGTTTGTTGATGATTTAGCATTAGCTTCAAAGAAGAATAGGTGATAATATGAGTGAATTGAGTAATAAAATATATAATGATACATATAATAATTTGATAAATGGTGTTGAAGAAAAATTTATTAAAGAAATATCTAATGGATACCATGAATATTTAGATAGTAGATATAAAGATTATTCTGCAGAAGATGCAGATGTTTTTATTGAACTTATGAATAAAAAGCTCTTAAGAAATAATCCAAATAATAGATTATCTATGTTTGTTAAAGATTCTGAATATGAAAAAATTGCTTATATATCTCAAGAAGGCTTTAATAAGGCATGTCTATATGCTGAAAATATTATATCTAAAAATGGTAGTAGTCCAGTAGTTAATAAAGATGAATTAGAAAAAGTTAATGTAAGTTTAAGAATTAGTTTATCTAAAGTTAAAGAATTTAATAGGGAATCTGCTAAACAGCTTATATCTGATGGCGTCTTGGATTATGAATTTGCTTCTGGTAATATTGATTTTATGAGTTTTAGACTTAGCCATCGATATGGAGATTTATTGAGAAATTCTGAAAATGTTAAAAATAGAAATAAGTAAACATTAGATGTTTACTTTTTTTGTTTTTATATGTTATGATGAATAAGCTTGATAAGATATTCTTAAATGCTTATAAAATAAGGAAATTAACGTAAAATAATGTAGAGTTAAGTTGAAAAAAGATTTTTCTTTAGATATAATAAATATGGTTGATTATTAGGAGTGATAACAATATGTCAGAAAAGAATTATGATGCTAAATCAATAAAGATACTTGAAGGATTAGAGGCAGTTAGAAAACGTCCTGGTATGTATATTGGTTCTACAGATAAGAGAGGACTACATCATCTTATTTGGGAAATTGTTGATAACTCTGTTGATGAAGCTATAAATGGTTATGGAGATTATATTAAAATAACACTTCATTCTGATAAGTCTTGTAGTGTAGAAGACCATGGCCGTGGTGTTCCTGTAGATATGCATGAATCTGGTAGAAGTGCTACTGAAGTTATATATACAGTACTACATGCTGGTGGTAAGTTTGAAAGTGATGGATATAAAGTTTCTGGAGGATTACATGGTGTTGGTTCTTCAGTAGTTAATGCTTTATCTAAATGGATGGAAGTAACTGTAAAAAGAGATAAGAAAGAATATTATATTAGATTTGAAAATGGTGGACACACAGTTGCACCTTTAAAAGAAGTTGGAGCAGCAAGAGGAACTGGTACTACTGTTAGATTTATGCCTGATCCAGAAATATTTAATAATATTAATTTTTCTTTTACAACTGTATGTGAAAGAATGCAAGAGAGTGCTTTCTTACTAAAAGGAATTACTATAGAAGTAGTAGATGAAGAAGATGAAAGAAGTGCTAAATTCCACTATGAAAGAGGAATTGAAGAATTTGTTGAAGATTTAAACAAAGGTAAAAATACTCTTCATAATGTATTATCATTTAGTGGTACTAAAGATAATATTGAAGTAGATATATCTATGCAATATACTGATACTTATAATGAAAATATTGTAAGTTTTGTTAATAATGTTAAAACTATAGATGGTGGATCTCATGAAGTTGGATTTAAAACAGCTTTAACAAAAGTCTTTAATGATTATGCTAAAAGTAATGGCTTCATTAAAGGTGGAAGTTTTGATGGTAGTGATGTAAGAGAAGGATTAACTGCTATAGTTAGTTTAAAAATACCTGAAGGAATACTTCAATTTGAAGGACAGACTAAAGGTAAATTAGGAACTCCTCAAGCTAAAAATGCTGTAGAGAGTGTAGTTACTGATAACTTAAGAATTTATTTAGAAGAGAATAGAGCTATTGCTACTGAAATAATTAATAAGAGTATGAAAAGTAAAGTAGCTAGAGAAGCTGCTCGTAAAGCTCGTGAAGAAGCTCGTAATGGTAAAAATAAAAAGAATAATAAAGAAAGAAGTTTATCAGGTAAGTTAGCTCCTGCACAAAGTAAAGATAAAACACGTAAAGAATTATTCTTAGTCGAGGGTGATTCTGCAGGTGGTTCTGCTAAACAAGGAAGAGATAGAGCATATCAAGCAATTCTTCCTCTTCGTGGTAAAGTTCTTAATACTGAGAAAACTCGTGAAGATGATATTTTAAAAAATGAAGAAATAAATACAATGATATATACTATTGGAGCTGGATATGGATCTAACTTTGATATTAAAGATTGTGAATATAGTAAAGTAATAATAATGTCCGATGCTGATGAAGATGGTGGACATATTCAATGTTTATTACTTACATTCTTTTATAGATATATGAAACCATTAATAGAAGATGGAAGATTATTTGTTGCTTTACCTCCTTTATTTAAAATACAAAGTGGTAAAGATATACAATATGCTTATACAGTAGAAGAAATGAAAGAAAAATCTAAAGGTAAAAAATGTGATATTCAAAGATATAAAGGTCTTGGTGAAATGAATGCAGATCAGTTATGTGAAACAACTATGAAACCAGGAAGTAGAACTTTAATTAGAGTTAATATTGAAGATGCCCAATTAGCTGAAAAAAGAGTATCTATTCTTATGGGTGATGATGTACCACCTAGAAAAGAATGGATAGAAGAGAATGTAGAATTCTCACTTGAAGATGATTATGAAATAAGTTAAAACCAATCTATTGACATTCGAATATATGTATGATAATTTCAGGATAGAAATTAATTATATGTATAGGGGGAATGTTATGAAAAATAAAATAGAATTAATTTCAAATCTTTTTGAAGGGGTAGAGATAAGAAGTGTCTGGGACCCTGAAAAAGAAGAATACTTTTTTAGTGTAGTTGATGTTATTTTTGCATTGACTGATAGTCATAATCCAAGAAGATATTGGACAGATTTAAAAAATAGAACTATTTCTGAAGGTAGTGAGTTGTACGCAAAAATCGTACAACTGAAAATGAAGTCTTCTAAAGATGGAAAAATGTACTTAACTGATACATTAGATACAGAAGGGATACTTAGACTTATTGAATCAATTCCTTCACCTAAAGCAGAACCATTTAAAATGTGGTTAGCCTCTTTAGGAAAAGAAAGAGTTGATGAAGCTTTTGATCCTTCTATTGGAATAGATAAAATGATTGACTTTTATCTTAACAAAGGTTATTCATTAGATTGGATTAAAGATAGAATAATTGCTATTGTTGATAGAAAAAAGCTTACTAATACATGGAGAAAACATGGAATTAGTGAAAGTAATGAATATGCTATTTTAACTAATGAAATATATAAAAGTTGGTCTGGTATGACTTCTTCAGAATATAAAAATTTAAAAGGTATTCGAAAAGAAAATTTAAGAGATAATATGAGTGATTTAGAAATACTTTTAACTAATATAGGTGAAGTTGCTACTAGAGAGTTAACTAATGAGCATCATCCTATTGGTTTAGAACAAAACAAATTAATTTCTGAAGTTGGTGGAAGTATTGCTAAAAACACTAAAGATGATTTAGAAAATAAATTAGGTAGAAAGATAATAAATAGTAATAATAAATTAATAGATAAATATAAATAGAAAGTAGTGA
This sequence comes from uncultured Bacillota bacterium, assembly GCA_946617625.1. Lineage (GTDB taxonomy): Bacteria > Bacillota_I > Bacilli_A > RF39 > UBA660 > RUG14891. The sequence continues at coordinate 6,646 of CAMOKF010000003.1, forward strand.
TTCTCGTGGCAAGAAAGAAAAATGAAACAGAAGAAGTATTAGAGAAGATATTTGACTATACTCTTGAAGATATAATGGGAGAGAGATTTGGGTCTTACTCTAAATATATTATTCAAGATAGAGCTATACCTGATGCAAGAGATGGTTTAAAACCTGTTCAAAGACGTATTCTTTATTCAATGCATAAAGAGAAGAATACTTATGATAGAGGTTATCGTAAGTCTGCTAAGACTGTTGGAGATGTTATAGGTAATTACCATCCACATGGTGATACATCAATATATGATGCAATGGTTCGTATGAGTCAACCTTGGAAGACAAGACTTCCATATATTGATATGCATGGTAATAATGGATCTATAGATGGAGATTCTCCTGCTGCTTATCGTTATACTGAAGCTAGATTATCTAAAATAGCTAATGAGATGTTAAGAGATATTGATAAAGATACTGTAGAATTTGCTCCTAACTTTGATGATACTACTGTTGAACCTACAGTATTACCTGCTAGATTTCCAGCATTACTTGTATATGGTGCTCAAGGTATTTCTGCTGGTTATGCTACAAATATTCCTACCCATAACTTAAATGAAGTTGTAGATGCAACTATATATAGAATTGATCATCCTGATTGTTCATTAGAAGAATTAATGCAATTTGTAAAAGGGCCTGATTTCCCTACAGGTGGTACTATAGAAGGTATTGAAGGCATTAAAGAAGCTTATAAAACAGGACGTGGAAGAATTGTTATCAAGAGTAAATATAATTGGGAAGAAACAAAAAATGGTACTTCATTAATTATTACAGAAATTCCATTTGAATCTAATAAAGCTCAAACAGTTAAGAAAATAGATGATATTAGAATAGATAAAAAAATAGATGGAATATTAGAAGTAAGAGATGAATCAGCTGCTGATGTTAGAGTTGTTATTGATATTAAGAAAAATGCAAATAAAGAATTAATATTAAATTATCTATTAAAGAATACTGATATGCAAATTAGTTATAACTTTAATATGGTAGCTATAGTAAATAGAAGACCTAAATTACTTGGACTTTCACAAAGCTTAGATGCATTTATTGTTCATCAAAAAGAAGTTGTAAGAAGAAGAACTGAATTTGATTTAAATCATGCTAAAGCAAGATTTCATATAGTAGAAGGATTAATTAAATGTATTTCAATATTAGATGAAGTTATTAAAGTAATTAGAGCTTCTAAGAATAAAGCTGAATCTAAAGAAAACTTAATGAAAGAGTTTGAGTTTAGTGAACCTCAAGCTGAAGCAATTGTTACTTTACAATTATACAGATTATCTAATACTGATGTAGTTGCATTAGAAAATGAATTAGAAAATTTAAAGAAAGTAATAGAAGGTTTAACTGCTATACTTTCTTCTGAAAAAGTATTAATGAATGTTATTAAGAGAGATTTAAAAGAAGTAAATAAAGAGTATCCTACTCCTAGACTTACTGATATTAAAGAAGAAATTACTGATATAAAGATAGATGCTGATGCTATGATTCCTAAAGAGGATGTTGTAGTAGTAGTAACTAAAGATGGATATTTAAAACGTACATCATTTAGATCTTATCAAGCTTCACAAAGTGAAGACTTAACATTAAAAGAAAATGATTATGTTATCGGTTTATATGAAATGAATACTACAGATGTATTATTAGTATTTACTAGTGGAGGTAATTATTTACATATACCTGTTCATATGATACCTGATTTAAAATGGAAAGATATGCCTAAACATGTAAGTAATGTAATAGAAGTACCGGCTGGAGAATCAATTATTTCTTGTATTCCTGCATATCAATTTGAATCTAATAAGAATATAATTACAGTTACAAGAAATGGTATTGTTAAACGTTCTCCTCTTAAAGATTTCAAATTACAAAGGTATTCTAAAGCTTCTAGTTGTATGAAATTAAAAGGTGATGATACACTATTAGATGCTTTTGTAGAAGAATATGACAATATTATGATGGTTACTGATGCTGGATATTTATTAACATTTAAAACAGAAGAAATACCTTTAATGGGAGTTAAAGCTAGTGGAGTTAAAGGTATGATGTTAAAACAAGATAAGGTTGTCTCAGCTACTACATTTAATAATACAGTACATGAATTTATTAGTTTAGTAACAGATAAAGGAACTGGTAAGAGAGTTAGACTTTCTGAGTTTGAGTTATCATCTCGTACACGTAGAGGAGTTTTGGCTATACGTGAAGTAAAATCTAATCCATATAAAGTATTAAAAGCATTTGTAACTGATAATAAGAATTATTTTGGATTAAAGAATGGTTCAATTACTTTAGTTAAAGCTACTGAGCTACCTATCGCAGATCGTTATTCTACAGGTTCTCAAATAATTAAACATAATTTAACTGATGCTTTTATAGTAGCATCTCTATCAAGTGCTAATGAAAGTCAAGATGAGTTAAATATAGAAGTGGAAGAAACTAAAGAAGAAGAAAAAGTAATTCCAAAAAAAGATAAAATATCTTTATCTGAAATAGATGATAGATTAATGACTATAGATGATTTTCTAAAATAAAGAAGTAGTAATACTTCTTTTTTCTTTTATATTTCATAAAATATAGTGGTGATGTAATGTCTAAAGAAAGTTTTAAATTATTTGCTAGAAATCATCCTGAATTAATATCTTCTGTTATGAGTGGAGAATCCTCATGGCAAAAACTATATGAATTATACGATATATATGGTGATGATAATGATGTATGGAGTAAGTATATAAATAATAAATTAACTAAAGAATATAGTTTTAGAGATGTATTTAATAGTATTAAGAATATAGATATGGATTCATTTCAAAAAGGAGTACAAAACTTACAAAAGACTATTGGTTTACTACAAGGATTATCTCTAGGAGAAGGAGCTAACTTAGTAAATAAAACTTATACTCCTAAAGAGGTATATCATCATATGGAGGATTAATGAATTTATATACAATTAACTATATTAAAAATAATGAATTAATATATAGATATTTAAGAGATAATTCTAGTTGGTATAAGTATTTAAATAGAGATGAAAAGTATTTAAAAGAAATAGAAGAAGAAGCAAAGAAGTTTTATGAAGTAAGAATTGAGGATAGAATAAAAAGATTTAAGGATAGTTTGGATATGGTCTCTAACTTTTTAGATGTATTAAAGTAATAGACTATATCTTTTTTTGTTGTTATAATTGGAATATGAATGAATTGATGGAAAAAGTAGATGTATTATTAAGTGAATTAGATAAACAAGAATGTGTTGTAGAAATAAAAAAACTTAATAATAAGTTATTAATGAATAAAGAATTATTAGATTTAATAAAAGAATATAGAGTTACTGGAAATGAGGAGATTAAAGATAAAATAATAAGTGATGAACTATATTCTAAGTATAAACATTATGAGAATGAAGTTAATTTTCTTATTTTAAATATAAGAAGTAAATTAAAAGTTATTAATGATAAGAAGGGCTGTATTAAATGAAAATAATTAGTGGTATATATAAAGGTAGAAATTTAGATGGATTTAATTTAGATGGTACAAGACCTACTATGGATAGAGTAAAAGAGTCTTTGTTTGCTATGATACAAGATTATATAAAGGATAGTGTAGTATTAGATTTATTCTCTGGTAGTGGTAATCTTGGAATAGAATCTTTATCTAATGGAGCAAAACAAGCTTATTTAGTAGATAAAAATTATAAAGCATGTAATATTATTAAGAAAAATATAAGTACTATTGGAGTTAAAAATGTAGAAGTATTAAATATGGATTATTTAAATGCCTTAAAGTATTTTCATGATAATAATATTAAGTTTGATTTAATATTTTTAGATCCTCCTTATAATAGTAATTATATTGAAAAGAGTATTGAGAAGATTGATGAATATGATTTATTAAGTGAAAATGGCTTAATTATAGCTGAAAATGATAGTGTTGATAGAATAGTTTATTCTGATAATTTTAGTTCTATTAAAGATAAAAAATATGGAGATAAATGGGTAGTTATTTTAAAGAAATTATGATAGAATTAGATTTAGAATAGATGGTGATTGGATGTTTAAATTGAATAATAAGGGTTTTGCATTTTCTACTATTTTATATGGACTTATGATTATGGGTATTATGATTATACTTGTTATTATAAGTACTATGCAGACTAATAGAGTTACTAATAAAAACTTTGTTAAAACAATTGAAGATGAATTAAATAGATTTAGTATGACTGAAGCACAATTTAGTGCTAATAATAGTTCACAGCAGTATATTGTTCCAATGGGTCATAGTGGATGGTATAAAATTGAGATGTTTGGTTCTCAAGGAGCTTCTAATTATGGTGGAAAAGGAGCATATACTTCTGGATTAGTATGGTTACAAGAAAATGCTCATTTATATTTTTATGTCGGTAATAATGGAGCAGCTTCTTTAGTAACTTTAGATGAAAGTTATAATCTAGATGCAGATATTACTTCTTCAGCTATTATGGTAGCTGCCGGTGGAGGAGATTCTAATGGTTCTTCTGCAACTGGAGGTGCTGGAGGTTCAATTCTAGGACTTAATTCAAGTGAAGGTGCTTTAGGTGCTAAACAAAAAGAAGAAGATCCTACTCATCGTCCTGCTACAGGTTTAAAAGGTGGTCATGGATATTATAATGGAACAGCTGGTACTAATACTGGTGGAGGAGGTTCCTCATATATAGCTGGTTATGCTGGTGTTTGGACTAAAGGTGCTTCTGAGGGCTCTGGTATGACTAAGTCGAATGCTAGTTATACCCTTGAGATTCAAAAAGAAGATGGTACATATGATGAAGCAAAATATACTCCTCAATTTATAAATGGATTTATGTTAGAAGGAGTTCATAGTGGAGCAGGTTATGCAAAAATAAAGAAAGTTTCATCTGGTGGGATAGATAATCCTCCTGCTAAAACTAATTCTGCTTTGAGTGGAACTATAACTTCTATAACTGATTGTATTAGTGGTATGTCTGATGGCTCTTCAAATAAAAATAATTATTGGAAAGAAATTCAAGTTATCAGTAGTGATGGAGACAGTGCTGGAAAAAATATTGCATATGGTAAAAATTCAACTGATTATCCTCCTGTTACAGATGGTAAAATAACAGTTGGCAATTCTTCTACTGATATTTATGATGGTGGTACTGGTAATGTTTGTTTAACTTTATCTGGTTTTAATACTCCTGTTAATGAAGTTGCAGTATGGCATAATATTGGATTATCTGGAATTCAACATACACTTAAAGTAAAGGTAAATAGTGGTGTTGAAGTTGAAGTTACAAAGCCTTCTATAACTAACGCTTTAGATACAATAGAGACATCTAATGGATTACATTATTCTGCTTGGAGTATAAATTCTGACTATAATAATATTCCAAATGGTACATATTATATTCAATCGGCTGCTGATAGTAGATTGTTTGTTACAAATAATGATAAATTAAGTGAAGATAATAAACTATATGCTTCATCTTTAAACTATTTTGATGGATCAAACAAACAAAAGTGGACTTTAACTAATGTTAATGGTAAATATATAATAACTTCCGGTTTAAATGGTAAAGTTTTTCAAACATTTGAAGATGGAAAAATATCTAATTTAATAAATGATTTAAATTCTGTATCAGGTATTGGTGATGGAAAAGTTGGTACAGATAAAAGCCATGGAGAAGCAGATAAAGAAAAATGGAGTATAGTAAATGCTACTGGTGATTCATATTATTTTAAAGTAACTTTACAAGGTGCAGAGGTTTCTTTAGGACCAGCTAGCAATTCTATTTCTCATGGTACTATATTGTATCAAAGAGATAATGCTAATGATTCTACAAATAAAAAAATAGAAAGAGCAATGAGATTTAGACTTATTCCAGTAGATTATTAAGAGTGATTTTTTAATCACTTTTTTTTATTTGAAAAAAATTAGCACTTTTTATTGACAAGTGCTAAAGATAATACTAAAATATAATTAGCACTTGTGAAAATATAGTGCTAGGAGGTCAGTAGTATGTTGACTGAAAGACAAAATAAAATTCTTAAATTGATAGTAGAAAGATACATTAAAGAACCTATACCGGTTGGTTCTAAAGTACTTTCGAAAATCCTAAAATGCTCTAGTGCGACAGTGCGTAATGAAATGGCGTCTCTAGAAGATATGGGATTGCTTGAGAAGACTCATACTTCTTCAGGTAGAGTTCCTAGTGAAGCTGGATATAGATACTATGTCGATAACTTAATGGAACTTAAGAAAATGAATGCTGAAGATATGTTTAAGTTACAAATTGTTTTTAAAAATCAGCAACTTGCTTTATCTGATACAATTAATCAAAGTTTACAGATAATATCAGATATGACTAATTATACAACTGTCGTTCTTGGTGGTAGTTCTCATGAGAACCTTCTTAAACAAATAGAAGTAGTTCCGATTGATGAAGAGAGTATGGTAGTTTTAATAGTTACTGACAAAGGACATGTAGAACATAAAAGTATTAAATTAAAAGATGTTTCTACTGATGAGATTAAAAAGACTGTTAGTCTTATAAATAATCTTATTGCTGGAACACCAATTGATGAAGTTAGTTCTAAATTGGAGTTTGAAATTAAACCTATTATAGGAAACTATGTAAAACAACATGAACAACTATATAATGCTTTCTATCATGTATTTAATGATTATTCTTCACATGATGTTAATATTGTTGGTCGTACTAAGATGCTTGAACAACCTGAGTTTTCTAATAATGTAGAAAAAATTAAGAATGTTTTTAACAAATTAGAGAATAAAGAGTTACTTAATAGCATAGAACAAGATGATGACAATAATATTAAAGTATATATTGGAGAAGAAAGTAAAATTGATGATGATGTTACTGTTATTAAAACTAAGTTTAAAAATGGTAATGAAGAAGGTACAATTGCTATTATAGGTCCTAAGAGAATGGAATATGATAGAGTTGTTGGTATGTTAGAGTACATGAAAGAAAATATTGAAAGGTAGGTAATTATGAAAAAACAAAAAGTTGAAGAACTACAAGAAGAAAAAGAAAAAGAACAAGAAAAAGAAAAAGTAGTTGAACAGGAAACTCCTGTTGAAGATAAAAAAAATGAAGCTATGAATGCTTTAGAAACACAAATTCGTACTTTAGAAGAAGAAAATAATAAATTAGTTGATCAAGTTAAAAGAGCTCAAGCTGAATTAATTAATTATCGTACACGTAAGGATAAAGAAGTAACAGATACTTTAAAATATTGTAATCAAAGTTTAATTACTGATTTAATACCTATAGTTGATAATTTTGAAAGAGCTATTAAATTAGATGATAATAATTTAGATGATGAACTATCTAAGTTCTTAGTAGGATTTAAAATGATATATTCTTCATTATTCGGTGTTTTAAAAAACTATGGTGTTGAAGAAATTAGTAGACAAGGTGAAATATTTGATCCTTCTCAAGAACAAGCACTTCTTACTGATAAAGTAGATGAATTAGAAAATGAAGCAGTTATTGAAGTATTGCAAAAAGGATATAAATTAAAAGATAGAGTAATTAGAGCTGCTTCAGTTAAAATAAATCAAAAATAAAGGAGAGATAATTTATGAGTAAAATAATTGGTATAGATTTAGGTACAACAAATTCATGTTGTGCAGTATTGGAAGCTGGTGCTCCAAAAGTAATTCCTAATCCAGAAGGAGGAAGAACAACTCCATCTGTAGTTGCATTTAAAAATGGAGAAAGAATAGTTGGTGATAATGCAAAACGTCAAGCTATTACAAATCCTAATACTTGTTCATCAATTAAAAGATTAATGGGTTCAAGTAAAAAAGTAGAATTAGATGGTAAGAAATATACACCTGAAGAAATTTCTGCTATGATCTTATCTTATATTAAAGATTATGCTGAAAGTTATTTAGGCGAGAAAGTTGATAAAGCAGTTATTACAGTTCCTGCATACTTTACTGATAGTCAAAGACAAGCTACTAAGAATGCTGGTAAGATTGCAGGATTAGAAGTTGAAAGAATTATTAATGAACCAACTGCTGCTGCATTATCATATGGTCTAGATAAAGAAGAAGGACAAACTATCTTAGTTTATGACTTAGGTGGTGGTACTTTCGATGTATCTATTCTAGAACTTGGTGATGGTGTATTTGAAGTTAAAGCTACTAATGGTAATAACCATTTAGGTGGAGATGACTTTGATGAAAGAATTATTGAATATTTAGTTAAAGAATTTAAGAAAGAAAATGGAGTAGATCTTTCTAAAGATAAAATGGCTATGCAAAGATTAAAAGAAGTTGCTGAAAAAGCTAAGAAAGATTTATCAGGTGTTACTTCTACACAAATTAGTGCTCCATTTATTACTCAAGGTGAAGATGGAGGTCCATTACACTTAGATGTAACTTTAACTAGAGCTAAATTTGAAGACTTAATATCTGATTTAGTTGAATCTACTTTAGATCCAGTAAATAAAGCATTAAAGGATGCTAAAATGACTAAGAAAGATATTGATAAAGTAGTATTTGTTGGTGGTTCTACTCGTATTCCAATGGTATATGATTTAATATCTAAAGAGTTAGGTAAAGAACCATCTCGTGAAGTTAACCCTGATGAAGTAGTTGCTATGGGTGCTGCTATTCAAGGTGGAGTTTTAACTGGTGATGTATCTGATATCGTATTATTAGATGTTACTCCATTATCATTAGGACTTGAAACATTAGGTGGAGTTATGACTACATTAATTCCTCGTAATACAACAATTCCTGCTTCTCGTACAGAAGTATTCTCAACAGCTGCTGATAATCAACCAGCTGTAGACATTCATATCTTACAAGGTGAAAGACCTATGGCTGCAGATAATAAAACTTTAGGAAACTTCCAACTTGCTAATATTCCACCTGCTCCTAGAGGAGTACCAAAAATTGAAGTTACATTTGATATAGATGCTAATGGTATTGTTAATGTTAAGGCTAAAGATTTAGGTACTAACAAGGAACAATCAATTACAATTACTTCAAGTACTAATTTAACTGATGAAGAAATTGAAAAGATGAGAAAAGAAGCTGAAGAAAATAAAGAAGCAGATGATAAACGTAAAGAGGAAGCTGAAATAAAGAATGAAGCTGAACAATTAGTATTCCAAACTAAGAAAGCTATTAAAGATCTAGGAGATAAAGTAGATAAGAAAGATAAAGAAGAAGCTGAAGATTTAGCTAAAGAGCTAGAAAAAGCTATAGAAGATAACGATATAGATGAAATAAAAGAAAAGAAAGAAAAATTACAAGAAAAAGCTATGGCTTTATCTGCTAAAGTATATGAAGAAGCTGCTAAAGAACATCAAACTGAAGAATCATCTAATGATTCAAATGAAAAAGAAGACAAGTCTGATAATGTAAAAGAAGCAGACATTGAAGAAGAATAAAATAATTAAGTAGTCCTTAATTGGACTACTTAATTTTAGATTATTAATAAGGGAGTGATTAAATGGCTTCAAAACGAGATTATTATGAAGTTTTAGGCGTTGATAAAAATGCAAGTGATGCTGAAATTAAAAGCGCTTTTAGAAAAAAAGCTAAAGAGTACCATCCCGATTTAAATAAAGATAATCCAGATGCTGCTGAAAAATTTAAAGAAGCTCAAGAGGCATATTCAGTATTATCTGATGAAAATAAAAGAAAGATGTATGATCAATATGGTCACGCTGGTGTAGGTGCTGGTGGAGCAGGCTCTTCAGGTTTTGGTGGAGGATATTCTGCTGGTTTTGATGCTAGTGATTTTGATTTTGGTGATATCTTTGATTCTATTTTCGGTGGAGGATTTGGAGGAAGTAGTTCTTTCTCTGGATTTGGAGGAAATAGTAGACGTACATCTTCCCGTGGTAGTGACGTTTTAATGCGTATGGATATTACTTTTGATGAAGCAATTAATGGATGTGAAAAGAAGTTTACTATAGAAGTAGTAGAAGACTGTGATGAATGTGGTGGAGAAGGAGGATTTGATTCTAAGACTTGTTCAACATGTCATGGAGCAGGTACTGTTACTTCTCAACAACAAACAATATTAGGTTCATTCCTATCTAAAACTACATGTCCTGATTGTGGTGGTAAAGGTAAAACATTTAAGAAAACATGTCACGAATGTAATGGAAAAGGAAAAGTTAAAAAGAATAAACGTTTAACTATTAATATTCCTGCTGGTATTAATACTGGTGATAGACAACGTATAAGTGGCAAAGGTTCTCCTGGAGCAAATGGTGGAGAAAACGGAGACTTATATATTGAATTTGTAGTTGAAGAACATAAATATTTCATGAGAGATAATGATGATATTTATCTAGAAGTTCCATTAACTATTACTGAAGCTATTTGTGGTGGAAAGAAGAAAATTCCTACCTTATATGGTAATGTTTCAGTTAATATTCCTGCTGGTACTGATAGTGGAGATAAACAACGTATTAAAGGTAGAGGAGTAGATAATAAATATGCTCATCATAAAGGTGATATGTATTTAGTATTTAAAGTACTTACTCCTAAGAAACTTAGCAGAGATCAGAAAAAATTATTAGATCTACTTGCCGATACTGATTTAAGTACTACAGAAATAAATAACTTTGAGAAGTTTGTAAAACAAAGAGATTAGAAATTACTTATTGTAATTTCTTTTTTTTATGATATAATACACATACATTTTAAAACGAGGGGTTTTATGAATAAAGAGAAGGAAGAAATTAGTAAATATAAAATTTTTTTTAAAAACGTTATTTCTAATAATCAATGTACTTACTTTATCTCTAAAAAGAGTAAAACTGGTTATTATTTTCCTACTTTTTTTGAGACAAAATTTAGTGAATGTGATATTAATGATTATTTAAAGTTTAATGATTCGGTTAATAGAATAATTATAAAGTTTCAAGAATGTTTGAAAAATAATTTTCCAAAAGAATACTTATCTAATTTTAATAATAATCTTAATACTTTGGGATTTTATGACGACAGATCAAATTTTCTTAAAAGAATAAAAGACATAGTTAAATCCGGTGGAGCAATAGCTTCTTATGATATGTTAAATAATGATTTGCATATTTTTGATAATGTTTGTAGTGATAAGGAGTTTGAACATATTTTAATGCATGAATTGTTACATATGTCATCTACTAGTAATAAGACAATTTGTGGTTTAAATACTATTGTTATGAATTCTAAAAATAAAATCATATCATTTGGAGATGGCTTGAATGAAGGGTATACTGAATATCTTTTATCAAAATATTTTAATGTTCCTATAAATAGTATTTATTATAAAGAACAAGTACAAATGGCTAAAATGGTTGAAAAAATAGTTGGTAAAGATTTGATGGAAAAAAGCTATTTTAAGTCAGGTATAGTTCCTATTATTAATAAATTAAGTTATTTATCAACTTGTGATTTAGCTATTGATACATTATGTAGTATAGACAAAACAACTTATCGTTCTAGTGAATATGGTAATAGACGTCTCTTTAGAGATGCACGTAACAATATATCAAAGATTTTTTTATCTAAATTAAATTATGAGTTAAGAAATAATATTATAGATTCTGATACTTATCATACTTCTAAATATATTAATTGTGATGTATATCGTTTCTTTAACTATAGTTTTACTAAAGATAATACTACTTTAGATATTGATGATGATAGAGTATATATATTAGATAAAGGTTTTAAAAGTATTACTTGTAGTCCAACTAAAGAATATTCTAATTATGTAAAAAGTAAAAATATTACTAAGTATAATTATTAATACTTTTATTTTATTTTTTCTTATTGTATAATTATACTAGAGGTGATTGTATGAAGGCTTCAAAGAAAAATAACTTAATTATGCAACAAAATAAAAGTTTAATAATGATTGCTGTTGTTATTATTATCGTTATTGGTGTTGTTGGATTTGTTGTATTGTTCCAAGATAATGGATCTACTTCTAATTCAAATTCTACTTCATCTGTATCAGAAGATGGTGTAGTTAATGATATGTATATGACAAGACCTAATTAATACGTTATTTAACGTATTTTTTTTTGATTTGTTTGCTTTAGCAATAAAAACTATGTTAAGATGATTTTGGTATATTTTAGAAGGAGGTATTCAAATGGCTGTTGGAACAAAAGGAGATCAATATACTAAAGAAATAATTAAGAGAATATTAGAAGAAGGTTGTTTAGATAAAGATCCAAGACCTAAATATAGTGATGGAACTCCTGCGCATACTTTATCTGTTAATCATGGTATGTGTACTTATGATTTAAGTAAAGGAGAGTCACCTTTAATTACTTTAAGACCTATAGCAACTAAGGCTGCTATAAGTGAAATATTATGGATATATCAACAAGAGAGTAATGATTTGGTAACATTTGATGAATTATTAGGTAAAAATACATGGGATAAAGATCATAAGATTAACAACTGGTGGGAAGAATGGGCTATTCGAGATAAAGATGGTAACTATGAATTAAATGATAAAGGACATCCTACTATTGGAGCTTGTTATGGAGAAACAATTAGAAGACATGACTTAGTTAAAGAACTATTAAAAGGTTTAAAAGAAAATCCAGATGGAAGAAGACATATAATAAGCATGTGGCAAGTGGAAGATTTTAAAGATCCTCATGGATTAAAGCCTTGTGCATTTCAAACTGTTTGGAATGTAAGACATGGTAATGATAATAAAGATTATTTAGATATGTGTTTATTTCAAAGAAGTAGTGATTTCTTAACTGCTGGTTGTATTAATCAAGTACAATATGTAATATTACAACATTTAATTGCTAGACATATTGGTATGACTCCAGGTAGATTTACATGGTTTTATGATAATATTCAAATATATGATAGACATATGGAACAAGCTAAAGAAATGCTTAATCGTGAATGTATAGATTGTAATCCAAAAATAGAAATAAATCCTGAGAAGTTAGATTTCTACGATATTAAACCAGAAGATATTAAGATTGTTGATTATCCTAGAGAAAAGGTAAAAACAAAAAATCCACAGCTAAAATTTGATTTAGGTATATAAATATGAAGAATGTAACTATTATTGCAGCGGTTGGTAAAAACCGTGAATTGGGAAAAAATAATGATTTGATATGGCATTTACCAGATGATTTAAAATTTTTTAAAGAGAATACTATTGGTAAACCTATAGTTATGGGTTTAAATACTTTAAAGTCTCTTCCTAGAAAATTAAAGGATAGACAATATGTAGTTTTAACTAATCAAGATGTTGAACTAGATAAAGATGTTATAATAGTTAAATCATTGGATGAATTGTTAGATTATATAGGAAGTAGAGAAGATGAGTTTATGATTATTGGTGGAGCATCTATTTATGCTCAAATGATTAATCATGCTGATAAAATGTTACTTACAGAAATTGATGCAACTGATAAAGATGCAGATTGTTTCTTTCCAGAATTTAATAAGAATGATTGGGATAGTAATGTATTATCTTCACATACTACACCTGAAAATATTTCATATAAACATTTAGTTTACAAAAGAAAAAGATAATTATTTATCTTTTTTATTTTCTTTGATAAAATTGTCTTAAGGTAGGTGTTTTTATGGGAGATTATGATGCTTTAGGTGCTGTTATTGTATTTTTTTTAATTATTGGCTTAGTTATTTTTGCTATTAGTTTAGCAATCTATATTGCAGTTGGTATTTTCTTAAATAAATTTAATAAGCTATTGTATGGGCAAGGTACTGCTTTAGCTTTTGTTCCTGTTGGTAATTTATATTTAATGGGAAAATTAGCATTTAATAAAGCAGTTGGATACATATTAATTGGCTTGGAAATAGGTATTCCAATATCTAACTCTATTATTTCATATAGTGGTAGAGGAGAGGCCATTGAAGTATTATTATCATTTTTATCTAGTGTAGGAGGTATATTTAATTTAGTTTGTTTAATAGTAGCTATTATTAAATATAATAATATTAAAAAAGGACTTTTATCTGCTAGTGAGGTAGCTTATCAATCTGACCAAACTAATATACAAGAAGCATTTAATAATATTAGTCCAAATAGAAATAATATGTATAATAATCAAACTAACTATAATCAACAATATAATAATATGCCAAATAATATGCAATATAATAATGTACCTAATCAAAACATGAATAATTATAATAATCAGCAAATGCCTGATAATCAAGTTACTAATAATAATCCTAATGTATGTCCTAATTGTGGATCAACTATTACTGAAACTACTAAGTTTTGTACTCATTGTGGAACTAAAATTAGAGATTAAAAAAAAGAGTTTTAAAACTCTTTTTTTAATATACCATTGTATGAAGTATTCTATCTGTATTTTTAAAATTAACTTTAGCTATATCATTTAGTTTTTCTTTACCATATTTTTCTACTACTTCTTCACCGATAGTATCTACATCTTTACCGGCTCCTTTAGGTAGTGGAATATGTATTTCATCACAAATCTTATCAAATTCTTTTATAAATAAATATCTACTTATTATTGATCCACAAGCTACTGCTAGATTTTTTTCTTCTGCTTTTGTCATGAATGTTATACCTCTTTGAATATTGGGTATTCCATTTAAATATTCATAGTATCTTTGCTCTCTAGCAAACTCATCTATAATTATGTAATCGTACTTAGGTTTTTCTTCCTGTATTAACTGATATAATGCTTTATTATGCATAATAGATTTTATTTTATTCATATTTATATCTTTAGTATATCTTTTGTTATATTCTTTATTATTAAGTATTACTGAACGATACTTTATTTTTTTTGCTATTTCAGGAGCTATTTTTAATATTTTTGAATCATCTATTTTCTTAGAATCAGTTACTCCTAGACTTTCAAGAAAAGGAATATCTTCTTTTGTTACGTATGCAGCAGTTACTATTATAGGTCCAAAGTAATCACCTGTTCCAACTTCGTCACTACCTACTGAGTTACAATTATAATATTTAGCATCTTTCTTTTTGTTTTCTTCTTGTTTCTCTTTAGTATTTTCAAGTGCTACTCCCCACATTGCTGCATCTACATCGGCACTAGTTCCTTGAAACATACATTTACCTGATTCATAAAGTGTTATTACGGTATCTTCTTCTTGAGCTTGAAATACTACATATGGAATTACTTTATCTCTTTTTTTATCTTTATAGTATTCAATCATTTTTTCTTTTATTTCATCATTTACTTTTATTACAACGTTCACACTTTCCACCTCAAGAATATTATAGCATAAAATTAATAAATAGTTTATAATTAACTTAGAGGTGTTAGTATGTTTAATATTTTAGATATTATAATTGTTTTATTTATTTTAATGTTTGGAATAATAGGTTCTAAAAGAGGAATTATTAAAGAGGGTGTATCTTTAGTTGGTATGGTGCTAATATTCGTAATTAGTTCTATATTTTCTAATAATTTAGGGAACTTCTTATGTAAGTACATGCCATATTTTAGTTTTACTGGAAATATTAAAGGATTAGTAGTATTAAATGTTCTTATATATAAGATAATAGCATTCTTTATAGTATTCTTTGTCTTATTAGGAATATATCATTTAGTTATGTTTTTTACTAAGTTACTTCAAAAGATTGTTGATTCTACTATTATTTTATCTATTCCTTCTTCTATATGTGGATTTATCATTGGTATGGTTAGAGGATTTATTATTATATTATTAATACTTATAGCTTTGATGGTACCTTTTAAAGATGATGATGTTTATAATGGTAGTAAGTTGAAGAACTTTATTTTATATAAAACTCCTTTAGTTTCAATTAATATTGGTACTTATACTTCTGGTATTAGTGATGCATTTGAATTAGGAGAAAAAATTGCTAGTAAAAAGATAAGTACAAATGAAGCTAATTTAGAGTTAGCTACTAATTTAATTAAATTAAAAGTAATTGATAAACATACTATGGATCAATTAATAGTGCTTGATAAATTTAAATCTGTAAAGGGTATTGAAAAGATAGTAGGTAATTATTAAAAGACTAATTTTTTAGTCTTTTTTTTATTTATATTTATTGCTATAATTGTAATAGATTAGAATAAGGAGGCACTATATATGAAATATGTTTATTTGTTCAGTGAAGGTAATAAAGATATGCGTGAACTACTAGGAGGTAAAGGAGCTAATTTAGCTGAAATGACTTCATTAGGTTTACCTGTTCCTAGAGGATTTACTATTACTACTGAAGCATGTAATAAATACTATGCTGATAATAAACAATTGAGTGATGATATTAAAAAACAAATAATAGATAAAATAAAAGAGTTGGAAGGTATTACTGGTAAAGTATTTGGAGATGTTAATAATCCTTTATTAGTTTCTGTTAGAAGTGGAGCTAGAGCTTCTATGCCTGGAATGATGGATACTATCTTAAACTTAGGTATGAATGATAGTGTAGCTTTAAGTTTTTCTAATATTACTAATAATAAAAGATTTGTTTATGATTCTTATAGAAGATTTATTCAAATGTTTGCTGATGTAGTTATGGAATTACCTAAAGAAAAGTTTGAGGGATTATTTGATAAGATTAAAGAAGAGAAGAATGTAAAATTAGATACTGAACTTAGTGCTGAAGATTTAGTTGAAGTTGTTAATAAATATAAGACTGAGTATAAAGAATTAACTGGAAGTGAATTTCCACAAGATCCTAGGGAACAATTAATAGAAGCAGTTAAAGCTGTTTTTAGAAGTTGGAATAATGATAGAGCTATTACTTATAGAAGACTTAATGATATTCCTAGTGAATGGGGTACTGCAGTTAATGTACAAGAAATGGTTTATGGTAATAAAGGGGATACTTCTGGAACAGGTGTTGCTTTTACAAGAAATCCTGCTACTGGTGAGAATGCTTTATTTGGAGAGTATTTAATGAATGCTCAAGGAGAAGATGTTGTTGCTGGTATACGTACTCCTCAAAGTATAGATACATTAAAAGATGTAATGCCTGAATGTTATCAAGAATTTAAAAGAATTTGTAATATATTAGAAAATCATTATCATGATATGCAAGATATGGAATTTACAATAGAAGATGGTAAATTATTTATGTTGCAAACTAGAAATGGTAAGAGAACTTGTAAAGCTGCAATAAAAATTGCTGTTGATATGGTAAATAGTGGAATGATATCTATTGATGAAGCTTTAATGAGAGTTGAACCATTGCAATTAGATCAATTATTACATCCTAACTTTGATGAAGAAAAGTTAAAGAATGGTAAAGTAATTGCTAAAGGATTAGCTGCTTCACCTGGGGCTGCTACTGGTAAACTATGTTTTACAGCACAAGCTGCTTTAGACTTTGCTGAAGCTGGCGAGAAAGATTTAATATTGGCTAGAGCTGAAACATCTCCTGAAGATATAGAAGGTATGAATGTTGCTCATGGAGTATTAACTGTTCGTGGTGGTATGACTTCTCATGCTGCAGTTGTAGCTAGAGGAATGGGTACTTGTTGTGTATCTGGTTGTGGTGAAATAGTTGTAGATGAAGATAATAAGACTTTAACTACTAAAGATAATACTGTTTATCATGAAGGTGATTGGATTAGTTTAGATGGTTCTACTGGATTAGTATATGGAGAAAAAATAGATACTGTACCTCCTACTATATCAGGGGACTTTGAGACATTAATGAAGTGGGCTGATGATAAAGCACATTTGGAAGTTAGAACTAATGCAGATACTCCTAAAGATGCTAAACAAGCAAGATTATTTGGAGCTAAAGGAATAGGACTTTGTCGTACAGAGCATATGTTCTTTGATGAAAAGCGTATATTTAACTTTAGAAGAATGATTACAGCTGATACTCTTGAGAAAAGAGAAGAAGCTTTAAGTAAGATTTTACCTTATCAAAGAGAAGATTTTGAAGGTTTATTTAGAGAAATGGCTGGATATGTAGTTACTATAAGATTTTTAGATCCACCATTACATGAATTTTTACCTCATACAGATGATGAGATAAAAGAATTAGCTAATTCATTAGATATGAGCTTTGAAGATTTAAAAACACGAGTAGATTCATTAAAAGAGTTTAATCCAATGATGGGACATAGAGGTTGTAGATTAGCTATTACTTATCCAGAGATTGCTAGAATGCAAACAAGAGCTGTTATAGAAGCAGCAATAAATGTAAAAAATGAAGGTTTAGTAGTTAAACCAGAAATAATGATTCCATTAGTTGGAACATTAAAAGAATTTACTTATATTAAAGAGATAGTAGTAGATGAAGCTAAGAAAGTAATGGCTGAGAAAAATACTGAAGTTGAGTATAAAATTGGTACAATGATAGAGATACCTAGAGCTACTTTAATTTCTGATAAAATAGCAAAAGAAGCTGAATTCTTTAGTTATGGAACTAATGATTTAACACAAATGACTTATGGATTCTCAAGAGATGATGCTTCTAAGTTCTTAAAAGATTATTATGATAAAGGTATTTTAGAGAGTGATCCTTTTGCTTCTATAGATCAAGAAGGTGTAGGAAGACTTGTTGATATGTCTGTAAGACGTGCTATAAGTGTTAGAAAAGATATAGAGTTAGGTATCTGTGGTGAACATGGAGGAGATCCAAAGAGTATTGAATTCTGTCATAGAGTAGGGCTTACTTATGTATCTTGTTCTCCATTTAGAGTTCCAGTTGCTAGACTTGCTGCTGCAAGAGCTGCAATATTAGAAGAAAAAGATATTATTTAGATGATGATATAGAAAATGAGACTTATCTGATGAAATAATTAAGAAGTGGATTATTCCACTTTTTTATTTGTTTTTTTGTTGTTTTGTGTTAGTATATAAAACTAATGAAGAGTATTATGCTTTTTATAGGAGGATATAATTATGGATTTAAAATATTTTATGGATGAATTAGATAAAAAGCCTGTTACACATAATAACTATTTAATGGAAGTTGATTACTATGATAGGATTTCTGATGATAAAAAAGAATTATTAAAATCTGTTTTTTCTTATTTATCAGAAGATTCATTCATAAACTTATTACACATTTATAATGATTTTAAGATTCCTGTTAAAGATACAGGATACATACAATGTGTTTCTGAAGATGGTAATAATAGATTATTAGTACCTATTAAAGTCTCATTTTTTGATGATTTAGATTATAATAAACCAACTGAAGTTTTACCAGAAGAAGCTTTTGATAAGAAATATAATAAATATAGAAAAGTTGGTTCTCAAGACTATACAGAAATATCTATTGAAAGAAAAATGAATAGTGAAGAGTCAGGAAAAATAAGTATTATTTATACTGCTGATGGTGGAGTATTTTTAAATGATGATGCTGCAGTTGCTATTGCTTGGAAGAGTGTTGATGAGTTGGGAAAACAACTTGCTATTGTATGCAAATATAGGGATCAAGCTTTAGAAAGAGATAATGAACATTATCAAAAAATAATGATTAAAAATTATAGACACTGTAAATAGTGTCTTTTTTAATTTTATATAGTAAAATTTGTAGAAATGTTTTCTTTTTTTGATATAATAATAGTATTGATAGAGAGGGTGAACTTATGAAAGTTGTTTGTGTTGGTCATTCTACTTATGATACTACTTTACCAATGGATGAATATCCTACTGAAAATATTAAATATCGATTAGAAGGTCATATTGAGTGTGGTGGTGGTCCTGCTGCTAATGGTGCTTATTTATTAGCTAAGTGGGGTATGGATACAGCAATTGCTTCTGTTATTGGTAATGATTTTTATGGAGATCAAATTATTAAAGAATATGAGAAAGTTGGATGTGATACTTCTTTATTAGAAA
The DNA here is from genome assembly GCA_946617625.1 of uncultured Bacillota bacterium. Taxonomy (GTDB): domain Bacteria; phylum Bacillota_I; class Bacilli_A; order RF39; family UBA660; genus RUG14891. Next base: position 26,499 of record CAMOKF010000003.1, read on the forward strand.
AACATGAAGATCATTATACAACTAGTAGTTATATTATTGCTAATAGAAGCAATGGATCTCGTACTATTTTATCTTCTAAAGATAAACCAATTAGAAAATTAAATAGAGAGTTAAATATAGATTGTGATGTTATTTTAATAGATGGAGAACATCCTGATTCAGCTGAAGAATTATTAAGACATAATGGAAAAGATAAGATTAGTGTTTTAGATGCTGGTAGACTTAATACTGATACTAGACATTTAGGTAAAATGGTTAAATATTTAATATGTTCTAAAGATTTTGCTGAAGAATTTTCTAATACTAAATTGCATGCTAATGATTTAGATGGTTTAATTAAATGTCATAAAGAATTATCTGCTTATTTTAATAATCAAGTTATTATTACTTTAGAAGATAAAGGTAGTTTTACATTTATTGATGGAGGTTATGAAGTAATTCCTAGTATTAAAGTTAAAGCACTTGATTCTACTGGTGCAGGAGATATATTTCATGGAGCATTTACTTATTTTATAAGTAATGGTTATACTCTTAGAGAAACAATTCGTTATGCATCTATTACAGCTGCTATTTCAGTTACTAGAGTTGGTGCTAGATATTCAATTCCAGAGTTAAAAGAAGTATTGGAATATGATGAAATTATATAGTAATTGTCCTACTTTAGATTTGCATGGTGAAACTAGTGATTTTGCTAGAGTTGAAATAAATGACTTTGTAAGAGATAATTATAATTTAAAAAATGATACTGTAATAATTATTCATGGAATTGGAACTGGTGTTTTAAAAAAAACAACTCAGCAAGTATTGAGTAAAAATAAATACGTTGAAACATATAAAATTGATAATTTTAATGATGGAGAGACGATTGTCAAGCTTAAGAAAAGAATTTGACTTTCGTCTTTTAATATGTTAAAATAGGAAACATATATGTGTCGGAGGGGGTATATTATGTACACAGAAGAATATGAACATAAGGGATTTCCATTCAAAGATTTCTTATTAAAATTAATTTTAATAATTATTTTTGTGTTTCTATTAATTTGGTTATTACCTAAGTTTATTACACCTACAACAATAGTAAAAGAAAATAATAAATCTGGTAGTAATGGAAATAACAATTCAACTCAAATTTCAGTTTCTAGTACAAGAATCTTCCAAGAAAATCTTGAAAGAATGAAAGAGGCTGCAATTTCATACTTTACTGATGATAGATTACCATCAGAAGTAGGAGAGTCTAAAACTATGACTCTTAGTGCAATGATAGGGGAGAAAATCATTACACCACTTATTGACGGAAAGAATAAAGCTTGTGACGTTGATAAGAGTTATGTAAAAATAACTAAAGCAGATGATGAATATATCTTAAAAGTTAACTTAAAAGATAGTGAAAATGAAGATTATATTTTAGTTCATTTAGGATGCTATACATATTGTAAAAGCACTATCTGTGAAAAAGATTATTCAAATATTGCAATTAAAGGAAGTAAGTCTACTTCAAATGCTAATAACTATTCTCCAGTTATTACTATAAGACCTGCTAAACAAGATGATTATTCAACTAATAATTCATCTTCAAAATCATCTAAGTCAAGTTCTAGTTCATCTAGTTCTAAATCAAGCAGTTCTAGTTCAAGTTCTAGCTCATCAAGCAGTTCTAGTTCATCTAGTTCAAGTTCTAGTTCATCAAGTAGTTCTAGTTCAAGCTCTAGCTCTAGTTCAAGTTCTAGTTCAAGCTCTAGTTCATCAAGCTCAAATGGTAAAATTGCTTATATTTATGAGTATGAAAAAATTACTGGTACAAGATTATCAAAATGGTCAGATTGGTCAGATTGGTCTAAAACTAGTTGTGATACTAAAGAAGTTAATTGTAGTGATGATGACTTTACTTGTCTTAGAAAAGTACAATTATATAATAGAAAAGAAAATATAGGTACTTATACTAATAAGTATACTAGATCAAGAGAAGTTACAAGACAAACTGGATCTTATGAAGTTAAAGCTTGTTCAAGTTATAATTATGTAATAGTTAATAATACAACTTATGCAACTACAACTACTACAAACTATACTACTATTAATAATGTTAGTTACCAAACACAATCTAATGTATGTGGTTCTACATGTAGTTGGACTTATGCTGGTAGAGCAAGTTATTCTAATCCACCTAGAGATACAGCAACTACACATTATGTATTTGCTGGTGCTGATTATAGTTATTGTGAAGAAACTTGTACAACTTTACCAAAATATTATTATGATAAATATACATTCAATGGTGGTATGAATTCATCAGTTGTTAAAGTTGTTACTCCTGGAGAAACAACTTCAAACTCAACTACTAGAGTTACTTCAAGTAGTACAATTGATGTTACAGCTTCATGTGCATCATATACTACTAAGACAGTACCAATTTATAGTACTATTACTGTTAATGAAATTGCTACTCGTGAAGAACCATTATATGGTACAGTTTGCTATAAGAGTACAAAATCTAGAAAAGTAATAGAATCTGGTTCTAGAAAAACTAAATGGTCAAAATATAATGATACTTCATTATTAAATGCTGGATGGTCATATACAGGAAGAAAAGAAGCTGCGTAATAAGGGGGTAAAATAAATGAATCAAGTAAGAAATTTAATATTTTATAGAACTTTAGAAAATGGTGTTTTAGTTGATAAGACTCATGCATTTTATAATGATGGTTCTGAAAAAGAATTATCTAATAAACAAGAAATTGATAGTGCAATAAGCTCTATCTTAGCTGAAGAAAAAATGTCTAATAACTCTAATTTATCTTTGGAAGAAAGAATTAATAATAGAATTAAAGCTGTTTCTGCTAGTGATTTTGTTAAAAATTATAATACATATAGATATGTTGATTCTAGAGATACTAAAGTTATATTAGATAATATTAATAATAATTTAGATAAAATTAATAATAATCTTGATAATAAAAATGATGTTAATGAATATGTAGAAACTACTTATCCTAATTCAAAAGTTTCTTATCAAGAAGAATTTGATGAAAAGAAAGATAATAGATTTGTAACTGGTATTAAAAATGCTACTAAGAAAGTTAGAAAAAGCAAATTAGCTAGAAATTTATTAATTACTGGTACTGCATTTGTTGTATCTTTTGGAATATTCTCATGTTTAGCTAAGAATACTAAGAAAGGTCAAATGACAGATAGTAACATTGATTATTCAATAACTTCTCAAAAAGATGCATCTGCTTATAAAGACTTTTCAGAAATAAAAGATTTTAATACTTTATTATCAAGTACAAAGAGTACTGCTCAACATAAAGCAATGAAGATGATGAGTGACAACTTAGATTATTTCAATATTACGTTTGCAAATCATTTTATTGAACAAGGTAAAGATGTAAAAGCTGCGTTATCATGGGATGAAATGATGGCTTTACAACTTGCTTATAATGATTATACAAGAGATGAAATTAAAGCTATTTTTAATGGATATGAATTAGATTCATCTAAATTTGATGGTTATTATAAAAATGCAACTTTACAATTAATGGGTGCTTATGTATTAGAAACTCGTGATATGCAAGTTGACTCTTATAAATATCTTGTTTCAGAAGAAGGACAAGCATTTGTTAAAAAATATAATGAAATGTTCTTAGCTGCTAAAGAAGCAACTGGTTCTGAAAAAATCAATTTAGTTAATAAATTTTATAGTGAATTACATAAAGATTTCCCAATTTCTGATGAAATTAGAGAAGTTGGTATTTCACATGCTGATGCTAGAAGTGAGATAACTCGTTATAAATTAGCTGTTACTCCTATAGTAGCTGCTTCTGAAATATTATTCCAAAACTTAGATATAGATCATACTTTATCTGATAAAGCTATTGATTACTTTAATGATTTAGGTTTATGTAATTTAGCAGTTGAACAATTTGAAAGAGCAGAAACTATTCTTTTAATGAGTGATAGTAATGAAGAATTACCTTTATATAGTCAATATAGAGATTTAAAAATTGCTGAATTAACTGCTAAAAATAGCTATGTTATTGATGATGCTCATAGAGATTTATCTCAATTAGATGCATTTAAAAATATGGTTAATAAACAAGTAGAATGTTTTGATAATATCACTAAAGAATCTACTGGTAAATCAAGCAGTTCATCAAGTAGTAATTCTAAGAGTGGTAAGTCTTATACTAAATCTTGGAGTGAATCTAAGACTACTTATAAAACTGAAACTACTAAAGAAACTACTAATGATAGAAATGAAGCTGTAAGAAAATCTAGCGAAGAAAAAGTTAGAGCAGCTGAAGAAAAAGTAAATAAACAAATTGAAAAAGAAAATCAAGCTAATAAGGAAAAAGCTCTAAAAGAAGCTGAAGAAAATAGAAAGAAGATTCAAGCTGAAGAAGATAAGAAAGCTGAAGCTAATCAAAAAGAAGTTGAAAAATCAAATAAAGAATTACAAGAAAACATTAATAAAGCTAATGAAAAAATTAACAATGGACAAACTGTTAATGAAAAAGATTTAGGAGATAATGTTAACTTTGATAATAATCATTCTGATTCTAATGGTAATTTAGATAACTCAGTTAAAGATATTACTACTGATGGATCAAATGCTAATAAAGATTTACCTGATCCTAATAAGACTGGTGCTGAATTTGATAAGAAGGCTAAATCTACATCAGGTAGTTCTAACCAATCAAGTCAATCAAGTAATAGTTCAAGTAATCAATCAAGTCAATCTAATAATAGTTCAAGTTCATCATCTAATAAACCATCAAGTTCATCTAGCTCAAGTTCAAGTAGTTCAAGTTCATCAAGCAGTTCTAGTTCATCTAGTTCAAGCTCAAGTTCTTCAAGTAGTTCATCTTCAACAAGTTTCTATACTGAAGAAGTAAAAACTACTACAAAATCAAGTAATAGTAATTCTGGAAGTTCTAATAACTCTAGTAGTTCTGCTGCTAAAACAGAAACTAAGGTAGAGACTAAGACAACAGAAACTCCAAAACAACACATAATAGAATATGAAGAACCTGTAAAATCAAATGAACAAATAGTTGATGAATATATTAATAGTTTAGAAAAATCTGATTCTTCAGATAGTGCTAAGACTTTAACTAAATAAAAAGACCAATAGGTCTTTTTTCTTTTAAATGTTGACATTTCAATGGTTTTATGTTATAATATGAGTACTTTGAAGGTACAATAGGGGATGTATCTCAATAGGGGTTAATTTAGAGGGGTTGAATATAATGACAAATAATATGATGAATACCTTTATATTTGAATATTTAGATGAAAACGACTTTCGTAAAAAAGAAAGATCAGTTAGAAAGTATAATATGTTAGCTTATAAGAAATTAACATTTAATTATTATCCAGAATTAAGAAAAGGTAATTTTTTAGGTGTCGTTGCTAATAAAAATGAAAAAGATAAAACTATTAGTTATGAATTAAAATTACCTACAGATGAATTATTTGCTAAAGTTCATGGTGAAATTACTCTTCATTATACTGTTTATACTGAAAAGAATATTATTCTTTTAACTAATATTACTCCAGAAGGTATATTAGATGAAGGTCATAGAGCTGAGTTATCAACTTATAAGGGTGTAATGATTTCTAAAACAAATCCTGAAAAGGATATGTTTAAGATTAATTTATTAAATAGATTAGGAAAATAGAGATTTATCTCTATTTTTTTTATATTTCTCTTTACTTTTTAAGGTATTCTATGTTATTATTAAAGAGCAATGTGATTTGATTACATTGATATGTGGACCCTTAGCTCAGTTGGTTAGAGCACGCGGCTCATAACCGTGCGGTCATAGGTTCGAGTCCTATAGGGTCCACCATTTTTTTGCGGGTATGGCGGAATTGGCAGACGCGCTAGACTTAGGATCTAGTGCCGCAAGGCTTGCAGGTTCAACTCCTGTTACCCGCACCATTATGAATTATGAGACTTGTAAAAGTCTTTTTTCATGCAAAAAAAAAGCATTAATGCTTTTTAGTTTTTTTCTGTACAAATTAATATAAAACCAAATATGAAACATAAGAATACTACAAATATAATTGGTATAGCTACTATAATTAAATCCACTGTTTTAGCTTTTTCAACCATTAATCCAGCATCTATTAATGTATCAATTCCAAAATAAGTAGTTAATATTGCAAATACCAAACTTAGTAGGACTCCAATTGAGTATGCTTTCTTTTCTGGCATTTTAATCATTCTTTCTTTTTTTCTCATATTTACTCCTCCTTATTATATTGTCATTATAACATATTAATTGATTTTTTTGCATATTTATGGTATAATATGTGTGGTTTTATAAGAAGAGGGGATTGGTGGTTGTATGAAGAAAAATCCATATAAATTATTAGTTAATTATACTAAAGGATTAATTGATGTTAATGAATTAACTGATAAAGAGAAGAAAGATTTAACAGCTGATATATTTGCTTTAAATTTATTAGTTCCTAAAGAAATGTTAATTAGTGAATGTAAAAAATTTTTTGTAGATATTGATGATGTTCAATATAATAATCCTTATATAGATTATTTAGCATCTAAGTTTCAAGTTGATTCTATTTTAATTAGATGTCAAATTGATTCAATTCTTTATGGAGATATTAGAGAAAAACAAAAAGAAAAACAAAAAGAAAAAAATAAGAAAAAAGTTTTAAGACGAGAAAATAATGTTTTATATGTAGATTTTAATAAAAAGAATTCTAAGTAATAGAATTCTTTTTTTTGTTTAAATCATTATTATATATGAATTTATTTGTTCCGTAATAGCTTAGTTCAATTACTGATCTAGCAACTTCTTCTATATTCTTATCAAAATTATTTTGTATCCAATAATTGACTATTCCTAATGTTCCATTAAATATAAATACTGTAGCATATTCTTCATCTTCTTCTTTAATATTATTTATGTCTTTTTCCCATTTAGCTTTACATCTTTCATAAGCATCTTCTAATATGTCATCTAGAAAATAGCTACTTTGTTTTGTACTAAAAAGGATTTTTACTAGTTTTTTATTATTTGAACATACTTGTAGAAGGGCTAGAACATAGTCATATAATGTTTTTTGATCTGATGAAAAGTCTTTATAAGAATCTTGTATTTCCTTTACAAATTCTACTTTTATTTTTTCTAATAAGTCAAATATATCAATATAGTATCTATAAAAAGTTGCTCTATTAATATCGGCAATTTCACATAATTCTGATACTGTAACTTTTGTTATATCTTTTTCTTCTAATAATTCTAAAAATGAATCTTTAATTACTTTTTTTGTATACTTTGTTCTTCTATCCATATATAACTCCTAATTAAACAAATTATTGTTATGTGTTTAATAACTATCAATTCTAAATATAATTGATGATTGATTGCTAACTTGTTTCAATTATATAATACATTTGATGATTATTCAACAAGTGTATAAAAAAGGAGATTATATGAAAATATTTGATAGTATTAAGAATAAATTTATAAAAGAGAAACATTTATGGGATAAGTTTTATCCTAAAGATAAGAAAATAGTTGTACCTAATATGTCTTTATATGAATATATTTATAGTTGCAATAAAGATAGACAAGATAATATTGCTTTAAATTATTTTAATAGAAAGATTACTTATTATGAGCTATTTCATGATATTGATTTATGTGCTAGAGCTATGAGAAGTCAAGGAATTAGAGAAGGGGATGTTGTTAGTGTATGTATGGCTAATACTCCTGAAGCTGTTATTGCTTTTTATGCTATTAGTAAGATAGGTGCCATTGCTAATATGATTCATCCTTTATCTGCAGAAGAGGAGATTAAAGCTTCTTTAATATCTACTGATAGTGTTATGTTAATAGCTATTAATTTAACATATAAAAAGATTAATAATATTATAGAAGATACTAAAGTCTATAAAACAGTTATTGTATCAGCTAGAGATTCTATGCCTACACTTATGGGAATTGGCTATTATTTATTAGAAGATCATAAAGTTAAAACTCCTAAAAGTAATGAGAAATATATTAGGTGGAAAGATTTTATTATTAAAGGAAATAAATATAATTCAAAAGTTCTTGTTAAAACTACTAAGGATCAACCTGCTGTAATATTACATAGTGGTGGAACTACTGGTACTCCAAAAAACATATTATTATCTAATGGTAATATTAATGTTGTTCCTTCACAAGCATGTATTTCTTTACCTGAATTGGATGAAACTGATAGGATGTTAACTATTCTACCTTTATTTCATTGTTTTGGATTAGTAGAGTGTCTTCATTTTCCTTTAGTTACTGGTGGTACTGCTATTTTAGTTCCTAAATTTGATGCATCTAGATTTGATAAATTACTTAGTAAATATAAACCTACAGTTATTCCTGGTGTTCCTACTTTATTTGAAGCAATGATAAAGAATAAACATATGCAAAACATAGATTTATCTAACGTTAAATATGTTGTTTCTGGAGGAGATACTTTACCCGAAGAGAAGAATTTAGCTGTTAATAAGTTTTTAAAAGAACATAATTGTCGTCATAATATTGTACAAGGCTATGGACTTAGTGAAACTAGTGGAGGGTGTGTTTTTGCAACTAGTGGTACTGATTTATTAGGTAGTTCAGGTATACCTTTATATGGTAATGATTTAAAAATTATTAGTATTGATACTAGAGAAGAATTGGGTCCAAACAATATTGGTGAAATAATGATAAGTGGACCTTCAGTTATGCTTGGATATCTTAATAATCAAGAAGAAACAAACGAAGTATTAGAAAAAGATTCTAGAGGTAAAATATGGGTTCATACTGGTGACATGGGATATATTAATGATGATGGAATATTATTCTTTGTACAAAGATTAAAACGTTTAATTATAGTTTCTGGATATAATGTTTTTCCATCTCATATAGAAGATATAATTGATAAGCATGAAGCGGTACTTAGTTGCTGTGTAGTTGGTATTCCACATCCATATAAAGTACAAGTACCTAAAGCATATATAGTTTTAAAAGACGAGTATAAAGTAAGTGCTAAAGTAAAAAGAGATATAAAAGAATACTGTGAAAAGAACTTAGCTAAATATATGATTCCAAAGGAATTTGAATTTAGGGAGTCTTTACCTAAAACCATGATAGGAAAAGTTGATTATAGAACTTTAGAAAAAGAAAGTACTAGATAATAGTACTTTTTATGTTATAATTGTTTTAGTATTGGAGAGAGTTGTATGTTTAAGAAAAAGAATATTGCAATACTATTAAATTTATTAATAGTTGTTTTTGAAATAATTGCTATATTTCAAATTATTGATATTAAAGGTAGTATGAATTTTAGTTTTTATACTGATGATAGTAATTTGTTAGCATTATTTACCTCTTTAGCTTTTGTTTTTTATTCTATTAGAAATAAAAAAATACCTGATTGGTTGAAATTACTAAAGCTAACATCTACTATTTGTTTAACTCTTACTTTTTTAGTTGTTTTATTAGTTTTAGCTCCAATGAATAATTTCAATTATGGTTTTTTATTGTTCTACAGTGCTTTATTATTTCAACACTTTTTATGTCCTATAATAAGTGTTATAACATTTATATTATTTGATGATATTAATATTTCTAAATGGAAATATGATTTGTTAGCAACTGGGTTTACTGTTATTTATGGAATAATCATTATTACATTAAATGTTATTAAGTATTTAGTTGGACCTTATCCATTTTTAGAGATCTATAATCAACCTCTTTGGCAAACAATTCTATGGATTATTGGGTTATTTTCATTAACTTATGCAATTGGACTTATACTTAGAAAATCAGCTATTAAACTTAATACTATTACAAATAAATATTTAAAATAATAATATAATTATATAAGGAGGATTTATGATAGAAATTATAAAAGCTATTTTATTTGGTATTGTTGAAGGTATAACTGAATGGTTACCTATATCTAGTACAGGACATATGATATTATTAGATGATTTTGTTAATTTGAATGTTAGTGATGCTTTTTATGAAATGTTCGAAGTAGTTATACAGTTAGGAGCAATTTTGGCTGTTGTTGTTATTTACTTTAAAACTATTTTTCCATGGGGTTTTGGTAAAACAAAAACTGATACTAAGAACACTCTTAATTTATGGGGTAAAATATTAGTTGCTTGTTTACCTGCAGCTGTTATTGGAATTCTATTTGATGATTGGTTAGATGAACATTTATATAATAGTATAGTTGTATCAATTGCTTTAATAGTATATGGTATTATATTTATTATTATTGAGAATAAAAATATTGGTTCTAAAGATACTAAAGAAGTAAATAAAATTACTTATAAGCAAGCATTAGAAATAGGAGCTTTTCAATTACTTGCATTAATACCTGGAACATCTAGAAGTGGATCTACTATTATTGGAGGATTACTAATTGGATTAGAGAGAAGTGTTGCTGCTGAATTTACTTTCTTTTTAGCAATACCAGTAATGGCTGGAGCATCACTTTTAAAACTAGTTAAATACTTTTTAAAAGTTGGATTTGTATTTAGTGGATTGGAACTTGCTATTTTGTGTGTAGGTTCTATAGTTGCTTTTATAGTAAGTATGTTTGTTATTAAATTCTTAATGAATTATATAAGGAAACATGATTTTAAAGTATTTGGTTACTATAGAATAGTATTAGGTATACTTGTACTTTTATATTTTTTATTATTAAAATAGAGTCTTTTGACTCTTTTTTTATTCCATGATATAATACGTAGTTAGAAAGGAAGGATTATAGATGAGTTTATTTATTAGACAACATCATCATAATAATCTGCACTTGTTAATACGACATTAAACTTTGTTGTAGGCGCAAGTGCTATTTGTGGTGCTTGTTGCCTGTATTAAATAGCTATACAGGTTTCTGTATAGCTTTTTTTATTCAACAAGCACTAAATATAATTATTATGAAGGAGATTTGTTGAATGGAAAGAATAGAAGAAGGAATAGTATTTAGTAATGATATATATAGAATACTATGTGGGTATAATGCATTAGATTTTAATTATAATGATAAAAATATTATTATACCCAATAAGAAATTTATTAATTTATTAAGAAAAGACTTTAGAAAAGATGTAGAAAGAATATTTCCTAAAGTTACTATTATAAGTGAAGGAGATATGTTGCTATATATAAATCAAAGTATATCAGATGTTTATAGGAGGTATCCCCATCGTATCACTGGATAAAGTATACTTAGAACCAGAATCTACATATATTGAATTTTTAGATTGTACGAGATTAGATGGTTCAAAAGAACTGGTGTCTAGAAAAGATCCAAATAACTTTGAAAGTGTTGATAATGATATTGAAAAAATAAGTAATAAACTAAAAAATAAAAATTATAATGGGATAGTTTTAGCAGATGATGTAGTGTTTTCTGGAAATGTACTTAAAAGTATTATTGATAAGTTTAATTCTAATGGTATTTCAGTTTTAGGCATTAGAAGTTGTATTAGTATGAGAGAATCATATGAATATTTTAATGATGAATTACCTTTAGGTTTAAAGTGTGGCTGTGTCATGGAAGATAATGTAATAGATCAGATTTGTGAGAGAGATTTTTATTTTGGAATACCTCAATCAGGTATTAGCATCAATACTAGTGATGGAGTTGTTAAAGCTCCTTACTTTAGACCTTTTGGGGACCCTGTTGCTAGAGCATCTATTCCAAATGTTTTTGAAGATTATTTTTCTAAAGGATGCTTAATTAGATCTTTAGCTTTATGGGATAGAATTAATACTTTAAGTAGTAGAGAGGTTCTAGTTAGAGACTTACCTGAGACAATTGTTAATACAAATTCTAATGATAGTGTTGTTAAAACTTTAAAAAAAGAAATAAATATAAATAGAGATACTAGAAATATTGGTTTTTCTAGATAGGAGGAAATATGAATAAAATACAAATTGGTGTAATGGGTTCTGCGGCTGATTTAAATTATGGAGAAGATGTAATGAAGTTTGCTAAAGAATTAGGAAAATTAATTGGAAATAGTGGTAATATTTTAGTTTATGGTGCTGAAAAAGAGTATTCTTCTTTATCTACTTTAGCAGCAATTGAAGCTTCTAAAGTAGGAGGTATTACAGTTGGTATTACTGGAGGTAAAGGAAAAGACATATATGGTGATTTTAGACCTACAGTATTAATTCCTTGTGGATTGGAAATAGGTGGAGGAAGAGAATTTAGTTTAGTACTAGGATGTGATGTTATAATTGCAATTAGCGGAGGTTCTGGTACTTTAACTGAAATGGCTATAGCTTATCAAGCTGGTATTCCTATAGTTACAATTAATTCTTTTGGAGGATGGTCTTCTAAATTATCAGATACTTATATTGATGATCGTAATAGATTAAAGTGTATTAGTGCATCTACTCCTAAGGATGCTCTTAAGAAAGCAATTAAACTAGTAAAGTCTAACAATAGTTAGACTTTTTCATTGTAGTAATTTTTTAAATTTGTTATTATTAATAATAGGAGAGTGCTTTATGATGTTATTGTTTTATATTATTTTTGCTTTTAGTATTTTAGTTATAGTTGGCGTATTTGTTTTTATATCTTTACATAAAACTACTAAATATAATTCTTCAGGAATAAAAATTGTTTATGATCCTGAAGATTTGAATCAAGAATCATTTCAAAATTATGCTAAATTTTATGGTAATTTTGTTCCTACAGATGATTCATATGATATTAAATTAAATACTATTTATGATTTAATTACTAAGGATAACATCTTAGATATTAGAGAAATAGCTAGTAGGAGTAATTGCACTGAACTTGAATGTGTTTTGAAGATTAAGTATTTAAAGAATAAAAGGATGTTAGGAGATTATTATATAGATACTACTAATTATTTATTGGTACCTTGTAGTGTTTCTGATCAATTATTATTAGATAAGTATAAACCTTTTATTTATCATAGTCACTTGCAAGTAGATGAGATTGCAACTTTAATTCCTAATCCTAATCATTTAAGTCTCATTGACTTAAGAAATCAAGTGTTTCATGAATTAAACTATTTAGATAATAAATCATTATTAAACGGAATATTAATTGATGATGTAGATCGTACAATAACTTATTATACTATTGAGAAAAGAAAAGAAGTTAGAGGTCTTATTACTTCTCATTGTCCTAATTGTGGAGCTTTAAATGATGTGCAAATAGGTGGTAAGACTCGTTGTGGTTATTGTGGAACAATCATTGTAGGTAAAGAGGAATAAAAAATGAAATGTAAAAAGTGTGGCAGCGTTTTAGATGGTAATGATTCTTTTTGTAGAATGTGTGGTAGTAAGATAAAAAGACTTGATAAGGGCTTAATTCTTATTATTATATTTGGAGTATTAGCATTCGCTTCTATAGGTGGTTTAATATACTTTAGTTTAACAACTACTAGTACTAATAAAGTTAGGAATATTGATAATAGTTATTCTGCTATTACTGGAGATTGGGTAGATTCATCTTTAAATAATATGTTTAGAATAACTAATACTAAGAGTTACGTTTGGTATCAAAACTACTCAATGGATAAAAATTCTTATATTACAGGTAACTTAAAAGTATTATCAGGAGATGATGCTTTACTAAAATTAAATATAGATTTAGATACAGTAAAGTCTCTTATTAATGTTGAAGATATTGTAGCTGATGATGTTTACTATTTGCAGTTATTTACTTCTAATAAAAATATTAGGTATTCTTATTATAAGTTTTTAGTTGCTATAAGAGATGAAGATTTAATAATTTATAATTATAATGATAAAGAGTTTTACTATTGTAGTAAGAGATAAAACTAGTTTTTTCTAGACTTATGTGTTATAATATGCCCAGTGGTGATACTTATGGGTGATGTAATAGATTTTAATTCTAATAATATTATTTATAATATGGCTCTAAAAGCTTTTACTAATAATAAATCTGTTATGCAAAAAAAGATTCTTAATTATACAAATAAAAAAGAATTTGGAATTGATTTTATTTATAATTTGGCTGATACTGATGAATTTTTATATGAATTAGAAACTTTGATTTGTAATAAAGAATTTCTTAAGAATATAAGCTTTTATTATATGGCTTTAACTAATTATGGTAATTATTCTGTAAAGAATAATGGTATTTGTGGTAGTATTGATCAAGATTTTTTTATTAATATAAATGTTGATAAGGGAAGTATTAAATATAGTTGTAGAAATTTTGATAACTATGAAAAGGGTTATCTGAAATTTTTTGATAATAAGTATTTTATTAATTATAGAAATGGTAATTGTAATAAGATGATTAATTTGAAAGATATTAAGTCACTTCATAATGATTCTAATAATTCAATGTCTTTCTTTTTTAATTATGATAATGAAAAAATATCTAAGAAGAGTATTGAAAAAGAAAGTAATTATTATTATAAAAATAATAAAAAAGAATATATATCATCTAGTAATGATACTAATGTTTTAGATATAAAAAGATTTAATAAAGTTAAAAATCTTGTTTTATATAATCATATTAAAAAATATTTAAATAGTGATTCTTTAGATTTAGTAAATAAAAATAATTATTATTATGGATATGATTTTGATGATAATTTTGATGTTTCTAAGATTCGTTTTATTGAAACTGATAACATTTTTTATAAAACTTTAATTAAGAGAAAGTAGTGATAATATGAAAAAAGTTGTAGTTGGAATGAGTGGTGGAGTAGACAGTAGTGTTGCTGCTTTACTATTACAACAACAAGGATATGAAGTAATTGGTTTATTTATGCGTAATTGGGATTCTCTTGCTGATGGAGAATTTAATGGACCTACTACTTCTTCTGGTATTTGCCCACAAGAAGAAGATTATAATGATGCAAAAGCTGTATGTGATAAATTAGGAATTACTCTTCATAGAAAAGATTTTGTTAAAGAATATTGGGATTATGTTTTTACTTATTTTTTAGATGAATTAAAAAAAGGTAGAACTCCTAATCCTGATATTATGTGTAATAAGTATATTAAGTTTGATATGTTTGCTAAGGAAGCATTAAAATTAGGAGCTGATTATATAGCAACTGGTCATTACGCTAAAGTAGAAAATGGACATCTTTATAGAGCACTTGACTCTAACAAGGATCAAACTTATTTCTTATCACAAGTTAGTCGTGAACAATTATCTAATGTTTTATTTCCTCTTGCTGATTATTTAAAACCTGATATTAGGAAAATAGCAGAGGAAGCAGGTCTTAATACTGCTAAGAAAAAGGATTCTACTGGTATTTGTTTTATTGGAGAGAGAAACTTTACTAATTTCTTAAAGAATTATTTACCTAATACTCCGGGTGATGTTATTAATATAGAAACTAATGAAGTTATTGGTAGACATATAGGATTAATGAATTATACTATTGGTCAAAGAAGAGGACTTAATATTGGCGGTACTGAAGATAAGATGTTTGTTGTAGGAAAAGACTTATCTAAGAATGTTTTATATATATGTTTAGGTGAAGATAATGATTATTTAATTAGTGATTCTTGTATTGTTGATACTGTTAACTGGTTAGGTGATGAAAAGATTACAGAATGTACTGCTAAGTTTAGATATAGACAACAAGATATTCCAGTATCTTTAGAATGGTTAGATAATGGTGAAATACTTGTTAAGTATCCACAAGGTGTAAAATCTGTTACTCCTGGACAATCATGTGTATTTTATTCTGGCAATGAGTGCGTAGGAGGTAGTATAATTAAAGAGGTACGTAAGAATAATGAAAAATTATGGTATCTTTAATTAGAGGTGTTTTATGAATAAGAAGAGATTAATATTTATTGTTATTATAGTTGCAATTATTATTGGATTATTATTTATAAATTCTAAATTCAATAATAAGAGTACAATCAGTGATGCTATGAAATTTAAAGAAGAGTACGAATCATTAAATAATACTAAGAATGATAATGGTAAAGAATATAGAAATATTTCTATTCCATCTGATAATCCATTTCTTTATTTAACTGCTGATGATATTGTAAAAAAGATGGATAACAAAGAAAGCTTTGCTGTATACTTTGGATTTAGTAAATGCCCATGGTGTCGTAGTGTTTTACCTACACTTATTGATGTAGCAAGTGATTTAGGAATTGATAGTATTTATTATGTTGATGTTTTAGATATTAGGAATACTTTAGAAGTTAAAGATGGTGAAGTAGTAGAAACAAAGAAAGGTACTTCAGCATATTACAAATTACTTGATAAGTTTGATTCTGTATTGGATGATTATTCACTTTATGATGAAGATGGTAATGAGGTATCTTCTAATCAAAAGAGAATATATGCTCCTAACGTAGTTACTGTATTAGCTGGTAAACCTGAGAGTTTAACTACTGGTATAGCTGATAGTCAAAATGATGCTTATATGGAATTAAGTGAAGATATGGTAAATGATACTTATAATAAATTTAAATGTACATTAGAATGCTTAAGTACAAAAGATACTGTATGTACTAAAAATGCTTGTTAGATAAATTCTTGTTACGAATTTATCTTTTTTTGTGCTAAAATTTATATGGAAGGTAGTGATTGTTTTGAGAACAGTTGTTATTACTGGTAGTGCAAGAGGTTTTGGCTTTGAAATGATTAAGTTATTTAGAAAAAATAATTTTAATGTAGTCTTATGTGATGTATCTGAAGATAATTTAAATAGTGCTAAGATGAGTTTAGAAAATATGAAATACGATGGTAAAGTTTTATCTTTTAAGACTGATATAACTAATGAGGAGGATGTTAAGTATTTAATTAATAATACTTTAGCTGAAGTAGATAGTATTGATATTTGGATTAATAATGCTGGAGTTAACCAACCTAATAAACCTATTTGGGAGTTAGAGACTAAAGATATTAATAGATTAATAGATATTGATTTAAAAGGTACTATTCTTTGTTCTAAAGAAATAATGAAAGTTATGACTAAGCAAGGTTTTGGTGGTATTTATAATGTTGAAGGACACGGAAGCAATGATGCTACTATTTTAGGTTTAAGTATTTATGGTACTAGTAAGAGAGCTGTTACATATTTTACTGAGGCTTTAGCTAAAGAGTCAGAAGTTATGAATACTGGTGTAGTTGTAGGTAAGATTACTCCTGGTATTATGATTACTAATTTTATTTCTACTTCTCTAGGAGATGGAGAATCTATAGACTTGGATGATAAAACTAAAAAAATATATAATATTTTAGGTGATAGACCTGAAACTATAGCACAATTTATGGTTCCTAAGATTATTTCTAATACTAAAAATAATGTTAAGTTTACATGGTTGACTACTTTACGTGCTTCTTATAGATTTATGACATCTTGGAGAAAAAAGAATAATTTTTTTGAGAATTAATTTATTTATTTCTTTTTAATTAATATTAGTTATTGTATAATGTTTTTGGGAGTGTTTTTTTATGGGAAGTACATTAGAAGATATAAAAAATAGAAGAAGTTGTAAGAGTTTTGATAGTAAGATGGTAGAACACTCTATTATTGAGAAAATAGTGGAGGCTGGTATGCATGCTCCTAGTGGAATGAATAAGCAATCTCCTATCATATTAGCTATTACTAATAAAGAAATAAGAGATAAACTATCTAGTGTAAATGCATCTATTTTAGGTAGAGAGAATATTGATCCATTTTATGGTGCTCCTGTTGTTTTAGTTGTATTAGCAGACAAATCAGTTCCTACATATTTATATGATGGCAGTGTTGTAATGGAAAATATGTTATTAGCTGCAGAGTCATTAGGTTTAGGAGCTTGTTGGATTCATAGAGCAAAAGAAGAATTTCAAAGTGATTTTGGAATAGAGTTACTTAAGTCTTTGGGAATTAGTGGAGATTATGAAGGTATTGGCAATTGTGTTTTGGGTTATAAATTAAATGAAGGAAGAGTTCATACAATAAAAGATAATTATGTCTTTTATGTAGACTAATAATGAATCGTTTAAAAGATAAATATAACAAAATTAAATCGCCTGAAGAACTTCTAGATTTTATGCACACTAATATAAAATATGGTATGTATGGTATAAATAAAAGATTATATGATACATCTGATCTTGATGCTTTTGAACTTGCTAGTGATATTTATTGGAATTTATCAGCTCCTGCTACTACATTAAAAATTGGTTATGGTCAAATTTTTGATCAAGTTGAATTGGAAAGAGATTGGTTTACTAAAAATGGGTATGAATGTAAGACTTTATATATTACATTTTTGGTTGATTCAGTTAACTCTTATCCAACTCATGCTTATTTAGTATATAAAAAAGATGGAAAATGGTATTGGTTTGAAAATTGTGATAAATCTAACTATGGAATTCATTCTTATGATTCTTTAGCTGACTTAATTACTGATCAAATGTCTAAACATGTTAAGCTAGCTAGTAGATTTAATCCGATAGATCAAGACACTTTAGATTTGTTACATATATATGAATATGATAAGCCTAAATATGGAATGAATACTAATGACTTTAAAAAATATATTTTAAATAGTGAGGAAGTACCTATAGTTGAATAGATACTTTTTTATTTTTATGTACACAAGAACAAATGTTCGTGTTATAATCTAATTAGGTGATCTTATGAGTACTTATATTTGTATAGATTTAAAAAGTTTTTATGCATCTGTTGAGTGTGTTGAGAGAGGACTTGATTCGATGGAGAGTAATTTAGTAGTTGCTGATCCTACTCGTGGAGGTGGTGCTATATGTTTAGCTGTCTCTCCCCATTTAAAAGCTTTAGGAGTACGTAATAGGTGTCGTATTTTTGAAATACCAAAAGATATTGATTATATTACTGCTGTACCGAGAATGAAGAAATATATTGAATACTCAGCTAATATCTATGAGATTTATTTAAAATATATATCAAAAGATGATATACATGTATATTCTATTGATGAAGCTTTTTTAGATGTTACTAATTATTTGAAATTATATAGGAAAAGTCCGAAGGATTTAGCTTTAACTATTATGAATGATATATATGATAAGTATGGTATCAGAGCTACTGCTGGTATTGGAACTAATTTATATTTATGTAAGATAGCTTTAGATATTATTGCAAAACATGCTCCTGATTTTATTGGAATATTAGATGAAGACAGTTATAAGGAGCAATTATGGTTCTATGAGCCATTATCTGATTTTTGGCAGATAGGTACTGGTATTTCCAACAGACTTCATAGACTAAATATTCATAATATGTATGAATTATCTATTCATGATGAGCGAGAACTATTTAAAGAATTCGGAATAAATGCTCGATTACTTATTGATCATTCTAAAGGAATAGAACCTACTACTATAAAAGAAATAAAAGAATATAAGCCTAAACATAAATCTATTTCTAATAGTCAAATATTATTTAAAGATTATAATAAGGAAGATGCATTAAAAGTACTTATTGAAATGTTAGATATTGCATATTTAGAACTTATTAGGATTAATAAGTATACTTCATGTATTTCTTTTTATGTTGGATATTCAAAAGATGTTATTAGTCCTTTATCCTTATCCAGAAAGATAGATTCTACTGATAGTTTTCAAGTATTACTTAAATGTTTAATAGACAACTATAATAGATATGTATCTAATACATATAAAATAAGACGTTTAGGAATAACTTTATCTTGCCTTTGCTCTAGTAGTGTGCAACTTAATTTATTTAGTAAAAATGACTGTGAAGAAGAAATAGGTCATGCTATTAACGAAGTAAAAGATAAGTATGGAAAAAACTATCTTTTTAGGGGAGTGAGTTTAGAAGAAAATGCTACTGCTTTAAAAAGAAATAGATTAATAGGAGGACATAATGCAGAATGATGATAGATTAGATAGAGCAAAACAATTTATGCCATTTGATGCTTTAAAAGGTTTTAGAGAAGCATTATTAGAAAAAGAAAAGATAATGGATTCAAAAGTTTTACTTAGTGAAGAACAATTTAATTATTTGAATGATGTTATATTATCAATAGATATTGGTTCAACTATACTAGTTACTTTTTATAGTAATAATAAATACATAGATAAAATTTTTACAATAAAAAAACTATCTATTGATAAGAATAAGATAGTTTTAAATGATTATAAAATACTTCTTTCAGATATTAAGAATATAAAAATAATTAATTAATATTCTTAAGAATCTAAGCTTTCATTTTCTTCAATTTTTTCATTTAAGAATACTCTTAAATATTCTTTAGGATCACTGTAGAAAAGAATATATTCTTCTATATTGTTATTAGTGTCTTTATATAATCCTAGAGAATTATTTTGATAAACAGTAATTGTAATACCGTTATTTAAGTCAAGATAATATTCAGTAGAATTATCTTCTTCAATTGTTCTTTCTACTTTGACAAATCTTAATGTATTTAATATATCTTTAACTTTTGTTTCATCTTCTATAGTAGCTTCTCCAATTGAATCATTAGATATATATAATTTATTACTTTGTAATTTTTTAAATCTTTTTTCTGTTTCATTAAATACAATATCAGATATATAGTCGAATACTTCTTCGTTTATATTAATCTTATAAAATGTTTTATTATCTTTAGTATATAGTGCTTCTTCTTGATCTAAATATAGTATCTGTTTTCCAATAATTACTTGATATATTCCTGATATACCAGTACTATCAATATCATTATCTAATTCAAAAAGATTATTGCTTAATATTTTATTAAATTCTTTTACTTGTTTTTTACTTAATTTAATTTCTAATATATCAAGAAATTTTTCTTCACTATTAAGTGATTCTACTGTTTGAACTCCTAATGAATAGGCGTATTTTATAGTTATATTATCACTTTTTTCAAATCTTTCTTTATTACTATTTTTATTAATATTAATTACTAATAATATTACAATTGTTACTAATGCTATTATTATTAAACTAATTAATATAGTGCTTTTTTTATTTTTCATATGACACACTCCTATATTTTTAAGTATAACATATTAAATAGTAAATTTTAAGTTTGTTTTATAAATTAATATAGGTTATAATGAACTAGATAAGGAGAATAGTAATGGAATTATTAGATGGTAAAGTTGTTAAAAAGAAAATATTAGAAGAATTAAAGGAAGAGGTTTTAAAACTTAAAAGAAAACCTGGACTTGTTGTTATACAGGTTGGTGATGATCCTGCTAGTAAAGTGTATGTTGGACAAAAAGAAAAAATGGCTAATAGTGTGGGGTATAATTTTCAACATATTAAATTTGATGAAAATATTGAAGAAGATATAATAGAGAAGAAAATAATAGAATTAAATAATGATGATAATGTTGATGGAATATTAGTACAAATGCCATTACCTAAGCAATTAAATAGTAAAAAGATACAAAACTTAATTGATCAATATAAAGATGTTGATGGACTTAGTGATATAAATTCTGGAATGTTAACTCACAATGTTGATACTTTAGTTCCTTGTACTCCTAAAGGTATTATGGATATATTAGAATATTATAATATTTCAGTTAGTGGTAAAAATGTAGTTATAGTTGGAAGAAGTGATTTAGTTGGAAAGCCTTTAGCTTCTCTTATGTTAAATGCCAATGCAACTGTTACTATTTGTCATTCTAAAACAGTTAATTTAGGAGAATTTACTAAAAACGCAGATATATTAGTAGCAGCAGTTGGCAAAGCATCATTAATAACTAAAGATATGGTAAAAGAAAATAGTGTTGTAATTGATGTAGGAATAAATAGAGTAAATGATAAACTTTGTGGTGATGTGGACTTTGATGGTGTTATAGATAAAGTAAGTTATATTACTCCTGTTCCAGGAGGAGTAGGTCAAATGACAGTTGCTGAATTAGGCAAAAATGTATTAAAGGCTTATAAAAATAGAGAAAAACAAAAGATATTAGAAAAACAGTAATTTTACACTTTTATTGTATTTAACACTTTATTTTACTTTTCTTATTGATTTAATTTTTAATTCAATATAAAATGATAATAGAATGATAGGAGAATTGGTTATATGAAAAGAAAAAACAAAAAACATAAAGAGTTATATTTTATATTATTTTTAATTTTATTCATCAGTGTAGGATTTGCTTATTTATCAGCTCAACTTGATATTATTGGTAATGCAACTGTTAGAACACAAAGTTGGGATGTTCATTTTGAAACTATAACAGAGTCTACTGCTACAGTATCTAGTGGAGTTTCTAGTGATATGGGTGCTGCTTCAATTACAGCTGGTGATACTACTGAAGTTACATTTACTTCTGCTTTACCATTACCTGGTGACTTTTATGAATTTACAGTTAATGTTGTAAATGGTGGTACTATTAATGCAATGCTTAGTGAAGCTACTAATACTGCATTAACTGCAGATCAACAAAAATATTTGAACTATACTGTAACTTATGCAGATGGTAGTGCAATAGCAACTAATGATGCAATTC
Organism: uncultured Bacillota bacterium; assembly: GCA_946617625.1. Taxonomy (GTDB): domain Bacteria; phylum Bacillota_I; class Bacilli_A; order RF39; family UBA660; genus RUG14891. Next base: position 48,975 of record CAMOKF010000003.1, read on the forward strand.
ATGCAGGAAAAAGTGTAACTCTTAAAATACGTGTAGAATATAAGAAAGATATTTCATCTACTGATTTACCATCAAGTGATGTAACATTTAACTCTACATATGGTATGACTTTTGTTCAAGCTGATAGTAATGCTAACTATAAAACAACAGCTTAATTTATTAGTATAAATAAAGACGTAAAAACGTCTTTTTTTTATTTATTTAAATATAATATAATGATATAATATGTAAAGTAATTAATAATTAGAAATGAGGTTTAATATGGATTTTTATTTAATAAGTTATGGATTAACATTTTTAGCATTTATTATTACATTAAGTGCTCAATTATATATTAGTAGTTCTTATAGGAAATTTAAAAAAGTTACTATCAATAAAAATATTAATGGGAAGGCTGCTGCTAGAAAGGTATTAGATAAAAATGGTTTATCTAATGTTGAAATATTAAAAGTATCTGGAAGTTTAACAGATCATTATGATCCTAGTAGAAAAACTGTTAGTTTATCTACTGATATTTATGAAGATAATAGTATTGCTTCTATTGCAGTGGCATGTCATGAATGTGGTCATGCAATTCAAGATAAAGAAGGTTACTTAATGCTTAGAATTAGACATGCTTTGATTCCTTTAGTTAATATTTCTTCTTATGCAGGATATATAGCTATAATGATTGGAGTTTTCTTTAGTTTTATTAAATTAGTTTGGTTAGGTATTATTTTTGAAGTAGTCATTTTATTATTTCAATTAGTTACTTTACCTGTTGAATTTAATGCATCTAGTAGAGCATTAAAACAAATTAAAGAGTTAGGTTTATTAAGTAAAGATGAATTGAAAGGCGCTAGAACTATGTTAGTTGCTGCTGCACTAACTTATGTTGCCTCTGTTGCAGCTACTGTACTAGAAATATTAAGACTTGTTTTAATATTTGGTAGAAGGGATGATTAATATTAAAGATGAATTAAAGTCACAAATGGCTTCTAGAATTGATTCTTTACTTAGAGATAAAGGATTAGATGATTTAAATAGATTTTTATTATTATTAATTGTTGTTTTTCTATTAATAGATTTATTTTTTAAAATATTTATTATTGGTATTTTAGAAATAATTTTTGTTTTTATATTTATATTTAGAATATTTTCTAAGAATAAATATAAAAGAGTTAAAGAAAATAGAATTTATTTAGAAGTATTATTAAAAATAAAAGAGTTTTTTAGGATAGGTAAGAAGAAAGCTAAGAGTTTTAAAAAGAATAAGAATAATATTTATAAAAAGTGTCCCTCTTGTGGCACTATTTTAAAATTACCATTACCTAAAAAAATAGGTATTAAGCATACTACTTGTCCAACTTGCAATAAAAGATTTGGTTTTCTTTGCTTAAGAAAGAAGAGGATATAATATGATTAAATTATTTAAGAATTTTACAAAAAGAGATAAAATTATTGTTTTATGTGTTGTATTCTTAGTTGTTTTTTCTGTTTTTTTGGATTTGCGAATGCCAGAGTATATGAGTAAAATAACTAAGCTCGTACAAACTGAAGATAGTACTATGAGGAATATTTTAACAGCTGGTTTTAGTATGCTAGTTTGTGCTGTTAGTAGTTTAATTTGTACTATTTTTATTGGCTATTTAACATCACTTTTATCAGCTAATTTTTCTAAGAATGTTCGTAGAAAGATATTTGCTAAGGTTGAAGATTTTGGTATTGCAGAAATAAAGAAATTTTCTACTAGCAGTTTAATTACTAGAACTACTAATGATGTAACTCAAATTGAAATGCTATTAAGTATGGGGTTACAAATGATGATTAAGTCTCCTGTTATGGCTGTTTGGGCTTTATTAAAGATATTAGGTAAGAGTGGAGAACTTAGTTTAATTACTGCTACTGGAGTTATTATTATCGTATGTACTAATTTATTCATTATTAAAACTGTTACTCCTAGATTTGAAAAAATGCAAAAGTTAACTGATAAGATTAATGGTGTAACTAGAGAAAATCTTACTGGAATTAGAGTTATACGTGCCTTTAACGCTGAAGAGTTTCAGATGAATAGATTCGAAGATGTTAATGATGAATTAACTGATACTCAATTAGCTAATCAAAAAACATTTGCGATTATGTCACCAATTATGAATTTTGTAATGCATTTTCAACATTTAGGAATTTATTTTGTTGGTGCTTATATAATAGTTCGAAGTGGCATGATTGATAAGATAAATATGTTTAGTAATATGGTTGTATTTAGTTCTTATGGTATGCAAGTAATAATGTCTTTTTTAATGCTTACTATGATTTTTATGATTTTACCTAGAGCTCAAGTTTCTGCTAGAAGACTTAATGAAGTTTTAGAAGAAGATATAAGTGTTAAATCAGGAGACTTTGATGGTACTACTAAGAAAACTGGATTAGTAGAGTTTAAAGATGTTAGTTTTAAATATCCTGATGCAGATGAGTATTTATTAAAAAATATTTCATTTAAAGTTAATAAAGGGGAAACTATTGCTTTTATAGGTTCTACTGGATCTGGGAAATCAACTTTAATTAATTTAGTTCCTCGATTATACGATGCTACTGATGGAGAAGTATTAGTTGATGGTGTTAATGTTAAAGAATATAAGCTTTCTGCTTTAAACAATAAAATTGGTTATATTTCTCAAAAAGCTGTAATGTTTACAGGAAGTGTTATGGATAATGTTACTTATGGTGATAATGGCCGTGATAAACCAGATTTAAAAATAGTAAAAAAAGCTTTGGATGTTGCTCAAGCATCTGACTTTGTTAATAAGATGGATAAGGGAGTAGACTCTCATATTGCTAGAGGAGGTACAAATGTATCTGGTGGGCAAAAACAAAGACTGTCTATAGCTAGAGCAATTGCTAGGGATCCAGAAATATATATATTTGATGATTCTTTTTCTGCGCTTGATTACAAAACAGATTCTACACTTCGTAAGGAGTTAAAGAAGTATACAAAAGATGCTACTATTATGATAGTTGCTCAAAGAATTGGTACAATTATGAATGCTGATAAAATAGTTGTTTTAGATAAAGGAGAATGTGTTGGAATTGGTACTCATAAGGAATTATTGAAGAAATGTACTGTTTATAAAGAGATAGCATTATCTCAATTAAGTGAGGAGGAGTTAAACAATGCCTAGACCTGTTAGAATGGGAGTTGCAGATAAGTCTAAAGACTTTAAAGGCTCTATAAAAAGATTATTTAATAACTTAGATAGATGGCGTAAATTACTTATTTTATCAATGCTTCTTGCTTTAATTAGTGCTGTTCTTTCTACTATTGCTCCAAACAAATTATCAGATGTTACTAATGTAATTAGTGATGGTATTAAACCTAATACAGAAAACTTGCAATTAATTTCTAAAGAGATATATAGTAATGCAATTAAGAAGTATTCACAAATGAAAATATCTGTATTTAGTGATGGAGATATTGATTTATCCAATTCTAATTTTGATTTAGAAGAGGTTTTAAAAGAGTTTAATCTAATGAATGACTCTGAAAAGAAAATGTTTTTAGAAGATATTGTTATTGATGATGTTACTATTACAACAGATGATCAGATTAAGTTTATAAATATCTTTAGTACTGTAAATAAAGATATGGTTACTGAAGATTTACTTGCTAAGCTTGATGAATTACCTGATTCTATTAAGAGTTTAGTTGAACCTAAGCTTGATATGCAAGAATTACAATATAGATCACTTATTTTAGCTATTATTTATATAGTTAGTTCTTTATTTAGTTTTATTCAAGGTATTTTAATGGCTTATATTTCTAATGGATATTCTAAAAGACTTAGGACAGACATTAGTACTAAGATAAATAAATTACCACTTAAGTATTTTGATAATCATGAAACTGGTGATATTTTATCTAGAGTAACAAATGATGTTGATTCTATAGGTATGAATATGAATCAAAGTTTAACTACTTTAGTATCTAGTATGACTTTATTTTTAGGATCTATAGTTATGATGTTTGTTACTAATTGGATTATGGCTTTAACTGCTATAGCAGCAAGTATTTTTGGTTTCTTTTTCTCTTTCTTACTATTAAAGAAGAGTCAAAAGTACTTTACTCAAAGACAAAAGGAATTAGGAGATTTAAATGCTCATATAGAAGAGATTTATTCTGGACATAATGTTGTTAAAACATATAATGGTGAAGCTAGTGCTTTAGAGGAATTTGATAAAATCAATAATAGACTTTATACTTGTAATAGAAAGAGTCAATTCTTATCAGGTATTATGCAACCTATTATGGGTTTTATTGGTAATTTCGGATATGTTTCAGTATGTGTAGTTGGTGCTTTACTTGTGATGAACAATAAGATTAACTTTGGAGTTATTGTTGCATTTATGATTTATGTTAGATTGTTTACTAATCCTTTATCTCAGATTGCTCAAGCAATGACTAGTTTACAATCTACAGTAGCTGCTGCTGAGCGAGTATTTGAATTTATAGATGAAAAAGAATTAAGTGATGAATCTAATATTACTGGTCATTTAGATAAAACAAAAGCTAGAGGTAATATTGAATTTAAAAATGTAAAATTTGGTTATGATGATAAAAAAACTATAATAAAAGATTTTAGTGCTAAGATTAAATCTGGTCAAAAAGTAGCTATTGTTGGACCTACAGGAGCTGGTAAGACTACTATGGTTAATCTTTTAATGAAGTTTTATGAAATAAAATCAGGTGATATTGTTATTGATGGTACTTCAATTAAAGATTTGACTCGTGAAAATATCCATGATTTGTTTGTAATGGTTTTACAAGATACATGGTTATTTGATGGAACTATTAAAGAAAATATAAGGTATAACAAAGAAAATATATCAGATGATGTTATTTGGAATGCATGTAAAACGGTTGGAATAGATCATTTCGTAAAAACTCTCCCTGGTGGATTAGATTCTTCTGTTGGAGATAATGAAGCTATTAGTTCAGGTCAAAAGCAATTACTTACGATTGCTAGAGGTATGATAGAAGATGCTCCTTTCTTAATACTTGATGAAGCTACATCTAATGTTGATACCAGAACAGAAGAGTTAGTTCAAAAAGCTATGGATAAATTAACAGAAGGAAGAACATCATTCATAATAGCTCATAGGTTATCAACAATAAAAAACGCTGATTTGATTTTAGTAATGAAAGATGGTAATATTGTTGAACAGGGGGATCATGAGAAGTTAATGAAGAAAAATGGTTTTTATGCCGATCTTTATAATTCTCAGTTTGAATTGTAATTATGAGTAAAAAAATATTATTAGTACTTAATCCAAATAGTGGAGTTGGAGTTCCAGCTAAAATTATCGAACAGTTTTATAATATATTAGATAATAATGGTTACGATGTAGATTTATCTTTTACTAAAAGAGCAAAGCATGCTACTGAGATTGTTGAAAATTCTGAATATTATGATTTAGTTTTTTCTATTGGTGGAGATGGTACTTTAAATGAAGTAGTTAATGGTAATTTTAAAAGAAAAGATAAAATGACTATTTGTCCACTTCCTACTGGTAGTTGTAATGATGTTGCTTCTATGTTAGGTTATGAAAAAGATTTATTATATAATTTAGATTTAGCTTTAGATGGTGAAGTTAAGACAATAGATATTGGAACTATTAATAATTATGCTTTTACGTATGTAGTTGGTATGGGAAAATTTATGGATATTCCTTATAGCACTTCTAGAGATAAGAAGAGTAGAATTGGTTATTTAGCATACATAAAAGATGGTATAAATGAATTCTTCAATGAAACAAAAATGTATAAAGCTAATATTATAGCCGATGGAGTAGAATTCGATGGAGACTATTCTCTAATCATTGTTTCTAACTCTAATCATATTGCTGGTGTACCTGGATTTCATAAAGACGTAAAACTGGATGATCAAAAATTTGAAGTATTATTATGTACAGCTAATAATAAAACAAAATTAGTTAATAGCTTTATTGAATATTATTTAGGAATGAAACCTAAAAATATGATTTCTTTTAAAGCAAATGATTTAAAAATAAAATTATCAGAAATACCTGAAAAGAATTGGTGTGTAGATGGTGAAAAGTTAGAAGAGAATACTTCTTATTATCATATTAATGCTAATAATAAGATGGATTTCTTAGTTCCTAAAAATAAAACAAAAAAATTATTCTTAAATAATGACGTATAGTTTTATACGTCTTTTTTATGATATAATTAAAATGGTGATAGTATGAAAAAGATATATATTATACTTACTTTTACTGGTACAGCTTTATCTAGGATTATTAAATTAAGTACAAGAGATGAATTTGCTCATGTCTCTATAGCTTTAGATCCTGAGTTAAAAGAAATGTACTCTTTTGGAAGACTTAATCCTTATAATCCTTTTTTTGGAGGATTTGTACATGAGGGAATAGATCATGGTACATTTAAGAGATTTTCTAAAACTACAATTGGTAATGTATATTCATTAGATGTTACTGATTACCAATATAAAAAATTAAAAAAGCAAATTAAATTTGTAAGTAAATTTAAGAGTAATTATAGATTTAATATTTTAGGTCTTATATTTGCTAAGTTTAGAAAGAAATTAAATAGAGAAGATTGTTATTATTGTGCTGAATTTGTAAAAAAAGTAATGGATGATGCTTCTATAGAAACTAATCTTCCTGAATGTATTAAACCTGAAGACTTTAAGTATTTAGAAAATACTACTTTACTATATAGTGGAATGCTTAGAGATTATAATATTGGTGAGGTTAATGAATAAAGAGAATATTATTAATGCTAAACTTAATTCATTATCTAAATCTAAGTTTAGATCTAGCTTTCATCTAAATAAAAAGATGATATTATATTGTAAAGAAAAAGGTTATAAAAAAATAGTTGATGATGCTTATAGTATTATTAATAATAGATTAAGGCCTAAAGTGATAAGTAATGATGGTAAACAAACTCCTATGAGACAAGTACATCCTGTATTTATTGCACAACATGCTACTGGGTGTTGTTGTAGAGGATGTTTAGAAAAATGGCATCATATTCCAAAGAATAAAGAGTTAAGTGATAATGAGGTTAATTATATTGTTACTTTAATTATGGAATGGATTAAAAATGATTATAATAATAAGTTATAATTATTTTATTTTGGAGGTAATTTTATGAATTATGAGATAAGATTAGCTAGAGAAGATGAGGCTTTAGAATTAGCTAAGTTAAAATTAGAGTTATGGAAACAGACTTATATTAATATTTATCCGGCTGATAAGATTAATAATTATGATATTGATAAGAATATAAAAAAGTTTAGAGATATTATAAATGATCCTGATATTAAATTATACGTTGTTGTTTCTAATGGCAAACTAGTTGGTTATATGTCTTATGGTAAGCCAATAAGGCCTTATAAAAATTTTTTACAAGAAATAGGCTTATTATATTTAGATAAATCAATGCAGAAGTTAGGTATTGGAAAAGAATTATTTAATATAGCTTATGATTCTATTAAAAATAGTGGATATGAAGAATTCTTTATTTCATGTAATAAGTATAATGATAATGCTAGAAAGTTTTATGAAAAGATGGGTGGCTTATTAATTGATGTTGATTCCGATAATGATGATAAATCTATTCCTCAAGTAAAATATTTATATCGTTTTAATAAGATTAATATTGATGAAGTGAAAACTCCAGAAGATATCTTAGAATACATGAAATGTAATATTAGATATGGATGGTTAGATAGAGATGATAATGAACACATTTTTACAATGAAGAATTTTAGAAAAGATTATAGAACTTCTAGTTTAGAAGAAGTTTTAGAACATAAGTTAGGTTGTTGTATTGAACAAGTGTATTTAATGAAATATTTATTAGATAAAATAAATATACCTAGTAAAATGTTTTGTACTAGAATTTATGAAAATGATGATTATGATAATGTAGAAGAAAGTGAACATATGCATTGCTTTGCTTTATATTATTTAAATGGTAAAGTATATCAAATTGAACATCCTAATTGGGAAAAGATTGGAATATATGAATATACTAATGAAGAAACTGCTATTAAGTCTATTAATGAATATTATGTGAATTTATCTTCTGGTATATCTAGGCCAGTTACTGAATTTTTTGAAGTTAAACCAAATTTATCTTTTAAAGAATTTAATAACTATATTAATAGTTTAGATAATAAGTAATTGTATTAGTCTATTCTTTATGATATTATTTAATAGTAAGAGGAGTGTAGTTTATGGATAATAATCAAATGAATGATAATCAAAATAATGGACAAATGAATAATAATATGGGTCAATATCAAAATACAAATATGAATGGTCAATATCAAAATACAAATATGAATGGACAATATCAAAACCCAAACATGAATGGTCAATATCAAAACCCAAACATGAATGGACAATATCAAAACCCAAACATGAATGGTCAATATCAAAACCCAAACATGAATGGTCCTAGAGGATTAGTAGTTGAAACTAATATAATACTTGCTGTTATACTTACTATTGTAACTTGTGGTATTTATGGAATTTATTGGTTTGTTAAAATGACTGATGAATCTAATAATATAT
>CAMOKF010000004.1 GCA_946617625.1 uncultured Bacillota bacterium
ATTCTCCTTTCTATTTTGATTATAACAATATATATTAGAATTTTCTAGTATATTTTCTAATATATTTTTTAACTTATTATAATATTACAATATTAGTAGGTGATGGAGATGGATTTTATACCAAAAATAAATAAAAAAGACAAAGTATCTGTTTATAAGTCATTATATATTAGGGAAGAACTTGTAAATAAAGTTGAAAAGATAGCTAAAGATAATAATACTTCTTTTAATAATGTGATTATTAGTATGATAGAAGCTTGTCTAGAAGAAAATGAAAAAAACAATAAATAAAAATATCCACAATTTCTGTGGATATTTTTTTATTCAAAATAACTTCCTCCAATAAATTCTCTTATAATAGAGTCTTCTGGAATAGCATCAGATGGTATTGGTAAGAATAATCTTAGGAAATCTAACAATCTAATTGCTTCTTCATAGTACTCAGAGTCTGCTGGTACTGAAAATAATAGTGGTTCTACATATGTTTTTAATACTCCAAGCTCATATATTAGAGCCGAATTAAATGTAGCATCAGCTTCATCTTGATATGGGAATATATACTTTTCTTCCCCTTCTCTTACGCTCTTCCACATAGCTAATGTTGCTTCTACTGAATGTCCTCTAGTTCTATTATCTCTTATTATTCTTCTTAATAATCTATTATCTGTTGTTGAAATACGATTGTGATCATCCATATTAATCTCAGTAAGAGCTGAAATATAAATTTTATATTTTTTATTTCTTTCTATATTAGTTAATACTTTATTATCTAGAGCATGAATTCCTTCTATTACTAAAATATCATTTTTTTCTAATATCATTTCTTGTTTATATTCTTTTTTACCAATATAGAAATTATATGTAGGTACTTTTACTGTTTCCCCATTTAGTAAAGCAGCTATTTGTTTATCAAATAAATCTAGATCTAATGCTTCTAGACATTCAAAATCATAGTTACCATCTTTATCTTTAGGAGTTTGATTTCTTTCTAAGAAATAATCATCCATTCCTAGAACTTTAGGGTTTAATCCAAAACTTTTTAAATACATACATAGTTTCTTAGATGTAGTTGTTTTTCCTGATGATGATGGTCCTGCTAGTAAAACAACTTTTACTTTATTCTTCTTATCATTTATTTCTCTTGCAATATTTAGTAATCTATTACTTTGAAGATTTTCATCTATTTTTATTAAATCATTTATTTTTCCGCTAGATACTACTTCATTTAATTCAGCAGAATTTTCTATTTTCATTGTCTTTGCCCAATCTCTATATTCTTTAAATACTTCAAACATATTTGGATGTGGCTCATAGTCTTTTATCTTGTCATTTATATAGACTGTTGGAAATCTTAGTAAGAAACCATTATCTTTAATAAAAGTTAAATCAAAGTCTTTTACTCTTTCAGTAGAGATAGGCATATAGTTATAGAAATAATTATAATGATTTCCTAACCTATATAAATTAATATATGTATTAGTATTATACTTAAGAATACTTGCTTTTGTATGATCTCCTATATTTTCAAAATAATTCATAGCTTCTATTCTATCAATTGTTACTTTTGTAATAGGCATATCAGCATTTATTATGGATTCCATTGCTTCTTTTATAGTTTCTACTTTTTCTTTTGTAATTTTAAAATTAGTTTCAATATATATTCCTTTATCTAATGAATGTTGTACTAGTATGTTAGCTTTTCTACCATATAGTTTTTTTATTGCACATAAAAGAATATAAGTTAATCCACTTATATGGCATCTGTTTCCTTCTCTTGTTGTTAAATCTAAGAATTCTACTTCTGCATTTTCTGTTAATGTAGCAGTTAATTCTTTTAATCTATTATTAACTCTAGCTAAAAGAATAGGATATTTACCTTCTTTAGCTACATTAGCTACTTCTTCTAAGGTAATTCCTTTAGTTAGTTCATATTTTTTACCTTTTATAGTGACTTCAATTGTTTCTATCATATTATCACCCTTCTATTCTCGTATTATTAGTATATCATAAATAGATATCTATTAATAATCTTATTTTTCTTCATTTACATTATTCTTCTTATTTATTTTTTTATCTGTAGAAATAATTAATCCAATATATATTAGTAATAGTATTAAAGTTATCATTCCAAATAACGAGCTATATGTTTTTTTGTTTATTTCTTCTAATATAATTTCTTGTTCCTTAATAAAGAACATATTAGTAAGAAAACTACTAATAATTATACAGATGAAACATATTAGTTTTTTTACTTTAAACTTTATGATTACAAATAACAATAGTATTAAAAATACTATTACTGCAGGAATAATCATCTTTATAGCTGATGAAATTAAGAAAGCAGGTATACAACCTATAAAGAAAATTGCTAATCTAATTAACTCTATTACACTTTCCATACTATTCTCCTATTATATCTTAATTATATTATTTTATATAAAAAGAAACAAGATTATTTGTTATCTTGTTTCTTTAATTTATTAGCTAATTCTTTTATTTTTCTTAATCTATGATTTAATCCAGATTTGGTTAATGGTTTGTTTGTTTCTACTGATATTATTTCTGCTAATTCTTGTAGTGAACTTTCAGGATATTTCTTTCTATATTCTAAAGCTATTTGAGTTTTTTCATCCAACAATTCTTTAGAACCTGTTTTTTCTATTATTTCTATTTGATTCAATTGATCTTGTGCAGTCGCAAAAACTTTATCCATATTGGCTTGTTCACAATTGTTTAATCTATTTGCTTTATTTTTTTGATGTCTATATATTCTAACATTTTCAAAATATAGTACTGCATTATTAGCTCCTAATATTTTAATAAAGTCACTTATTTTTTCAGCTTCTTTAATATATATCATGTATCCTTTTTCTCTATTTAGTATCTTTGCATTTAAATCAAAAATATTTAATAATTTTTGAACAAAGACTGCTTCTTCTGGACTAAATACCAATAATTCCATATGATATCTTGATGTCTTTGGATCATTTATACTTCCACTACTTAGGAATACTCCTCTTAAATATGCTCTTATTTCTTCGTTGGCTCCTACTATATATGTTGGTGGCATATCTAATAGTTCTCCACCTTCATCAAGAAATCCTATATCTTTTAATATAAGATCAACTTTATCATTGATATTTATTACATATAAATCTTTTTTACTAAAATTTAGGCTATCTTTTATCTCTACAATTGACTCTACTTCGTATGAGTCTTTAAGAAATTCTATTATTCTATTTTTTGTTGTTTCTGATTCAGTAGTTAATATTATTGTATTATCTGAGTATGTACCATTATTTCTTATAAATCCAGATAACTCAGCAATCATCTCAGATTTAGTACATTTGATGGTTGCAATTTCTTCTTTTATTCTAACTGTATAAGACATTATCTCATTAAATAAGAGAAAATCATTGAACTAACTTTTAGACTATTATGTCTTAATCTATTATCTTCGACTACTATTAAGTCATCATCGATTAACTCTATATCCATTTCTTTTATCTTTTCATAATCTATTAATACTGGATCTTTTTGCTCTTCTGTTGCATATTTCTTAGCCATTCTTTTTGGAATAGCTGTATTACTAGCAATTACTACATCTATTTTTCTCTTTGGTAAATATGAATTTAACATATTAACGTGATCACTTACTGTGAAGTTATCAGTTTCCCCCGGTTGTGTAACTGCATTACAAACATACATAATTGGTGCTTTAGAATCTTCTATAGCTAGTTGTACTTCTTTACAAATTATATTAGGTAATATTGAAGTATATAAACTTCCAATACTTAAGATTATTAAGTCTGCTTCATTTATAGCTTTAATAACTTCTGGTAATACTTGAGGTTCTTTCTTATAGAAAATTCTTTTTATTTTATTAGGAGATTCAGTTATTTGTTCTTCTCCTTCAATAATATTACCTTTTACATCTTCTCCCATTAAAGTTAAATCAGAATCTTCTGATATTGGAAGAACTGTATGTTTAACATCTAATAATTTGCTTAAACTTTTTATTGAATCTTTTAATGATCCAGTAATATCTAACATAGATGTTAATATTAGATTACCTACTGCATGTCCATTTAAATCGCTTGATGTTTTAAATCTATATGACATCATTTGTTTTATTGGTTCATCTATTGATGACAAGTTTGTTATTACTTGTCTTATATCTCCTACAGCTGGTGTATGAAATTCTTGTCTTAATTTACCAGTTGATCTACCATTATCAGATACTGTTATTACTGCTGTAATATCAATTGGAAAATCTTTAAGTCCTCGAAGAAGGAATGAAATTCCAGTACCTCCTCCAAATACAACTACTTTCTTGTGCATTTGCATCACCTCTACTTAAAATAAACTATTGCTGGAGCTTCTTTAGGCTCTACATACTTATATAAATACTTTTCTTCTTGTTTTTTATTATTTCTAATGAATAGATATATTCCTACTCCTATAAATATTACTGATACTAACTGTGCCATTTTAATTGGTCCTAACATTAGGGAATCTGTTCTTAAGGCTTCTATTACTAATCTAGCAATTCCATACCATACTAAGTAGAAACCAGTTAGTTGACCTTTTTTTAATGTTTTACTTAACTTTCTTATAATAATCATTGCTAAGAATCCGAAAAAGCACCATAGTGATTCATAGAAGAATGTAGGTTGTCTATATGATCCCATTATATACATTCCATTTATTACAAATTTAGGTATTCCTTGATATAGTAAATCGTCATATGTTGTTGCTCCTCCATAGGCTTCACAATTAAAGAAATTTCCCCATCTTCCTATGGCTTGTGCAATTATTAGTCCTACTACTATTATATCTAATACATCTATTAAATTTACTTTATGTTTCTTGCAATAATATACGACAAATAATAATCCTGCTATTATTCCTCCATGTATTGCTAATCCACCATTCCATATTTCTAATATCTCTATTGGATTGGTTATATAGTAAGATAGATTGAATATAACATAATATAATCTTGCTCCTACTATTCCTATGAGTATAGTATTAAAAGCTAAATTTACTAAAAAATCTTCATCTATTTCCTTTTTCTTTGCTTCCATAAATATTAATATACTTGCTACTACCATTGCAACAAATATTAATATTGAATACCAATATACTTGTATTACTCCTAAATCTATAGCAACTCTATCCATGAAGTTTCACCTTCTTTATAATAGATTTTACTATTTCTTGTGCTATAAAGTTCATTACTGATAAAAGAATAGCTAAAAAGAATGTTGCATAAATGTTTGTTAAATTAAATGCTGGCCCTGTAATCCAATCTGCTAGCTTTAAAATGAATACATTAATGAACGGATAAAATAATCCTAAAGTTAATCCTGTAATTGGTATTGTTAGTGTTACTAATATTGGCTTTACTGTTTTGTTTAAACCATAAATAACTAATACTATTAAGGCAGCTATTAATATTTTATGATCTCCTTTTATTTGTACACTTTTAAATAAACTTGTAGCAATAATAAATACTAAAGTGTATCCTACCATATATAATAGCCAATCAAATAATGCATTAATTCTAACTTTATTCTTTTCAATAATAACTAACTTCATATAGCACCCCTTATAGTAATCTTTTTAAGAATTGACCAGTGTAAGATTCTTTTACTTTAGAAACTTGTTCTGGAGTTCCTGTTGCTACAACTGTTCCTCCACCATCTCCACCTTCTGGTCCTAAATCTATAATATAGTCTGATACTTTAATTACGTCTAAGTTATGTTCTATAACTACCACGGTATCTTTATTATCTACTATTTTCTGTAAAATTGCAAGCAAACGCCTTATATCATCGGAATGTAATCCAGTTGTAGGCTCATCTAATACAAATAGAGTTTTTCCTGTTGCTTTTCTTTGTAACTCTTTTGCTAGTTTTACTCTTTCTGCTTCTCCTCCTGATAAAGTTGGAGCTGGTTGACCTAATTTAATATAACCTAATCCTACATCATTTAAAACTTGTAGCTTTTGTTTTATCTTAGGTACATTTTCAAAGAATTCTAATGCTTCTGTAACTCTCATGTCTAAAACTTCAGCAATGTTCTTACCTTTATATTTTATGTTAAGAGTCTCTCTATTATAACGAGTACCATTACATACTTCACATGGTACATAAACATCTGGTAAGAAGTGCATTTCAATTTTTTTAACTCCATCTCCACGACAAGCTTCACATCTTCCACCTTTTACATTAAATGAAAATCTATTCTTTTCATATCCAAACATCTTAGCTTCTTTTGTTGTTGTAAACAATGCTCTTATATCATCAAATACTCCTGTATATGTTGCTGGATTACTTCTTGGAGTTCTACCTATAGGATTTTGTGATATTGCTATTATTTTATCAATATTGTCTATTCCATTAATCTTTTTGAATTTTCCAGGTTTTTCTTTTGAATTATATAATTCTTTAGATACATGTTTTACTAATATATCGTTTATTAGTGTTGATTTACCTGATCCAGATACTCCTGTTATACATGTTAATGTTCCTAGTGGAATATCTACATCAATATTCTTTAAATTATGTTCTACTGCTCCTTTAATAGAAATCTTCTTACCATTTCCTTTTCTTCTCTTTTTAGGAATTTCTATACATTTTTTACCACTTAAGTATTGACCAGTTATAGAGTTTTCATTTTTCATTACTTCTTCTGGAGTACCTTGTGCCATTATTCTTCCTCCATTTTCTCCTGCTCCTGGTCCAATATCTACTAAGTAATCTGCAGCTAACATAGTATCTGTATCATGTTCTACCACTATTAGTGTATTACCTAAGTCTCTCATCTCTTTTAAAGAATTAATTAGTCTTTCATTATCTCTTTGATGTAATCCAATTGATGGTTCATCAAGTACGTATAATACTCCTGTTAAATGTGATCCTATTTGTGTAGCAAGTCTAATTCTTTGAGCTTCTCCTCCTGATAATGTTCCTGCACTTCTATCTAAAGTTAAGTATTCTAATCCAACATTAGATAAAAATTCTAATCTTGATTTTATTTCTTTTAGTACTAAGTCTGCTACTTGTGCTTTTTCTTCAGATAGTTTTAAACTATTTAAAAATACTAATAAATCTTTAATACTCATCTTAGTCATTTCATAGATATTTTTTTTATTTATTTTTACACATAGTACTGAGTCATCTAATCTTGATCCATTACATGTATCACATGTATATTCGACCATGTAATTATCTAACCATTCTCTTATCCATTCTGAAGATGTTTCCATATATCTTCTTTCTAAATTATTTATGATTCCTTCATATACATCTAATTTATTATATACAGTACCACCTTTTGTTTTATAATTAAATCTTATTACATCTGGTGATCCATGAAGAACTATTTCTCTTTCTTTCTTAGTTAGTTTATTAAATGGTTTGTCCATATCTATTTTATAGTGATTACAACATATTTCTAATTGTTTATAATATATTCCATCTTGATCATCACTTAGTGTCTTTATACATCCTTCATTAATACTCAATGTTTTATCAGGTATAACTAGATCTTCATCTATCTGTAATTTTACTCCTAGACCTTTACAATCATGACATGCTCCATATGGGGCATTAAAACTAAACATTCTAGGTTCTAATTCTGGAAGACTAAACTCACAATATGGACATGCAAATTGTTCTGAGAATACTAATTCTTTAGGTTCATCTCCTAATATTTGAATTACTACTTTTCCACCACTTAATTTAGTCGCTTGTTCTATAGCTTCAAATAGTCTAGCTCTAGAGTCTTCTTTAATTACAATTCTATCTATTACTACTTCAATTTTATCTTTTTTATTTTTTTCTAATTCTATTTCATCACTAAGATCATGCATTTCTCCATTTATTCTTACTCTTACATAACCTTCTTTTTGTAAGTTTTCTAAAGTATCTTTGTGTGTTCCTTTTTCTCCATATACCACTGGTGAAAGTATTATTATCTTACTTCCTAATGGGTATTCTAAAATCTTATTAGTCATTTCTTCTACACTTTGAGAAGTAATAGGTATATTATGATTAGGACATATAGGAGTTCCTACACGAGCATATAATAATCTTAAATAATCATAGATTTCTGTTACTGTTGCAACTGTACTTCTAGGATTATTAGATGTTGTTTTTTGATCTATTGAGATAGCTGGTGATAATCCTTCTATACTATCTACATCTGGTTTTTCAGAATTTCCTAAGAATTGTCTAGCATAAGCTGATAAACTTTCTACATATCTTCTTTGTCCTTCTGCATATATAGTATCAAAAGCTAATGATGATTTACCTGATCCTGATAGTCCAGTCATAACTATTAACTTGTTTTTTGGTAATTCTATACTTATATTTTTTAAGTTATTTTCTCTTGCTCCTTTAATAATAATTTTGTCCATACTAAACACCTCCCGCTTATTATACCAAATCTTCATTTATTTAAAAAGTGAAATTACTTATATTTTTAGTTTTCTCATGTGTGTAAAATTGATACATTATAGACAAATTTTAATATTTTTATTTAATTTCTAGTTTTTTTATTTATATCTGTGGTAAAATTATAATAGAGGTGGAGACTATGAGTGTACAAGTTGAAAACACAAGTAGTAAAAAGAAAATACTTGTTTTCTTGCTCTTATTTCTAATTTGTTTATTCTTGTTCCAGGAAGCTTATGCTAAATATCGTAAGTTTGCTACTGTAAATGTTAATAATACAGTTGCTAATTGGAATATTAAAATAAATAATGAAGATATAAGAAATAAAACTACTCTTACAAATAATATTACTCCTACAATTAATAGTAATGCTAATGTAAATGCTAATGTCTTAGCTCCAGGTAGCTCTGGTTACTTTGATGTAACAATTGATGCTACTAATGCTGATGTTTCATTTACTTATGAGATAACAATAGATAGTTTAAATGCTTCTACAATAGAAGATTTGGATATAAATTCTTATGCAGTTAATGATTTCACTAATGTACAAACTATATCAAATGGTGTTGTCAGTGGTACAATTACTCATAATACACCATCTACTGTTGTTCGAGTTTTCTTTAGTTGGATTGATGATGGTACTGATACAATGACTAATCAAGATGATACAGCAGCAGCTACTAGTGGTACTGCTAATGCTGATATTTTAGTTTCGTTCCACTTAACACAAGTAAGTAGTTAAAAAAAAGAAAGGTTTAAACCTTTCTTTTTTTAGTTTCCTGTATTTTCTGCTTGTTCAGCTGTTAGTACTCCTTTTAGTTCTAAGCAGCTTTTATTATTTGCATTTTGATATATTCCGCATTGTTCTCCTATATAGCTATCAATTTCATCTTTTTGTAAATATAGAGTGCTAGCTTTAGTTGCATAATTTGCACTAGTTACCGTTGAATCTACTGTATATGTACTTCCTTGTTTTATATAGTATGTTAATTCCTCATCAAAAGTAAATATTGATGGTACTTTAAAATAAGCACTATTATCTTCATAATCCCAATTTACTGAGATTGTGAATGATTCATTTCCTTCTTCATCTAGTACATCACTTGATACATCATAAGTTATTTCAAATGGTAGTTCTGTTGCTAACATTACAATCTTATCATGTTCTTGCATGCTTTGTGTTATCATTTCTTGTCCAAATAATTTAACACTATTAGTTGTAAAATATAGACTGGCAGATGTCTCACTGGAATTATTTACACTTAATGTATAAGAATACTCATCCATACCTGGATATATATCTACATTAAGATTTACATCTTTAACACTAGAGCCACCTTCAGAGAATACTACATCCCAACTTAAAACATGTAAGTCCATTGTTGTACTTACTTTTGAAATATAAATAAACCATGCGAAAACATTGAATACTAATAGAAATCCTATTAATAATATACTTCTTATTATTACCATCTTTCTATTTCTTTTGAAGTATTCTTTTTCTTCTGGAGTTAATTGTCGATTCATTAATTTCTTCAATTTATCAACTCATTTCTAGTTAATCTTTTATTTCTATTAGTTCTTTCTTTTCTAATTTATTATCTATAATTGTTTCTGCTATTTCCATACATGCCATTAGTACTACAGGCACAAATACTAAAAAGAAGAATCCTGCTTGTGTCATTACTATGGCATTTATTGATGATATTATTGGTACTACTCCAACTACTTTTCCTACTACTTGTTTAGTTGTAATAGGTGGATCTGATAAAGCATTATTAACACCTTTAGTAGTTATTTCTCTTACACCATTATTATCTTCTATTTTAATTATTCTATGGGTAATAATCTTACCACCTAGTCCTAATTTTTCTCCTCTATAAGCAATGTCATCTCCAACTTTTAGAGTCGCTGTATCACAATCCTTTACAGCAATTATATCATTAACTTTGTATACAGGCACCATACTTTCTGATGCAACATTGTACATTCTGTATCCGAATACACTTTTATTGCCAGAAAACCTTTGTATTAATACTACTGCTATATATAGAGCAATAATTAGTATAAATATTACATCAATTATTGTTTTTATAGTTGTATATACTTTAAAACCTTTTCTTGTCATTCTAATCCTCTTTTTCCATATATTTTAGTAGATTACTAAATTTATCTTCTTCTCTGGATAATCTATCTTCAAACACATCAAAAATATAGGCATATTTTCTCTTATTATCCTCTTTTATCTTATTTATTTTTTTGATAAATATTTCTTTTAAATCTTCTTCATTTATTGTTTCACTACTATCTAGAATATTATTAATAAATGCTTCGCTCATCTCAGCTATTTTTCTTTCAAACTTAGTGTTTGGCTTTTCTGTACTAATAAGCTTGTTATAATTATATAACATTAAGAATACTGAGTCATAGTCTTGTTTTACTACTCCATCATCATAGTAATTAGATTTTGAAGCTTCTTTTTTATCTTTAGATTCAAATAATTGAATATAGTTCCATAATTCCTCTGCTTTTTGGAAATTAGGGTTCTTTAAGATAACATTTGTTTTTCTAATTGGTGATCGTACTGGAGGTACATGTAGTCTGTGAAGAGTTCTATATAATTCAGAAGCTTTAAATCCATCTAATTGTACTTTTACTTTAGCAACTCTTTCTGAGAAACTTTCTCCTGTTTGGCTTTTTACTTCTTCTTCACTTTTATCAAACGAATTAATATCAATATTAATATTAATGTTTTCTGTTCCTACTTTTGCATTTCCAGTATATTTTATAATCTTTTTATCACTAAAATGTGATTTATCTCCTGACTGTTCTACTCTTTCTTTAAAGAATAATTCAAGATTACCTAAAAGAGTAAATACAAATCTATTTTCATATGTATCAAGAGATTCATCTCTGTTAATATTTAATACTTTAGATGGTTTTACATCTCCAGTTTTTTTATCATAATCTTGGATGAAATTAGTATGCTGAGTAAGGTGAATAATTGATTCTACTGTTGTTCTTCTAGCAAGTTCAACCTTAACAACTTCTTCTTCATTAATGATAAATCTTTTGGGGTTTCTTAAAATATTATCTATATATGGTACTACTTCTTCTACTTTATCTAACCATTCATAATCAAATTTTTGATTAATATAGTCTCGATCTATATTTAATGTTGCATTTATACTCTCGAGAAAGTTCTTCTCTTCATCCATATCATCACCCCATTCTTATTCTAATTTATACTATACCATTTTCTTAAGTCTTAATAGGTATTCTTTACATTCATTAAAATGTTCTTTACCAAATGCTTGATCTAGCCATTTAACGAAATCATCTATTTCATCTCTTATGTAAGCTATATTTAATTGTTCAAATTTTCTAAATATTTTTCTTGCTATGAAGTAGTCAACTGCATCTACTTCTGTTCCACCACATTCTATGAATGTAGCTACGAAATCTCTCATCTGCTTAACGATACGGTTACCGAAAGCTATACGGAAATGTTTAATAACATAATTATCCATATCTTCAATTTTCTTTTCCATCTCAGCTGATAATTTATTTTTCTCTTTAGCTGCTTTAAATAATCCTTCTAGATATGAACTGTTAATATCTAATGAATCCATATCAATAGGTTCAAATACTTGTCCTTTATCGTTGATATCTATTGGCATAGCACGGTCGTACACTTTATCTGTAACAGCAAATGTAGAGTCATCGTTATTGATTGTACCGATATACCACATGTTACCAGGAATTTGTAATTTACCATTTTTTAATAGTTTTGGATCTGAATCCCATGTACTTGGAACTAACTCAATTATCCATTCATCACGGCTAGGCATTTCTAGAATAGATAACATTTCTGCGAAATAATACTCGACACGGGCGATGTTCATTTCATCTAGTACAGTTACATATACATCATCTGTATAATTTGCTTTATATAATCCTTTTAATACATCAGTTTCATTGAATTTTTTAGTAAATTCGTTGAAGTAACCAAAAAGTTCTGTTCTATCTCTCCATGATGGTTGTACTGATGCGATAATGGCATCGTTCTTTATAAATTTACCCCAAGCATAAGCTAAGGAAGTTTTACCAGTACCAGAAATACCTTGTAGGATAACTAATCTTGTACAGCTTAAACCTGAAATAAATAATCTAATCATATCACTTGTATAATATAGTCTTAATTTTGATGCTGCAAAGTTTCTAAAATGTTCAACTAACTCTTGTAATGTGAATGTATTACCATAGTTAACTGGTTTATAATTAGCATACTCAACATCAATCTCATGTAATTTACTGAATCTGATATTAGATAAGTCAACGTCTTTCTTCTCACCTTCAGATACATCTTCTTCATCAACTATATTAGCTTCATCTGGTTTAAGTCCTAATTGAGAAACTTTCATAGCTAGTATTTTATCTTTTTCATTTGATAATTTAGCTACTTCTTTATTTAAGTTTCCAATTTCTTCTAACATAGATTCTTGTTCTACTAGTGTTTTTCTAAATCTTATGTACTTTCTTACTATGAACCATCCTAACAGAATAATTAGAGTTAGTATTACAGCTAATACTATGATTGCTATAACTACTAATATCCATTCTCCCATTTTGAAGTCTTCTCTATACATAGATATTACGTATCCGTATTCTCTTACATTGAACATTTGGATTACTCCTAGGATTATTCCTTTGAAAATGCCTAGGAAACCTTCAAAAAACACGGACATGAATTCATATAGAAATCTTACAAATGTATCCATCAAGCTTCCTCCTCATATATTACTATTCTATCATCAGTATCAGCATAACTAATTATATCAGTTTCTCTCTTAGTTTTATAGCTAGTAACTATAAAAAATTCTATTGGTAGTGTCAATATAGTTGCAAACTTTTTATCTATATCATTTACATATGTCATATCTCTATAGCATGAGATTTTAACTTTATTATTAAATACTCTATTTCTTGTAAATAATATTTCATCTGTTAGTCCAATACCTAGCTTTTTAATCATAAATGTATTATTTACTATGTCTTTTATTTCACTGCATATGTCTCCATCAACTATAGCTGCATTTTCAAGTAATACTATATATCTTAGATCATCTTCATAACCCATACATTTATCTTTTAATATTTTAAATGATAGTTTATTCAATATATTTATTGCTTTCTTAATATATAGTTTATTATCTTTATAAACTTGATTAACTAATGTCTTTCTATAACTATGAAGTACTTTAATGTCATAGTTCATATCAATTATGACTAAATTATTTTGTTTGTGAGTTGTTATTTGAAAGAACTCATCTAACTCAGTATCAAATATTTTATTTTCTTTGATAGTCATATTAGTAAATTCTTTAATAAACTGTTCTTTTTTACTCTTCTTTCCTAAGATAATACTTATAAATTGATTTTTTGCTATTTCTTCTTCAAGTATTTGTCTTAGTTCATCTTTATCTTTATATATATTGTCTAAACAACATAAGAAATAAGCTACTTTTCTTAATTCTTTTATTTGTTTGGTATGTTCTTTATCATTTTCTACTAATTCTATCTCTAAGTTAGCAAATTCTTCTTTTAAAACTCCAAAAGAAAATGGTGTTCCATCTTCTACTGTTTCATATATATTATAAAATTTTGAATTAAAATAGTTGTCTATATATCTAGTAAGAACTTTATAGGATACTTCTTCTTGACTAGAGTTGTATAATGTCATTCCTATTTTCTTTAGGTAATAGGTTTTAAATTTTCTATATGATTCTACTATATTGTTCATTTCAACCACCAACTATCTATTCTCTACTAAATTATAGCATATATATTTTTTTAATAAAAGTTATTAAATATATTAATTTTAATCTCTTGCTAATACTACATCCACTGTAACTATTGAATTAGGATTTGTTATTGGATATGTATAATTCAGAGATGGATTATTTTTATAAAAAATTATTTTCTTATTTGTTGCTGCATCAACTTTAAAAGTATATTTTGATACATAATTTTTACCATTTATTGTTGTCTCTTGATATCCTGTTGATAATCTATTCTTAATTGATTCATCTGTTGAGTCTAATAATATTACATTTGGATCAAAGGTTAATGTTACTTTTGCTGAAAAGCATTTTGCTTTATTAGTATCAGATAAAGTTTCATATACTTCTTGTGAGATTGTATCTCCTACTGAGTAAGATCCAAATGCTTGTTCTACTTCATAATATGCCATGGAGTTAGTTAAATTTAGATTTAATGCTAATTCTCCTGCAGCATCATCAATGTTATAAGTAAACTTACTGTTAACAACATTTAATGTATATGTTGCTGAAAGTTCTTTTTCATAAGGATAAGTTGATCTTGCAATAGTTTTAAAACTAATTGATTCTCCTGCTGTAAAACTTACTTTAGGAGTTATAGTTACTTGATAACTATCCGTATGTGACTCTTTTCTAATAGTTCCAGAATTTTTACTTGTTACGCATGTTAGTTTTGTATCATCACACTCAACAGTTATTGTATACTCTATATCACTATTAGTATATCTTTCATCAGTCTTTTTATTACTAACATCTACTGTTACAAAGTATGTACTTATACCATCCCAGTTATTAATTTGATATTGTTTATTATTCATTGATAATACTGAACTATTAAAATAAAACTTTTTACTTTCTAGTATATAATTATTAATAATATTGTAGATATATTTAGCGTAGACTATTCCTACTATAAAAAATGCTACTAATACTAGTAATATTGAAGTACTTATTATTTTGTGTTTTCTAATAAACTTCATAGCTTTCTCCTTTATACTTTTTGTTCTGAATAAATTGCTACCTCTATATTTTCAGGTACACCAGCATATTGTAAATATGATTTATATATAGATGGATACTCTACTACTAATATATAAGTATCTTTTCTTCTTACATTATATTGAAATTCATAAGTTGGAGATTGATTGTATAATTTATACCAAGCTCCATCTTCATCATTAACTAATGTGTATCCATTAGCTATATTTGTTGCACTGTTACTATATTGTTCATTTCTTACTAATTTTAATGTTATTGGTAAATTAGTTGTTGTTTTTAATTGAATATAATATTTTAAATTAATGTCTCCATTTTCAGAATCATTATAATTTGAAACTGTAAATGTATATTGATATGGTGTATCACTCGGTATAATAGCATCTGGATCTATATTAAAAGTTAATTTTTCATCTTTTAATAAATATATTGCTTTGTCTATATTTGCACTTAATTTAGCATTTGTTTCATATTTAGCATATGATTGTGCAAACAATGTACTTAGTAGTATGAAAAGTAAAAGAACTAATGTTACTTTTAATACATTTTTTACTCTGTCTTCTCCTATTATTCCAATAAGTTTATTAACCATTGTATCACCTGCTATTCATTATATTGTACTAATGTTTCTCCTGTATACTGTATTGCATTTAAATTTATTTCTACAAAACTATCACTTGTAGTTTCTTCATTATATTCTATTAATGAACCATCATCTATCCATTCTAATACTAAAGTCAAATTCTTAATTGTTGATAAAGACGATTTATCAATAATTGTTGAATATGCAGATGGTCCTGTTCTAACTATTGTTAAATTACTTGATTCTATATCAGTTAATGTTAGATATTTTTCACTATCTATTGTTTTATCTTTTATAGAAAATGTAAGAAGAATAGCTACATCACTGCTTGATGCATCTATTGTTACTGGATATGTCAAAACTGCTCCAGGTCCTACTTTTCCAGCTCTTATATTATTAAGAGTATTCATAGTATATGTTAAATCAATTGTATTTGAGTTATTAGTTATTTCTTGATTATTAACTTTTATTGACCAATTAGCTATATTATTATGAGCTGTTGCTGATACAATAGATTCATATGCTCCTTGTGCTCCTCTAACTATTAGATAGGCAAAGCATAGAACTAATAAAAATATAATCATTGTTACTTTTCTTTTATCTTTCATATTTTCACCTAGTTTGATGTAATTATATCATAATTACAAGTTAATTTGAATATATCATAAAAAAAAATAAGGATTTTTGTCCTTATTTTTTTTCTTCTAATACTTCAATTTCATCAGCAAAGTCATTTTTCTCAAATTTTAGTAATACTATGAATGAATATACATGATATATAAAGATACACATCATTGGTAATAATACTAAGAATAGGAATCCCATTTTAGACTCTAAAGCTTTTAATATCTTTCCTAGATGTCTATGAATTGAAATATAATTACCTATTACTTTTCTATCATTTACTGTTGATGTTTCTCCTACATTTTTAATATCTAATGAATAGATTTGACCGAATCCATCATCTTTAACTTCAGTTACAGGAGCTCTTTTAACATAATATTGATCATTAATAACACTGTAGTAATATATAACACTACCAACTTGAATGTTTTTATCATTCTTTATTATTAATAAATCTCCTTGTTCTACTCCTTCTAATAAAGAGGCTTGCCCTTTATTTACTTCTACTAAAGTATAATCTCCAAATTGTGTATATCCGTAATCATTAACAAATAGTAGACATCCTGTTAGGAAGATAACATATGCTATTATAATTACTTCAATTATTCCTAAAATAAATGATCCCAATCTTTTCATCTTTTTATCACCATCCTAATTTTAACATACATATTAATTCGAAACAACTTGTTTTTTAACTATTAAGTATGCTTCATCTGTATCTACTACTTGATCACCATCACATAATTTGAATACTAATTTATAAGTTCCACTAGGAGCATTACTATTAATTTCTAATGATACACTTCTAGGTGAAGTTCCAAATGGTATAGTTACCTCATACGGATATGTAGAAGACATAGTTCTTGCTAAACTTGTAGAGATAACTGTAGTATGGTCAACTTCTTCATATTCTGTTGTATCATATCTGTTAATCTTTCTCTTATAAACACTTAATCTTAAATTAGTATTATTTAATGATGATCGATATTTAATTACGTATGAATTAGTATTTTCTCCTAATTCATTTAATCCTGTATCTGAATAGAATATTTTAGTTTTATCATGATTATCAACTGTTATTTCATTATTGGCACTTACTACTTGAATATTTTCAGTATATGTATGTGTATCTAGTTCTGAAGAATGTAATCCATCTGATGAAGCTATAATAGAATACTTAACTGTATAATTACCTGCTGGTAATAATGAATCTACAGTAATATTAAGATTTCTTGTTAATCTAGTAACTTTATCAGCTAATTTAATTCTAAATACTCCATCACTATCAACGAAATAGTCTACATTATTAATAGTTATCTTTGTACCTGATAGCATTGATGAACTGACACTATTACCTTCACTATTGAAGAATTGAATATTAACACCCATACAACTTGCTTCATAGTTAGTATCGATTACTTTTATGTTGCTTCCGCCTGTTGTATAAGCTACTTCTGAAGTATAAATTGTTGTATTTGGACTATCATAATAATAATTTTTATTTGCAGTTGTTACTGTTTGAGATAAAGCTATGTTAGATGTTGTATGAATATTAAATACCATGGCTCTATCTTCCAAACGTTTTTCTAGTACACTTATCGTAGTTCTATCTTGTGAATTACGCATTTCAAATAACATTTCATTATCTAACTGAGCAGATGTTATATTTGCTCCTTTGAAGTCAAATATAAATAAGAATTCTTCATATGCCATACCGAGATCATCATCATAATATGCATTATTCATCGTCAGATCACTATATTTATTCGATGAAGTAGTTGTATCCATAGCTAAGAAGTCTGATAGTTTATATGTAACTTCATGATCTACTGATAATTGATTTACTTTTTGTTGATAATTAGTTGAATCTACTTCATAGTAATAATATTTTGGTGTTTCTCTTGATACATCTAGCATTGTTATTGTTGTACCAACTGGTAATACATAACTAGATACTAAAGTACGATAGTTATCTAAGTTTGTACCATAAACTTCAGTTTGTTGGCTATTAGATATTAATGAGAAATATTCAGTAAATTGTGATTTTGGAGTGATATTAACAGCTGTTGTAATTGGCATTGAATATTTCTTACCATAAGTAATACTTGCATCGTATTGATCTCCATCATTATGAGCTTGAGCTACTATATTAATCTTAATAGTAACTATTTTTACATCCATTTCATAACCGTTTTTTGGAGTTTCTGCTTCCATAGTAATCTTTAATGTTCCAAGATCACCTTCCATCTCAATATTCTTAGCATGATATAAATAGAACATTAAAGATGCAGCACCTGCTTCAGAGTTTGTTAAATAAACTTGATCGCCGGTATATGAACCACCATTAGCACTTAAGAATGATGTTTTCTTAAATCCAGTCCATTCAGTTGTTTCACTCTTCATATTAAGGCCAAATTTTTTAGATTCATCTGAACCTACTCTTGCAAATTTTGGTACTTGTGATTCATCAACTAATGTTAAATCATTTTGGAATTCTGAATCATCAAATTGTAATACTGTGAATTTTGTATCTCCATTAGGAAAGTCAATTAATGATAATGCATGAGTACCCATAGATAGGTATTTAGATGCAGTCATAATAAATTCATATTCTATTGATTCTGTACCTATTTGCCATCTATAGTAATTTGTATTATCAGGAGTTGGTTGGATATAGGCTGTTCTAACTACGTTATAGTTTGTTTCTTCATCTAAGTAGTTAGTATAGAATCCATCTTTTGTAATATCATGATTTGTAGTATGTTGTCCTAATACATAAGAACTACCTATTACTAAATCTGATGCACTACTTGATGTTCCATATGTATAATTTGAACAATTATAAACTCCAGTTTGTGTAATATTTCCAGCAGAGTTTCTATACATTCCAAAGAATGTCATACCTGTTACTTTACCATATTCTGTAGCATCTTCATCAAGTGCAACATTTAAGTTTTTATTAGCTAACATATATACTCTGTTATCTACATTCTTTGTAACAAGTTTTGTTTCATCATTTATATTTACTTCTGCAACTTTTTGAGTTACTACTCCACCTTCTTCTACATCTACTGCTGATGTAAATGATACTAATTGGTTTGCATTGTAATCTAGTAATAATGTTGTGTTATTTTTGATTGTTAAACCACCAATTGAAGAATCTTGTGCAAGTCTCTTACCTATCAAACTGAATGAATATAAGTCATCTGAATATTTGTTTGTTGTATCTTTTGCACCTGTTAAATGAATAACTGATTCATCTATTGTTAGGTTTTGTGTTCTTTGAATAGATACATTTTCACTAGGACTAGCTAATGTACCTAATTTTTTAATATAAATTGATGAAGTACCACTTGATGATGAGGCATTTCCTGAACCAAAGATTGAACCTTCTAGTTTGAATGTATGTGAGTTTTCAGTATAACCTTCTCCATTTATATTAATATCAATTTCTTGTGTTACAGATATAGCTGTATAGTCGTATGTAGGAGATCCTGATGCATTTGATTCTCCTCCACCAAAGACTGTTCCTTTTATTAAAATACTTTCTTCTTCTAATCCATTTTTATTTACTGCTGCTGTTCCTATATTAACCTTTGCTGCTCCATAAACTACTGATGTATTAGCTCCACCATAGACATTTCGATAGATTGTTCCACCTACTATGTTTACTGTTGATGTTGCTGCTGTTTGTGAAGAACCTGTACCAGCAGAGTTTCCTGATCCAAAGACTGATCCATTAGGGGCAACTGATTCTGAAGTTCCTATTGTACTTGCTCCTTCTAATGTTACAGTAGTATTTCCTCTTACATATGCTTCGTTTCCTCCAGCATATAAACTTCCTGCAATTGAAGAATCTTTTACTTTGATATTTGCATTTCCTAGTACTTCTCCTTGATTTCCTCCACCGAAAGAGTTACCAGAAACACTAGCATTATTTATTGAAACTTCTGTATTAGTTTGAACATTTGCTCTATTTCCACCGCCATAGATATTACCAAATGAACCGGCATTTACCTCTACATTTGTTTCTGTTACTGCTGCATAGTTTCCTCCACCGAATAAATCTGTAATTGTACCAGTGGTTACTTCTACATCAGTTGAACCTGTTACTGCTTTATATCCTCCACCATAAACAGAGTCAATATTTCCTTTTGTAATTAATACATTAGCAGTTACAGTATTTCCTCCGGCATTATTTCCACCATATACTGAAGGTATATGTTGATTTGAATTGATTGTAACATTTGTCTCTGCTACAGTACCTAATTGGTTTGATCCTCCAAATACAGATTCTCCAATTGTTCCACCAGTTACATTTACATTAGTTGTTCCTGCTCCTACTTCGTTTCCTCCTCCGTAGATGCTTTGATTTGTTGTAGCTCCACTTACGTTAACATTTGCTGTTGTAGTGTTACCACCAATATTGTTAGCTCCAAATACATTTTGAACTGTACCTGAAGTAACTGTAACATTACTTGTAGTAATATCACCACTTTCATTGGAACCACCATATACATTATTACTTATAGTTGCTCCTTGTAGATATATATTTGTTGTTGTTTGACCTGTATTATTTCCTCCTCCGAAAGCATTACCTATAGTTCCTCCGTTTAAGTAAACTATATCTGTTCCGCTAGGACTTCCTACTAAGTCATTTCCACCAAATACTTTACCTATTGATCCACCATTTACTGTTACTGTTATAGCACCATATTCTTTTGGAGTATAAGTGACATTATCTACTCTACCACCTTTACTACCTCCAAAAACATTATTTACAATTGTTCCTTTATTTACTGTTACATTTGTTGTTTTAGAGTTAGTAAAGCTTCCGTTTTCTGTTGTTCCATTTACTGTACCAAAAGCTGATCCTCCATAGACATTTCCTTCAATTTTAGGAATTGTTTGTAATGAAGTATCTCCTATTGTTACATTTACATTATCTCTTACATAAGTACCTGGATTATTATTATTTTGGTATCCACCTTCACCACCACCGTAAACGTCAGTTTTTATTGTTCCACCATTTACATTTACATTAGTGCTTCCATAAATGACACCTTTAATATTTGATCCTCCAAATACTGAATTGTCTATTGTTCCACCATTTACTGTAACATTTACTGTAGCATTTACACTACTTGTTCCAGCTCCATTACGGTTTCCACCACCATAAACTGAACCATTAATTGTTCCGGCATAAACTCTGACATCTGTTGTTACTGCTCCACTTGTCTTACTTGCTCCAACAGCACCATAGTTTCCTCCTCCAAAGACACTTCCTTGGATTGTACCGCCGTTTATAAGTACTCTAGAATTTCCAACTGATCCTATTGTTGAGACAGAGGAGTTACCATTTCCAGCACCGAATACATTTCCTGGCAATACTTCAAATAATCCTGTTGAGTTTCCACCTCCGATTAAGGCTTTTCCTCCTATGTAGACAAATGTATCACCATCTAGTGTACCTTTTCTACTATTTGATCCATCACCACTATTACCATTGGATCCGCCGAATACACCATAGTTAACTTGTCCACCTGTTACTGCAACTATTCTGTTACCATATGTTTCAGATACTCCGGCTCCTCCTACTATAAGATCTACTTTTCCACCTTTAATGAATAAGTAAGAATCGTTCATAGTATTTCTAGAACTTGCTGAGAAGGCTCCACCAATTAAGTTATATATATATCCACCTTCGACTATTACTTCTCTTGCGGCATAGTGTGTATTTCCTGTAGTACCACGGCCTCCTGCATAAATTCCACAAGAATAATTATTTTTACTAGTTCCATATGATCCACTTTTAACTATTTGAGTTACTGCTACTTTATTATCAGCATCACTTCTTAAGTTTCCTCCCCAGCCTCCAGCTGTTGAGTGATATACATGTAGATAATCATTATCTGTATCAATTCTGTCAAAGTCACATCCTAGAACTGCTACTCCATCTACATATTGATCTGTACTTGATTCGGCAGATCCACCAGTAACACTAATATTATTATATTTTCCACTTTCAACTATCATTTTATATCTTGTTAATGATGAACTTGATCCTGTTGATGATAAGTTTCCTGCCATTACACTGTCAGCGTTAACTCGTGATGTGCTTGAAGGGAATTCGATTCCTCTTCCAATTTTAAAATTATGGTAGTTACCATATATATTTTCATATGTATTACTGCTTGGAGGTCCAGCATTATTAGATGCATCTGCATCTATATTACCTGATGTTGTTACATATTCTATTCTTAAATCTTCATTCGGAGAAATATATCCATTGTATAAGTTTATACTTCCACTACTTCTATAATCGCTTCCTCCATAAAGTGATGTTATTGTCATTGGCTTTGTATTACGATATCTGCTGCTTGATCTATTTAGAGATGCTCTTAATACAACTATATTAGTATCTCTTGTAGTTAAATAATATGTATTTGTATCTCCATTAGCTAAAGTATTTACTGTTCCATTAGTTGAATATGGAATTAATTGATAATATGTTTGATTATTTCCATTTCCAGAAGTTTGTAATTCTCCATTTTCATCATAGTATCCAGCTTTACTTCCACTTACTCTTACTGCTCTAAAGTATCCTGCTATAATATCTCCTGTATTTAGATAATTAGCAGTTACTGTATTGTATGTTACTGTAGATGCTCCATTATTATAATCTAATTCATAATAAGTCTCATTTTCATCGTATTGTGATTCTGCTTGAATATAGTATGTACATGAACCCCACATAGAATTACATCTACCTGTTAATGGTTGACCATATTGATTATATGCTCCATCTGGATATCTATTTCTAGTTGTTCTTCTTAGATAGTAAATACTGAAATCATCAGTTCCATAGTCTCTATAGGAATATGTTGTTTGAACCATTCCCTCTGTAAAATCATCTTCTGCTGTTCCTAAAGTTTGAGATGAAGTCATTTGGTATATTTTTCCTTTAGTCCAAGATGCATACATAGTTATACTTGTTGCAACACTAGGATTTGATGGAGCTGGTATAGTTACATATCTATCATAAGTATCCATATCAATACTTACTTCTGCTCCGGTATAATCTGTAATCCATCCATTAAACATTAGCTCTGACCCGTTTTCCATTGGTCTTTTTGCATATGGATTATCTATTAAAGGTATTTTTACTTTTCCATTTTCTATTGGATAATATTTGTAATATATAAAGTTTTTATAATTATCTGCATTACTTACATATCCTATTCTATTAGTATGATCTATACTTGCTCCAGAATATTTAATATATATTTTTGCTAAATTTGATGTTGTATATAAATTTTTATTTGTAAAGTTTGGTATCGTGTTTTCTTCTTTAAAGTCAACGTAATTTTGTCCTTCATAATAATCCCAATCAGATTGAAGATCATTTATGTATACAGTACCAGTTGAAGATTCTTTTCCTGTTGCATGTAATGCTATTGGAGTAGAACCTCCAGGCATTGTTGGACCTGTTGCAGGTTCTGTTTGAGGTTCTTCTTCTTCAGGTTCTTTGACTGCTAATATAATTTGATTATTCTCAGATTTCCACTCATAATCTGTAAGATTTAAATTAAATGCATCTATTACTGATTGCTCAGTTACTTCTGTTTCTCCTAAGTAATATTTTGATTCTTTGTATTCATAGATATTTGTTAAAGTTTGTTCGTTCTCTTCGTTGATTTTCTGTAATTCGTTTTCACTTTCTATACTATAAATAACATTTGTAAGAGGAGATTCTGTACTTCTTGTAATCATAGATGCATTAGCAACTGTAGTTACTGCCATTTCTCCATATATACTTACATTTTTAATAGTATAGTCTTCTCCAATAATTCCAATGAATCCAGCTACATTACTGTTTTCTGTTAATTCCATTTCTGATACATCAATATTTATATTTCTTATGGAAATATTACTTAAAGAGTTTGGAGTTCCAGAATCATTTGTTAAAGCTCCGGCTAGAGCTCCAACATCTACATTACCAGTTCCAGTAACTGTAATAGTCATTCCATCTATATTTAAATTATTAATTGTTGCATTATTTAAATGTCCAAACAACCCAAAATAATCTGTTTTTATTTCTTCAGTTCCTGTAGGTTCTGTACCTTCTCCACTTTCTTCTGCCAGACTTTCTCCTGTTACAACAGCATTCTTAATTGTATTTCCATTTCCTTCAATGTGTCCTGCGAATGGAGTCTCTGTTCCTATAGGAGCTAATGCATGGCTTCCTAAGTTTATATCTTTTGTTATTGAGTAATATAGAGTACTATAGCTAATTGCCTCTGTTCCAGACATTACTTTTTGTAAGTAAGCTAGCTCGTTTCCGTTTGATATTAAATATGGGTTATCTTGTGTACCATTTCCTCCACCAAATCCTGTTGCAATAGTTGTACCATCCCATATTTCATTTGTTTCATCTCCTAATGCAGCTCGATTAGTGTAGATAAAAAAGAAGGCCACACTCAAAACTGCAAGAAAAACAATTGTTACAATTATTGTTAATACTTTCTTTTTCAAGTGTACCTCCTTACTAATTAGTAATTATTAATTTCTACTAATTTCTTTTCTCTATTTAGATCTAAGTTATCGTTTTTATTGTATTTTTTTGATACTCTTTCTATAAATGCAATTAGTTCTTTTAATTTTTTCTTATCATATTTTTCTTTTACTACTACAAATGAATTATTCTTATCTATAAGTATTTTATATTTTAGTATCTTGAATACTCCATCAAAGAAATTCTCATCATTATATAGTATTGCTATAAATAAGATTTTTAAGAATGCATAGATTGGTAAATCATAAATCTTATTTCTTAATTCTTTATATAATCCAATCTTATCGATATCATAATCAAACAATTCTTTAAATGGAACTTCATTTATTTCTTTATCAAGTAAATCATATCTTCCATTTTGTAGATGTAGACATAATCTATAAATATATTTATATTTCTTTTGCCATTCTTTTGTAAGATGTGTTGTTTCTAATTGACCATTATTAACTTTAAGTACTACATCAACTATATTGTAAATATCTTCTTCTTTCTTTTCTCTATCTTGTGTAACTACTTTAATATCATCATTTTCAGCATCAAGTACTTCTATTTCATCATCTTCTAGAACTTCTAGGCTATCTGATACTTTTTGCTCTTTTTCTAACTTCTTTCTTAAACTTTTCAATTCACTTAGTGGAATTGTTATTGTTAGTCCAGAATGTTCATTATAATTATTTCTATCTTGTGGACTACAGAAGATATCTTGCGGTAGAACTTCTTTATATTCTCTTTTGATCTCAGGTTCTACTGCTTTTTCTTCCTCCTTTAAATCTTCTTTCTTAAATAACTTTTTAAAGAATCCATCAAAGTTAAGTAAGGCAATTACAATTAATATTATAAATACTAGTACTACAAATTCTAATAAGAATTTAGGAGATACTACAAATACTATTTTACCTATGATATCATTTTTGGTAATTGCTTTATCATATGTATCATTTGCATCACCTTTTGTTACAAATTTATCTCCTGTTTTTTGTATTAATCGGTGAGTTACTATCGACTTCTCACTTTTATAAGCAATGATATCATCAACATTAACTTCTTTAGTAATATCAACTAAAACTATATCATTTACTTCTATTTCACCTGACATAGATCCACTTACTACTACGAAATATGTGTAACCAAAAATATTAACATAATCTTTATGTAGAATATCTAAACATACAAATACGTAGCAACATAAACCTACTAAAAAGATTAAAAATGTATAAAATATGTACTTAAAAATTGCTTTTATCTTTTTCATAAACACGACTCCATTTTATTCTCTTTTAATTATATCATATAACCATTAAAAAAGGAAACCATAGTTTCCTTATTTTTTATTAAATTATTTCTGTATCTAATGGTTTAATTTTATTATAATCACAAATGAATTTAATATTCTCCATAGATAAAATATTATTCTCAATATTTTGGATTAAATAAATTAAAGATACATCATTTAAAAGAGAGTCAATTCCATCTTTACTTACTTTTTCAGTAGAAATATTTAGTCCTAAAAGCTTATATTTATTGCTTACAGTTTCAGTAATATCTAATTTG
Organism: uncultured Bacillota bacterium; assembly: GCA_946617625.1. Lineage (GTDB taxonomy): Bacteria > Bacillota_I > Bacilli_A > RF39 > UBA660 > RUG14891. The sequence continues at coordinate 26,632 of CAMOKF010000004.1, forward strand.
TTAAATACAAATATTCCATCTAAGAAATTACCATTAGGATCATAAACAAAGTCTATATAATCATCTATTTCCTTTTCAATATCAACATTTAATTCTTCTTTATTTATTTCTTTTAGAGCTCTATCTAAATATGAGTAAGAAGATAATGCCACATTAAATAATTCATGGACATTAGATCCATCTTTAATATTTGCATCTAAGTTCATAGATATTTTAGCTTCATCATAAGTAGTAAAATCAGTCATTATCTTATCAAATAGCTCATTCATTTTTACTTTATTGATGTTTTGCTTATCTATATTTTCTTTTGCAAATAAACCTTTCCCACAACTTTTTTGATATTCTTTATATAGTTTATCTTTATCTTTGTTATCTTTATCTAGTTCTTTTTCAATATTTTGGAATGTTGTTTTAATATTAGCTCTAGCATTATACTTTTCTACTAAATCTGTAACTATAAACTCATATTTATAGTATTTCTTTAATATTTTCAAAGTATTATATAAATCTATTATATTATCTTTAAATTTAAGCTTATCTTCTACTGATAAATCTTGATATGATCCTGTTACTACAAAGGAATCATAGATTTTATTTCTAGTAGCAGAATCTCTTAAGTAATTATCAATATTATGCTTACCTTGTAAGAAGTCTCTTAAAATATTATAATCATCATTTTCAATATCTTCTTCTAGAGATTTTCTAGAAAGGGTATATACTTCTTCAATATTCTTTAATTCTACTTCATTTTCTTTTGTTAATTCATCTTCACGTGTTTTTATATATGATTTTATTTGCTTTTCATATTTTTTTAGTATTGTTAATAGGTTTTGTCTTATTTCTAATACTATTTCTGGACATTCCCAATATACTTTTTCAAACTTCTTCTTTCTTTCATTTTGATCAGTTGTTTCAAAGTATGTATTGAAATAATCTTCTGTAAACATAGTATATTTAAAGTCTTCTATGTTTAATGTGATATTCATTACTTCAAAACTTTTTTGGAATTTATCTAAAATTATATTAAGTTCACTCAAAGATGTTTCTTCTTTTATTGCATATATCAAATCATAGAATCCAAGTTTAAAATTATTACTCATAAACTTATTAGTATATATAAGTAAATCTTGTAATTTCTTTAATTTTTCTTTTCTTTCTTCATAATTAGCATTTTTATTTAGAGGTAATAATACATTACATCTATTTTCTAACTCTACTAGTACCTTTTTCTTGTAGTCTTCATAAATATCTATTTTTTCTCTTACGTAGGCATTTCTACCTTCAACAGCTTCTTTATGAAATTTCTTTTTTAATGCTTTTGTCCCACTTTTTCTTTCTAATTCAAAATTATCAATATAATCATTTATTGAGGAGATATCTAATACTAAATTACTTTCATCAACTTTGCTCATTTTTTGGCTCCTCTTCTTCTTCTACTATAATACTATCTTTTAAGTGGTTTATTTCTTGATCTACTTTTTCATATATTTCAAGTAATTCTTCATTATTAAATATATTTAATTCATCCATATTTTCACTCCTCTAGAAGAAAAGACCTTCTTTATGAAGGCCTTGATTATATTTATTATATATTAAACTAATACGAAGTTCATATTATAAGTAATAGCGTCTCCAGATGCTGTATTTTCACAATCTACGTCTTGACCTTCAATCCATAGATAGAATCTTACTTTTGTAATACCTGCATCTAAAGAGAACCAGTTTTGATCTGCTGTTAATGCTCCATCAGGTGTTTTTAATGTTGGAGTAACTGATTTAAAGTTAGTTCCAATTGGGTTACTTGATGAACCTAAATCTTTTAAGCTTACTCCTGTTGATAATACTGCATCTACACCATAATAACTAGCTATTTGTTGATTACTTGTAACTGATAAGTTATAAGTAGATAATGCATCTGCTATAGCCGCATCAGTATGTACGTTGTTATTTGGTTCCCAGATAATCAAATCTTGTCCACCACCAATACCTTGAATAGTTGAAGCATTTGATCCAATAGTAGCTTTTCCTAATTTAATAAATGCTGCACGAGCTGCATTCTTTAATCCTCTGTTAGTAGCTCCTGCAGAAGCACTTACTTCAGATCCAGTTCCTAATTTAACTGTTGAGTTTTGAGTTACCATGAAGAATAAGTCGAAAGCAACGAAATCTCCTTTATCACCTTTTGCTTCAGTAGATTTAGTAGATTTTAATATTGTATTACCTCCAGCGTCACTTGCTAATTCTCCTAAATACATATTTAATTTATCATTTGCTATAGTTCCTCCAGTTGATACTGGTTTAACTGTAGCAGCAGTTCCTGAGTTATTATTTGTTCTAAATGGTAATTGATTTGTGTTTGTTGTATACAATGTTGATGCTCCTAATGTTGAATTTAAATCAGCATTAGTAATAATTGTTTTCCAGTTAACTCCGTCAACTGATACTTGAATACCATTAGCTGTAGCTACTTGTACATCGATTGCTTCAACAGTTATTGTTTTATTTGAAGTGAACCATGCATAAGTATTAGCAGTTAAGATTATTCCTGTGAATACTACTAGTAATAATGCTAGTAAAATTTTTCTTCTTCTTCTTTTGTCTTTCTTTTTTTCTTGCTTAGTCATGTTTAAGCTCCTCCCTTTCCTGTTCCTGAAACATGTTCTTCAGTTATATCCATGTGCATTTTAATTTCTCCTCCAAGGAGATCATTTAAGCACTCTGGATCGTCTCCTTCAATCCATACTACTATTGTAAATCGATCTTTCGTATTAGGCTTGAAATTCTTTCTTTGTTCCAATAAAGCGACGTCCTTAGAATAAAATTTCTTTGTACCTTCCTCTGCTCCACCATTTTTAGCGGCTTTTGCATAGATAGTAGGTTTACCATTTAGATATACCATTATTCTAATTGCTTCATCTACATTTCTTATAGTGTCGTCTATATCTAACTCATACCAATAATGTACTGCTTCTTTTCCATTATTTACGACATAAAAACTGTAAGCAATATAATTATCTCCGTTATGGGATCCATTAGCCTCAGTATCAAGATTATCTGGTAACCATTTTACTGATATGTTATCCATATACTCAATGGTTTCCGCAGATAACTTTCTTGTTTTACTGTTCTGCTCACCTGTTTCTGTCAAAAATATGTTCTTTCTATTAGACATATTCTTATCTAAAGAAACTGTAAATCGTCCACCTTTATAGGCAACATATAAAAATAGATATATAGTAGATATTATAATTAGCAATAATAGTAATGTGACTTTAACTATTCTGACTACAAGTTTTCGCTTGTAAATCTTATTGGCTTTTATACCAATTCCATTTCCATCATTCATACCATCACCACACCGTAGCTGCAATATTCTATTTTTTATACAATAAGTATATCTTAATTTTTTGAAGAGTGCAATATTCTAAATATAATTTTTTTTAATTTTTTTATTTATTATTTAAATCTTTCTTTGAATGTACAACTTAAACATAACTTTTCACAAGGATTTCTATCTTGAAATGATTGTTTTAATTTTTTATATTTATCTTTATTAATTATTTGTTCTAATGATTCTTTATATATATTACCTAAGTCTATTATTCCATTACTATCTAAACAACATGGTACTACTGTTCCATCTACTAGAATAGCTATTTGTGTTTTTAAAGCCATGCAATAACCCTTTAAATTATTATCATTATTAATATTGGGCCATATAAACTCATTATCTTTATCTATATATAGATTATTATCTATTTTAATATTATTGCTTTTATATATTTTATCCACAATATCTGTGGAAAGATTATAATGAGCTATTATTTTTTCCACTATTTCCTGTGACTTATTATCAAATTCACCATTCTTAAGAGTCCATAGTCTATATATAACTGTTTTATCTTTTAAATAATTATCTCTAGTTTCTAATATTTCTTCTAAATAATTATTTTTATTATTCTCTGAATGTAATGATATATTTATTTTATTTAGATTTGGCTTATTACATATTAGTTTTATTTTATCTTTAAGTAGAGTACCATTAGTAGTTAGATTAACTTTTAGATTATAGTTATTTGCTAAATCTATTATTTTATCTATATCTTTATGTAGTAATGGTTCTCCTTTAACATGAAGATATATATAGTCTGTGTAATCTTTTATCTCATTAAATATATGATTAACTTTTTCTAATGAAATATACCCTTTATTTTTTGTTACTTTAGAACAGAAACTGCAATTTAAGTTACATATATTTGTTATTTCTATGTATATCTTTTTATATTTTTTCATATTGTTACTCTTCTTTTGTAAATACTATGCATGTAGCATGTTTACCTACTTTATTACCAATTTTTGAATAATATTTATCGGCTTCTACTGTATCTGTTGAATCAAAATATATATTATTTGGATCTACTATTTCTAAATATAGTTGATTAAAAATTGTGTATCTTATGTCCAGATGTATATCATTATTTATTTCTTCTATAGATTTTTTAAATATCTTTTCATTTAATTCAGTATTTCTATCTATTATATATTTTTCTTTAGATGGACATGGTCCTATATAAAAAGTCATCTCAAATGTTGCAGCGTTAGTTTCTAACATTAATGCTTCTGTCATATTTCTAATTAAGTCATTATTAATATTTTCTATAGTTCCTAATCCTACTGCTACTGTTGTTTTATCATTTTCATCTTTAGCATATCCAACTATTACTGGGTCATCATTTGTTTCTACTATTATAGGAGTATTAATACTATCTTCTTTTAGAGTATAGATATAATCTTTAGAATTTTTATTATTATTTGTAATAGTTTTTTTACCTATCTTATTATTTTTATTATTCATTACATAATAATTTTTTATCTCTATGTTATTCTTCTTTAATAATCTCTTCACCTTATTATCGTACAATTTATCTATCTCTTCTTTTGTTAGATTTGGATAATATTTCTTTTCCTTAGTGAATATTCCATCTAATCTTGTTGATGTAAAAATATTTAACTTCATATTTTCTCCTCTATTCTGATTTCATTTCAAATAATATATCTCTTAATTCCATTGCTCTTTCAAAGTTAAGTGACTTAGCTGCTTCTCTCATTTCTTGCTCTATAGATTCCATTATCTTTTCTTTTTCTTTTCTACTTATTTGTTTAGGTTTCTTATTACCTTTTTCTTCTGATGTATTACTAATTACTTCTCTTATTTCTTTTTGAATTGTTTCTGGTACTATATTATGTTCTTTATTGTATTTATCTTGAATACTTCTACGTCTAGCTGTCTCATCTATTGCATATTGCATTGAGTCTGTAATCTTATCTCCATACATGATTACATGTCCATTAGCATTTCTAGCACATCTACCGATAGTTTGAATTAGACTTCTATCACTTCTTAAGAATCCTTCTTTATCTGCATCTAATATTGCTATTAAGGATACTTCTGGTATATCTAATCCTTCTCTTAATAGATTTATTCCTACTAATACATCATATTTTCCAGCACGTACATCATGTATTATTTGCATTCTTTCTAATGTTTTTACTTCACTATGTAAATATGCTACTTTAATATCTAATTCTTTTAAATAATTAGTTAGTTCTTCTGCCATTCTTATAGTTAATGTTGTTACTAATGTTCTTTCGTTCTTACTTATTCTATCTCTTATTTCTCCTAATAAGTCATCTATTTGACCTTCACTCTTTCTTACTTCGATAGTTGGATCTAATAATCCTGTAGGTCTAATTATTTGTTCTATATACTTATTATTTGTATAAGATAATTCGATGTCTCCTGGAGTCGCTGAAACAAAGATAGCTTGTTTTATCTTCTTTTCAAATTCTTCATATTTTAATGGTCTATTATCTAAAGCACTAGGTAATCTAAATCCATATTCTACTAAATTAAGTTTTCTAGCTCTATCTCCATTATACATTCCTCTTACTTGTGGAAGTGTAACATGAGACTCATCTACTACTAGTAAATAATCATCACCAAAGAAGTCCATTAATGTTGTAGGAGTTTCTCCAGGTTTTCTTCCAGCTAGTGGAGCAGAATAGTTTTCTACTCCAGAACAAAATCCAGTTTCTTCTAACATCTCAATATCATAATTTGTTCTTTGCTCTAGTCTTTCTGCAGCTAATAATTTATTATTGCTTTTTAGCTCTTCTAATCTTTCTTTTAGCTCTTCTCTTATTCTTACAATTGCATCTTTTAGTTTTTCTTCGCTTACAACAAAGTGACTTGCTGGAAAGATTGATACATTTTTAACTTTATTAATAACTGCTCCTGTTAGAGTATCTATTTCACTTATTCTATCTATTTCATTATCAAAGAACTCTATTCTGTATCCAGTATTATTTTGATTTGCTGGAATAATCTCTACTATATCTCCTCTAACTCTAAAAGTACCTCTTTTAAAATCTAAATCATTTCTTTCATATAACATATCTACTAATTTTGTTAACATTTGATTTCTATCTATTGTTTCTCCTACTGATAAAGTTAGCATTTTACTTTTATATTCTTCTACTTCACCAATACCATATATACATGATACTGATGCTACTACTATTACATCATCTCGGGATAATAAAGCACTAGTAGCTGCATGACGTAATTCATCAATTTCATCATTAATAGAAGAATCTTTTTCAATATAAGTATCAGTTGATGGAACATAAGCTTCTGGTTGATAATAATCATAATAAGAAACAAAATATTCAACTCTATTCTCTGGAAATAATTCTTTTAGTTCACTATATAATTGTCCAGCTAATGTTTTATTATGGGCTAATACCAATGTCTTTTTGTTTACCTCTTTTATAACGTTTGCTATAGTAAAGGTTTTTCCTGTTCCTGTAGCTCCTAATAATACTTGATACTTTTCTTTATTATTAACTCCATCTACTAATTTTTTTATAGCTGAAGGTTGATCTCCACTGGGTTTATATTTAGATACTAGATTAAACATATGAATTACTCCTTTCATAATATATGGACTTTTTCGATATATAATTTTATCATTCTTAATATAAAAAAACAAGGAAGTCTCCTTGTTAGTATGTTTATTATACTTCTTCTTTATTAATTATTTTTTGATTTATAGTTACTAGAAATGTAGTACCTACTCCTTCAGTACTATTTACTGTTATTTTTCCTTCTAGTAATTCTACTAATGATTTAGTTATAGAAAGGCCTAAACCTGTACCTGTAATATCACTATCTTTATTATCAGCTGTTCTAAAGAATCTATTAAATATATTTTTTATATCTTCTTCTTTAATTCCTTTACCTGTATCAGTAATAGATATTCTTAAATTACATTTATCTTTATTATTTATGCAATCGATTGCTAGTTCTATATAACCAGAATCTGTATACTTAACTGCATTACTTAATATGTTATTTATAATTGTTTCTATCTTTTTAGAGTCTCCATACAAATACTCTGGTAGTTCACTACTTATTCTTTTTCTTACTTCTATTGGTTTATATCCTATTCTTAGTTTTAATGATTTTTCTACTCTATCTAATAAATCTTTAATACTATAGTTGTCATTTTCTACTTCTATTATATTAGAATCTAATTTATTAATATCCAATATTCCATCTACTAATTCTAATAGATTATTAGATGATTTTAATATATCATCTATATCTTGTTTAGTATCATCTTCTTCAGTATTATCTTTTATCATTTGTGATAATCCTACTATAGCATTAAGTGGAGTTCTTAATTCATGTGACATAGAAGATAAAAATTCACTTTTTGCATTATTAGCTTTTTCTGCACTTTCTTTAGCAAGAGTTAATTCTGTGATTAACTTTATATCTGGATTCTCTATTGTATGATACATCAAGTAACTAACTACTGTCATAAATAATGTAGCAAGTGGTGAAGAAATAGTTTGATATATTAAACTAGATACTTCAACTATAACTCCAAATATAATAATAAAATATATTGGTATTATTTTCTTTTTATTAGATTTTTTAATATTTAATATTATAGATGTTATTGCACATAAAACAAAAGTTATTGGTGTTAAATTACCAAAAAGTGCTCCTCCTGAAGGTAAGGCTCCTATTTCTCCATTATCAGGATAATGCATTCTAACTGGTAATAATAACTGAACAATAGTTAAAACCGCTAGAAATATAAAGATTCCTAAGTTTATTTTCTTTTCATTATCTGTATAAAAGTTAAAAATCTTTTTTCTATTTTCATTTGTGATAACTATTATGTAATAAGATAGCAAGAAATACCAAATATCACAAAGAGCATAGTATATTTTAAATAAAAATACTATTAATGACATCCAGTCTCCTCTTATTAATACGATAAATAAGAATACTAAATAATCCACTAATATTAATAAGTTTAATATTATTAACTTTCTATAGATTTTATTTTCTATATTAGGTGAATTCTTTTTAGAAAAGTATATTCCTAATAAGAATAATAAAAATAGTAATGCTACTAAGCATATAGAAAAATTAGCTTTGTACATATAATCTACCTCTTTTAGTTATTTTCTTCTATTAATTGTGGAATTGTTACAGTAAATAGTGAACCTACTCCATAGGTACTTTCTACTTCTATTTTTCCATTTAATAGCTCTACTAAAGATTTAGTTATAGCAAGTCCTAATCCTGTTCCTTCGATATCTGTATCTTTATCTTCTTCTAGTCTATTAAATTTAGTAAATAGATGTGGAAGCATTTCTTTTTTCATTCCTCTACCAGTATCTTTTACTGAAAATATTAATTCACATATCTCTTTATTATTCTTACATTCTACTTTTAATTCTACTATTCCTTCATCTGTGTATTTGACCGCATTAGTTAATAGATTAGTTAATATTTGTTTAATCTTATCTTTATCTCCATATAGATTATTTGGAATTCTTTCATCATATTTAACTCTTAAATCTATAGGTTTGTCATCTATTCTTATTTTTATCATTTTAATGAGATGATCTATTTCTTCTCTTAAGTTATAGTTAGAATTTATTATTTCCATTTTATTAGCTTCTAGTCTATTTATATCTAATATACCATTAACTATTTCAAGTAAGTTTTGAGATGCTATTAAGACATCTTTTGAGTCTCTTCTCATATCTTCTATATTTGTACCTTCAGATATCATTTGAGATAGCCCTACTATTGCATTTAGTGGTGTTCTAATTTCATGTGACATAGAGCTTAAGAAATCAGTTTTAGCTTCATTTGATTTTTCAGCTTGATTCTTTGCTAACTCTAATTGATTTATTAAAGAGATATCTGGATTTTCTATTGTATGATACATAAAATAACTAATAAGAGTTATTGATAATGTATAAATATTAATAGTCTTATCAAACATATTTAAAAATAAAGCAAATAATTCTAATACTACAAATAGTAAAAATGGGAAAGCTTTTTTTCTATTTACATATTTAGAATTAGCTATAATAACTATTAAACAGCAAATACCTATAGTTCCTAAAAGATATGTAATAAAATCACTTCTTACTCCATAATATGCTATAACATTTTCTTTACCAATAAATATATAGGTAACTGGAAGTATTCCTACTATTAACAAAATAATGAATATTATTGAAAACAATAGATAATTAAATTTTTTACTCTCATATAATATATGATGTAGTTTTCCTTTTTGTTCTTGTGCTATTACAACTACAGTATAATAAGCTAAAAGTATTGCCCATAATACCTCCGAAACACAGAATAATCTGGCAAATATATCATATGTATAAAAAAACACATCATATCCTTTTATAAAATTAGCTACTACTAGGCAAACCATACTTGTTGATAATACAAAAAAATCTACAATTATTTGAGATTTATAAATTTTGTTCTCTATGTTGGACATATTTCTTTTTGAAAAATAAACAATTGCTAGTATTCCCCAAAATAAAAGTCCACAAAAATTAGATGTAAATGTAAACATGTTCATCTAGTACCAACTCCTATTATCTTATTTAATTATACACTATTTTTCATAAAAAAAAGAATAGAAATCTATTCTTTTATTTTTATATAATACTTATCATTATAATCTATTATTAAATTATCTCCTTCGTGGATTTTTTCATTTAATAAATCTTCTGCTATAAGAGTTTCTATATTCTTAGTCATATATCTTTTTATTGGTCTTGCTCCAAATTCTTTATTATATGATTCTTCAATTACTTTGTCTTTAGCTTTAGAAGTTAGTTCTATGGATAGTTTTGAATTCTTTAGATGTTTATTAATGTTATCAATGATAGTGTCTAATACTTCATATATTACATCTTTACTTAATGAATTGAATATTACTATTTCATCTATTCTATTTATTAATTCTGGTCTAAATCTAGATTTTAATATATCTAATACTAATTTATCTCTATCTTTATCATCATTATGATCTAATATTATTTCTGATCCTAAATTAGATGTCATTATAATAATTGTATTCTTAAAGTCAATTAATCTTCCTTGAGAATCTGTTATTCTACCATCATCTAATATTTGTAATAAAATATTAAAAACATCTGAGTGAGCTTTTTCAATTTCATCAAATAAAACTATAGAATAAGGATTTCTTCTTACTGCTTCTGTAAGTTCTCCTCCTTCATCATATCCCACATATCCTGGAGGAGCTCCTATTAATCTTGAAACATTAAATGCTTCCATATATTCTGAACAATCTATTCTTATCATATGTCTTTCATCATCAAATAGTTCATATGCTAAAGATTTGGCTATTTCTGTTTTTCCTACTCCAGTTGGTCCCATAAATATAAATGATCCAATAGGTCTATTAGGATCTTTTATTCCGGATCTTGCTCTTATAATGGCATCTCCAACTAATTCTATTGCTTCATCTTGACCTTTAACTCTTTTTCTTAAGTTTTCTTTTAGAAGTAATAGTTTTTCTTTTTCTCCACTTACTAGTTTTGCTACTGGTACATTAGTCCAACGAGATACTATTTCTGCTATGTTATTTTCATCAACTACATCAGATAAAACATTATTTTGAATTGTTAATTTAAGTTGTGAAATCTCTGATTCTACTTTAGGTATTTCACCATGTTTAATTTTAGCTGCTTCAGTTAAGTCATATTCATTTTCAGCTTTTTCAAGCTTAAATTTTAACTCTTCTAGCTTTGCCTTCTTATCATTAATTAGGTCGTTTAATTTCTTTTCTTCTTCCCATTTCATTCTTAAATCATCTTGTTCTGACTTAAGTTTTTCCATCTTTTTATCAATTTCAGCTACTCTTTTTTTAGATTCTTCATCTTTTTCTTTTTTAAGAGCTTGGTGTTCTATTTCTAAAGTCATTATTTCTCTATTAATTTTATCTAATGATGATGGCACTGAATTCATTTGCATCTTAATAGTTGCACAGGCTTCATCTATTAAATCTATAGCTTTATCTGGTAAGAATCTATCTGTTATATATCTATCTGATAAATTGACTGCTGCTACTAAAGCATTATCTCTTATAGTTACTCCATGATATACTTCGAATCTTTCTTTTAATCCTCTTAATATAGTTAATGTATCTATTGTAGATGGTTCTTGTACTAGTATCTTTTGTAATCTTCTTTCTAATGCTCCATCTTTTTCTATAAACTCACGATATTCTTTTAATGTAGTAGCACCTATTAATCTTATCTCTCCTCTAGCTAGCATTGGTTTTAACATATTTCCAACGTTCATTGCATTGTTTGAACCTGCTCCTACTATCATATGTATTTCATCAATAAACATTATAATATCTCCGTTAGAGTCAGATATTTCTTTTAAAACTGCCTTAAATCTCTCTTCAAATTCACCTTGATATTTAGCTCCTGCTACTAAAGCAGATAAATCTAGTTCCCAGACTATTTTGTTCTTTAAATCATCAGGAACGTCTCCTTTAACTATCCTTTGAGCTAATCCTTCTACTATAGCTGTTTTACCAACACCTGGAGACCCTATTAATACTGGATTGTTTTTACTTTTCCTAGATAGAATTCGAATTAAATTTCTTATTTCTTCATCTCTACCTATTACAGGGTCAATTTTATTATCTTTTACGGCACTTGTTATATCTCTACCATATTTTTCTAATGGATTTTTTAAGTTTTCTTCCATATTTGGATACATTATATCACCCTCTTTTCATAATATATGATATACCTATTATTAGCACTTGTCAATAGAGAGTGCTAATAATTATATAAATAAAAATATCCACAGTAGTTGTGGATATTATTTTATTGTTTTACTAAAACTTTGTCTCCAATATTTAAATGACTATATATTGTTTTTGCAGCAGAATTAGGCATATTTACACATCCATGTGATCCACTATTTTTATATAGATTTCCTCCAAAGGCACTTCTCCAGTTTGCATCATGTAATCCTTCTCCATTATGGAAAAATGCAACTACATCTACATGTACTTTAAAATCTGCTCCTGTTAAATATCTATCTTTTTCCATACACCATACTTCATGTAATCCTTTTGTTGTTGGTGTAGAATTCTTTCCTGTTACTACTGGTGTAGATATAACTAATTCATTATCTTCATATAAATAAGCTGTTTGATCAGATATATCTACTATTACAAATGTACCATTTAATTCTTTTGCATCACTTGTTTTTACTGTTCCAACTTTATCATTATAATAAGTTAGATAATAACCATCTTTTTCTCCATATACTGGTATAGCTTCTAATTTAGGAAGAGAAGTTAACTCTTTATCCTCGTTGTTATAATCATATACTTTAGTATCTTTAGTAATATATGCAATCTTTGATACTGGACTTAGAATTGTTTTTTGTTCTTCTATATTAGAATATTTAGCTGAAATATAAGCTTCTTTATCATTATATTTTACTTTATACCAATCATCATTTTCTTGATATATTAAATCTAGTTTATTATTTGTACTAATAGTACCATATTTTTCACAATCAGTATTTGCTTCACTTCTTACATTTACTGTTGTAGTTGGTACTACTACTTTTTTAGTTTCTAATTGAAGATTACCTGTAGGTGTTTCTATAGTTTCTACTATAGCTTTTTCTTCTACTTTTGGTTCTTCTTGTTCTATAACCAACTCTTCTTTTTTATCTTCTTTTTCTTCTTGTTTTTCTTCTACTTTTTTCTCTTCAACTATTTCATTTTCTATAGTTTCATCTTCCATATTTGATACTGAAACTATTTCATTATCTACTTCAATATTATTTTGATTTATCTTACCTATTTTAGATGCTCCGTATCCAATTACTGCACCTAATAATAATGTAGGAATTACTATTTTAGTAATTTTAACCTTCATTAAAATATCCCCCATTCATGGTAGCTAATTATACTACTTTTTCGTTATTTTGTCAATTTTTGGCTTTAATACAAGCATATGTATATGTAGTAGTTTGATTATAAAGAATAGTTTCTCCTTTAGATCCAACTATAAGGTTAAATTTAGTACTAGATGGTTCTTTTATTTCTTTTCCGTTAATAATTCTTTTTGTTGCGGTAAATGTAAAATCATACTTATATGAATTTGTTTCTTTTGTATATTCATTTTGATCTTCTTTATAAGTTCCTTCTATTATACCTTTATCATTATCATTGTAATTATATTTAATTATAAATATATTATCTTTTGTTAATTCTAATGTAAGGTTTTCATCAAACTCTCCTATCTTCATATTTTCTTCATAGTTTCCACAACTATAAGTTCCTATATACTTTGGACCTGATATTTTATTAGATATTATTCTTAATAGTGTTGAAGTAAAAAATATAAAAATTATAACTCCTATAATAATACTTAATAAACCTAGTACTAGTCCTTTTCTTCCTTTTTTCTTTCCTTTTACTCCATATACTATTGAGATAATTGATAGTGGTAAGGCTATTATTCCTATTACCAAAGATAATATGATTGATATTATTCCATAGATTAAGCTCTTATTCCCATATAATTCTTCTTGTTCCCCTACATAGTCTTTTTTTTGTTCTTGGAAATAGTGCATTTTTTGATACTTATCTTTATTATCTAGTGGATTCATCTTCATTGTAAAATCAAATTGTTCTTCTTTTGATTCTTTTGATAACTTAGTTCCACATACTACGCAATACTCATTACTATTGTTATTACTCATTCCACATTTTGGGCAATCCATATTATCACCTCTATCTTTATATATATTATAACTTAGTAAAAATAAAAAAATCCACAATTGTTGTGGATAATTATTATTTTCTACGTATATATCTTTTAACTTTTTGTTGTTCTTTTAATTTTTTATTTTCTTCTTCTAGCTCTTTATTTTTAGCTCTTAAAAGTAATAATTCATTAAATTTATCTGCACCTAATTCTTCTATTAATGATTCATTGCGTTTGTAGTTCTCCATGTATTTTAGATATTCAATATATCTTTCTTCCCCAAGTTCATTTAATAACATGATAGCTTTCGAATTTTTATTATGTTGTTCTATTTCTTCTTCTGTTGCTGTTGCAACCCATTCTTTATGTTTCTCAATCTTAGATTTTATTTTTGAACAATTTATAATTCCAGATTGTGTATTATCACTTTTATTTGATTTAGAAATAGCATCGGCAATAAACAAATCTCCTAATAACCCCATACATAAGCCTCCTTCAATTTGCTTATTTTATCACGAATTGCTTTTAATTTCAATTCCTATTGGACAGTGATCTGACCCTTCTACTTCTGTATATATATTTGTACTTATTACATTATTTATAAAGTCCTTATTTACTATAAAATAGTCTATTCTCCATCCTATATCTTTTAATCTTGCTTGATGCATATAACTCCACCATGTAAATTTCTGAACTTCAGGATTAAAGTATCTATATGTATCAATAAATCCACTATCCAATAATTCTGTCATTTTATTTCTTTCTTCATCTGTAAATCCTGCTGAAAAATGATTTGTACTTGGATTTTTTATATCTATTTCTTCATGAGCTACATTTAAGTCTCCACAATATATGACATTCTTTTTCTTTGATAAATTCAATAAGTAATCTCTCATTAAATCTTCAAATCTCATTCTAGATTCTAATCTTTCTAATTCTTTTTTAGAATTAGGCACATAACAATTAACTAAATAATAATTATCAAATTCTAATGTTATAGTTCTTCCTTCACTATCATATTCAATGTCTCCTATTCCATATTTAACTTCTATAGGATCTACTTTTGTATAAACAATAGTTCCAGAATAGCCTTTTTTCTCTGCTGGATATAGATACTCCTTATATCCTATAGGATGAAACATATTTTGCTCTTCTGTTACTTTTGTTTCTTGAAAACAATAAATATCTGCTTTTTCACTTGATACAAATCTATCTAACCCTTTATTTAAACAGGCTCTAAGTCCTGCTACATTCCATGATATTATTTTCATTCTACCACCTCACTAGAATTATACCATAAAAAAAGAAGAAGATTATTCTTCTTCTAGTTCTGTTGAATATAATCTGTTATATATATCTGACTTAACCATTAACTCTTCATGTTTACCTGATGCAACTAGTTTTCCTTTATCTATAACATGTATTTCATCTGCATCTACTATTGTTGACAATCTATGAGCAACTATTATTATAGTGTGATCTTTTACTAAACTATCTATTGTCTTCTTAATATATTCTTGTGACTCATTATCTAAAGCTGACGTTGCTTCATCAAATAATATTATTTTAGTATTTAATAACAGAGTTCTTGCTATTGCTATACGCTGTTTTTGTCCACCTGATAAATTAATTCCACCTTCACCTATTATTGTGTCATATTTTTCTGGTAATGATTCTATATATTTATCTATATAAGCTTTTTTACATACTTCTTTTACTTCTTCAATAGTTACATTATCTTTTACTATTTTGAAGTTATCTAATATGGACATATTAAATAAGAATGGTGATTGTCTTATGACTGATATATTTTTTCTTAAAGATTCTTCTGTTAAATCAGTAATATTAATATCATCTATTGTAATTGAACCTTCTTTAGTATCAAAGTATCTTAATAATAAGTTAAATAAAGTTGATTTACCATTGCCTGATCTTCCTACAATTGCTATCTTCTTATTAGGTTCTAAAGTAAGATCTAATCCTCTTAATGTGTAATCTTCTTCATCTCTATACTTAAATTTAGCATCATTAAATCTAATAACACCTTTAGTATCCTTTAGTTCTTTAATACCATATTTTTCATCTTCATATAGTTTGTTATTTACTATTTCATCTATTCTTTTTAAAGAAACTGTTACTTTATTATAGTTTATTCCAAAATCTGATATAGATTCTACTACATCATCTATTCTCCATATAAATGAATCTAACATTGTAAATAAAGCAAATACTATTTTACCCTCTACAAAGAACTTTGCTGCTGTTAATAATATAAAGAATTGTAATATGAAGTAACATAATCCATTAAATGTGTAATAGAATATTTCATAATTTCTTATTTTCTTTTCATTTTTAAATATATCATTTAATGTATTAAAGATGTTTTTTTCTGTGTTTTTCTTAATACCTAAAGCCTTTATTTCTCTTATACCTGTAATATTTTCTGTTGCTTGTTTTACGTATTTATCTGTTTCTTTCTTTATACTTTCTTGAGTAGTTTTAATCTTTGGAAAGAACTTATAACTAATAATTCCCATTATTAGTCCAAATATTGTTATTTCTAATCCTAAGATCCATGAGATGTAGTATGAAATTACTAATACTACTATTACTATTAATGCTTTACATATTAACTTGATAAGTCTATTTAATAAAGACATTACTCTATCTGTATCACTGTGTAGTCTATTGATAAATTCTCCTACTCCAATTTCTTCAAATGCTATAGCTGGTAGATTATCAATTTTTTGATATAAATCTTTTGAAACATTCTTCATAAATTTTATTTCAAAATAGTTATATAGTTTTTCTCTGGGAATCTGTAATAAGTTATAACATACTATATAAAGAGCCTCCCAACATATTAAGTATTTAACAAATCCATAAAAATCTTTTACTATTAATAGTTCTACTGATTTACCCCAAAGATAAGTTGCGATAACAGCTGGTAAATAAGTTGTTAAGACTAGTAGAACATAAATAAATAATTTTAACTTATCATCTTTTAAATACTTATATAAAACTTTAAAATTCTTTATCTTTTTCAACACACTTTTCCTCCCTTCAGCTATAATTTATCACTCTAGTTAACTAGAGAGTCAACACTTTATTTAAATAAAGATAAAATCGCTTCTTTATATATATCTTTTACTATTTTTTTATCTAATAGGTGATATATATTTTTCATCATTACTCCACTATTTATCTCCATAACTAGATATTTATTATCTTTTGTTTTTATTATATCTATACTTGCAAATCCAATATTTAATTTACTTAATACTTGATTTACTATTGTCATTAAGTTATCTTCTACTATTTTATCATTTAATATTTGTGCTGTTGCTCCTGTTGATAAATTAAATTTCCAATTATATTCAAATATTTCATCTTTTTCTAATACTTTGTTATATGTATTATCAAATTCAATATTTTTAAAATAGTTATAGTTAAAATCTATTAATAGTTCTTTTATACTTTTTACTCCATCACCCATTACTACCGGTTTATTCTTTTGATATATAAGTTTTATTTCTTTATTTAAAACAATAATTCTATATTCTTT
Source organism: uncultured Bacillota bacterium (assembly GCA_946617625.1). Classification (GTDB taxonomy): domain Bacteria; phylum Bacillota_I; class Bacilli_A; order RF39; family UBA660; genus RUG14891. The sequence continues at coordinate 44,366 of CAMOKF010000004.1, forward strand.
ATCTATATCATAAAATGGACAATAGCTAATTGAATAGTTATCCTTATGAAGTTTTTGTATTAATGGCTCTATATCATCTACATTAGTAATATGATATACACCATTTCCACAAGTTCCTTTATTTGGTTTAATTACTATACTTTGATTATTATTATAAAAGAATTCTTTTACTTTGTTTATGTCATTATATCCAATAGCAAATTCATTATTATTGTCATTAGAATACAAAATATTATGGTCTATAATTGGTATATTATCTTCTCTTAGTACTTCATATAATCCATATTTATCATCTAATATTTCTCCTAAGGCATGACTATTTAGATCAAACTTATATCCTGATATAAATCTTTCTTTATTATCTTTTTTTAATCTTATTATCCAGTCTCTTGATAATAATTTAAACTCTATATTTTCTTCTTCACAGATTTCTTTAATTACTTTATGAATAATCTTTTCTTCTACCATGGTTATCACTCTCTTTAAACAGGTATATTTTATCATTATCCATGTTAATTGACAATGATTTATTATTCTTATAAAATAAATTTATATCGGAGGTAGAATATGGAAACAAGTATTTATAATTCAGATCAAAAGTCTTTTTTAGAAAAAAATTTGGAAGATCAGGACAGAATTAAGAACTTAAAGAGGCAATTAGCTGACTCAATTGATAATGGAGAAATAGTATTAGGTACTAATATGGCTAGTACTACTATGAGAGATTTAATGTCTCTACTTAATGAAGATGAAGTAAGAGTTAGAGATAATTTAGCTCCTTTTATAAAAAAAGAAGAAGAATATGAAAGAAGAAAAGATGATATTAGAAAAGCCCATGGCTTAGGTAGTGATGACTTTTTAGATGATGATACTTTAAAAGAAATTGTTAATTTACAAGCAACAATGAGGCAAGAGAATTTTAATCTTCCTGAAAATTTAAAAGAAGATAATTTCAAAGAAAATGAATTAGAATCTATGTTTAAAACTGAAGTAAAGGAAGAAACTAGTAGTCTAGCTAGACAGTTTAAATAATGAAAACAATTGCTAATAAAATTATTGATGGTGGAATAGGAGTTATTCCTACTGATACTGTTTATGGTTTGGTTTGTGATGCTCTTAATATAGATTCTGTTGATAAAATATATAAATTAAAGAAAAGAGATTATAATAAACCTTTAGTTATATTAATATCTAATATAGAGATGTTAAAGAGATGTGTAAAAAATATAAATGAATTAGAATTTGATATTATAAATAGATATTGGCCTGGGGAGCTTACTATAGTCTTTAAAAAGTCTAATTATATACCTGATATAGTTGCTGGTGGTACTGATGAAATAGCTATTAGAATGCCTAATAATATAGAATTAATTGAATTAATAAATTCTATTGATAGGCCTTTAGTTGCTACTAGTGCTAATGTTTCTAGTAAAGAAACTATTACTAATATTGAAATGTTAGAGGACTCCATTAAGAATAATATAGATTTTATTATTGATGGTGGTAATATTAATAATAATGCATCTACTATTATTAAAGTAATAGATAATAAAATAAAAGTATATAGAGAAGGAAATATCTCTAAAGATATTATTAATGCATATAAAGATATAATTATAAAATAAAAAAGAGAAATTAATTTCTCTTTTTTTATCTATTATCCCATCTGCTAGGTATTGATATATATCTAGTTGGATTTACTGTACTTCTTTGATATGTGTACCATGTACATCCTCCACCTTTATGCCAACTACATGTTGTCATTTCTATATGAAGATGTGGACCTGTAGAATATCCTGTAGAACCCATATTTCCTATTGAAGTATTTGCTGAAATTATTGGTCCATTTTGAATACTACTACTGCTGTTATAACTTACATATCCAGCTACTGCACTACTGAAGCTTCTTAAATGTGCATATGTTGAATAAATATATTGTCCATTATAATTATGTCTTAATACTACAATTAATGCTCCATATGTATCATATCCTACAAAGAATAATTGCCCTGAAGCTATTGGATATACAGGTATAGATTTATTTGAACTTGATAAGTCTACTCCTAAATGTCCACCATATCCTGAATACCATTGTGTAACATATCCATATTCCATTGGTCTATAGAATCCATTTGTACTAGGAACTGATGAAGAAGAATTTCTTTGTTGTACTCTATATTGGCAAGTATATATATCTTCTGTATCTCCACATCCTAAATTTTTATAATAAGTAATATTTCCTTTAGCAGCTTTAATTTGATCTTCTAGAGCTGGCATAGTTTCTCTGATTGACTTAGAGTCAGCATTTATTCTTTCTTTTTCACTCTCTAACTCTTCTTCCATACTCTTTAGTTCAACTTTTTTATTAGCTAGCTCTTTCTGTCTTTGTTCATTAATCTTAATTAATTCTTCTAATTCTTTCATTACTTTATTATTATATTCAGTTAATTGTTCTACTACTGATACTCTATAAATAAGATCAGTTATTGAAGATGCTCCAAAAGCATATTCTAGATACACATTATCTCCATTAGATAATTGATAGTATTCCATTATTTTTTTGCTTTCTTCACTCTTCTTTGCTATTTCTTCATTACTTTCATCAATCTCTTTTTGTAATTCATTTATTTCATTTTCAGTAGCTTCTATTTTTGCTTCTATATCTTGAATTTTTTTCTTTATTTCTGCTATTTCAGCATCGTTAGTAGCTATTTTTGCTTTTTTTGCTTCTAACTCACTTGTATATTTTTCTACTTCTGCTTCAAACTCTTTTATAGTTTTTGCTTTTGTTTCAATAGGTAGTACAGATATTGAAACTATTAGAACTATAATTGAGAATATTGAGAAGTATTTATTTATTTTTTTCATTATATCTTTAAGTATTTTCTAACGGCACTAGCACTACCAATCATACCGACTAATACTCCTATTATTACTATCATTCCTGAAGTAGTATAAATAAATGGCTCTGGTTTAATTAATTTAATTAACTCAGAAAATAAATATCCATCAAAATGATTATAGAAAGCTAAATATCCATATGTTGTAAATATTATAGGAATAATTGATCCTAGAAGTCCTAAAATCATTCCTTCTATTACAAATGGAGCTTTAACTGCTAAGTTGCTTGCTCCTACTACACGCATTATTCCAATACTTACTTTTCTATTATCTATAGTTAACTTAATAGTATTTATTATTAAGAATACTGTTACAAGTATTAAGGCTATTACAACTATATAAGTAACCTTTTCTATAGAGTCAAATGCTGATACTAATTTATCAACCATTCCTTCTCCATATCTAACTACTGATACGTGTTTTATTGCTTTTATTTTATCTGCTGTATGTTTAATTTGTTCAACATCTTTAACTTTTATTTGGAATGTGTCTTTTAATGGGCTTTCTTCATCATCCCAGTTTTCTAATACTGCATTAAAGACATCTGATTGTGACTGAATTTCTTCTTTAACTTCTACTCTACTTTGAAATTCATAACTATCGATATTTTCAATATCGTCTAGCTCTTCTTTTATTTCATCTATTTCTTGATCAGTTACTTCTCTGTCTAAAAATACAACTATAGTAAGATCTTTTTCTATTTCTTTAGTAAAATTTTGAACATTAAATGATGCCATTATTGCAACTGATACTATTATTAATGTGATTGTAATACATGATATAGAGGCTAATGATAAACTGAAATTTCTTTTTACACTTTTTAAAGCATCTCTTATGCTTCTTACTAACATTCTAAGCAACTTCATTTTTATAAGTTCCTTTCTTCTTAAAATTAACTAATCTACCATCTTTTAGTGTAATTACTTGTTTTTTCATTTTATCTACTATATCTCTATCATGAGTAGCCATAATAATTGTTGTACCTCTATTATTGTTTATTTCTTCTAGTACTTTTACAATCTCCATACTCATATCTGGATCTAAGTTTCCAGTTGGTTCATCACATAATAATAGTTTTGGATCATTTACTATAGCTCTTGCTATAGCAACTCTTTGTTGTTCTCCACCAGATAATTGATCTGGGTAATTATGAATTTTATTTTTTAATCCAACATCTTCTAAAGCTTTAAGTACTTTTTGTCTTATTTCATCTCTAGGAGCTCCAATTACTTCTAGGGCGAAGGCAACATTTTCGTATACTGTTTGCTTTTCTAATAATCTATAATTTTGAAAAACTATACCTAGTTTTCTTCTTAATCTGTATACTTTTGAATTTCTTAATTTAGCTACATCCAAACCACCAACTATTATTTGACCTTTAGTTGGTTTTTCTTCACGGTATAACATTTTTATTAATGTACTTTTTCCGCTTCCTGAACCACCTATAACAAAGACAAAGGCACCTTTTTCAATGGCTAAATTTAAATCATAGATAGCTGTAACGCCGTTCTTATATTTTTTCTCGACATTTTTAATTCTTATTAGGTCCATTTTCTCCTCCTATCCTTATTAATTTATTTTAACATAAAATATAATACTTATAAAGTAAATAAAAGAAAAAAAACAAATTGTTATAAATTTGTTTTTAGTCAGCTCCTTTAACTTCATATGAATCTGTTGCTACAAAGAAGGCTTTTGAATCTATCATTCTAACTCCTTCTTTAACTTTATAATAATCTTTAGTTGGTATTACAACAAGAACTACATCCTTCTTTTTTTCTAAGATTCCACCTTTTACTCCAAATTCTGTTGTTCCATGATTTAGTACATCTATTATATAACTAGATATTTTATCAGCTTCTGTTGTTACTATAAAGAATGCCTTATTCTTTGATACTCCTAATATTACTTTGTCTATTACGTAGCTACTTATATATAAATATATAATTGCATACATTGCTTTTACTATTCCAAAGTATAGTGATGCAACTAGTACTATTGTTGTATTCATTACTAAATTTGTTTTAGCTACAGGAATTTTAAGCTTTTCAAATAATATTTGACTTATTATACTAAATCCTCCAGAATTATACCCTTGCTTATATATTAGTCCACTAGCTATTCCACTAATAATTCCTGCAAATATTGCTATTACAAATATATCTGCTTTTTTTATTATGAATAAATCTACCATGAACCCAGTCATTTTTACATATAATGGATAAATAATACTAATATAAGTACTTGCTAATGTTGTTTCTTTTCCTAAAAAAATATAACAAATTATTAGACAAGCTATTGCTAATACAAGTAGAGATACTGATGGATCAATATTTAGCGCTGTTTTCAGAATTGTTGCTACTCCTCCTGTACCACCAGATACTATATTCATAGGAAGTAGTAATACATTATAACAAATAGCAGATATTATAAGGGCAATATTTATTATGATAAAACTACTCCATTTTTTGTTTTTATCAATACTGTTCATTGTTACTCACCACCAAATACTTCATAGGCATCAGTAACTACAAAGAAGGCATCTTTATCTATTTCATTTATTCCAGATCTTAACTTATAATACTCTTTTGTTGGTAAAACACATAATAAAACATTTCTATTTTCTTTTTTAAATCCTCCTCTGGCTTTAAAGATAGTTACTCCATGATTTAAGTATTTTAATATATAGGCCTTTACCTCTTCATCTTTATCAGTAATTATATAAAATGCCTTACTATCTGATATACCTAAAATAACTCTGTCTGACATAAAACTAATTATATAAATAACTATTATTGAATACATTAAATGTGTTAATCCAAAAACTATAGATGATAAAAGTACTATCATTCCATCTGTTAGTAACATACTAGTACCTATACTTATTTTTAAATATTTAGATACTATTTGATTAACTATATCTGTTCCACCGGCAGTAAATCCTGCTTTAAATATAAGTCCTGCTCCAAATCCAAATAGTAGTCCTCCAAATACTGAGGATAATAATAATTCACTTGTATTAATATAAAATAAGTCTGTTATATTACTTGTTAAGTTAATAAATAAAGGTAGTAATAGTGCTCCTAGAATAGTAGCAAGTGTTTTTTCTTTACCTAATAAAATTAAACTAACTAATAGTAATATTAAGTTACATATTAATATTATTAATGAACTATTAATTGCTATATAATTATTAATTATAATAGCTATTCCTGTTACTCCTCCAGGTACTAAATGATTAGGTTCTAGGAATAGATTATATGATATTGATATTAATAATAGTCCTACTATAAAAGTTATAAATCTCTTTACTAATCCTTTTCTTCCTATTTCTTTTAATATACTCAAATTATCTTTTTCAAATATTTTCATTCTACAACCTCTTTTTTAAATTACTTTCAATAAATATATCTAAATCTCCATCTAACACTCTATTAACATCACTTGTTTCAATGTTAGTTCTATGATCTTTGACTAAAGAATATGGGTGCATTATATAACTTCTAATTTGTGATCCAAACTCTATATTTAGTTGTGCTCCTTTTACTTCTTGCATTTCTTTTTCTTGTTGTTCTAACTTCAACATTAGTAATTTACTTTTTAGCACTTTCATTGCTTCTTCTTTATTTTGTATTTGACTTCTTTCGTTTTGACAAGTTACAACTATCTTTGTTGGTAAGTGTGTTATTCTTACTGCTGAATCTGTAGTATTTACTCCTTGTCCTCCTGCTCCTGTAGATCTATATACATCAATTTTTAAGTCTTTATCATCTATTTGTATTGAATTATCTACTTCTATATCTGGAGTTACTTCTGCTGATGCAAATGAAGTGTGTCTTCTATTATTTGAATCAAATGGTGATAGTCTTACTAATCTATGAACACCTTTTTCATTTTTTAGATATCCATAAGCGTTTTTTCCTTTAACTTTGAATGATACACTTTTTATTCCAGCTTCTTCTCCATATTGAATATCTAGTAATTCTATTTTATATTTTTTTTGTTCACACCAACGTTGATACATTCTATAAATCATATTTGCCCAATCACAGGCTTCTGTTCCACCAGCTCCAGAATGAATTTCTACAATACAGTCTTTAGAATCATATGGACCATTTAATAATAAAAGTAGATTTAATTTTTCTAATTCCTTATTACAGTTCTTAATGTTTTCTTCTAGTTCTGAATAGTCATCCAATATATCTACTAATTCAGTATTATCAACTATTTGTTGTTTTAAGTCTTTAATTTGACTTATTAATGATTTTGTATCATTTATTTCTTTTAACACACTTTCAGCTGATTGTCTGTCTTCCCAGAAATTAGGTTCAGTAGTCTTTAATTCTAATTCTTTTAGTTCTTTTTCTCTTTGATCTATGTCAAAGTGACCTCCATAAGCCATTAATTGTTTCTAAATTATTAGATAATATATTTAATAAGTCTCTTTTTTCCATAGTATCCTCCTATTATTATATCTAGTATATTTATTATAATACTTCTTTTCAGTTGTAGAATATCATATTTTAGTAAATTTTTAAATATTTATTAAATACTAGTATTATTTTATTATTTTTTACATATATTATTTTAGAGGAAGGTTCGCTTTAAGTGTGAAGATCCTCTGTATATAGATAAAGCTCCTTATATAAAGGAGCTTGTTTTATTTATTATTATAAGTTGTGTTATATCCTGGATTTTCTTCAGGTCTATATGCATTAGGATATTCAATATCAGTTTGTATATCCATAATAGTTTTTTGAATAGTTGGATATATATCATATACATTTTCCACATCGAAAAAAGCTTGTGACATTGAACTATTTGATTCAAAGTAGATATCTCCTACTCCTAATATTTTGTCAATTATTCCTATTTTTAAATTTATATTAGAAATATCTTTATAATATAGTGTTTGAAAGTTTCCAGCTATAAATCCATTTTCTATTATTATTCTTTTATCAGTTACATAGTATGTTGTATTTTTCCATCTTCTAGATGCTGTTATTACTCCACCTAACCATATCCATACTGGCATCAAATGTAATGCAAAAAAAGGAACAAAGAATAAAAGCATTGCTTTTGGTGTTTCTACATTCATGATATTAAATATAAAGAATGAATCAATAGTCAACCATATAAGTGCTATTGGCATCATTGTAAATACTCTATTTAAAATAAATGCTGACTTTTTAGGTTTTGTTTTTATAATTACATTTTCTCCTTCTACTAAAGGATTTATATTTACTTTTTCATTTAATGATTGATCATATTTTGACATATTTACCTCCATATATTTCCATTAATATGACTAGTTAATGCCATTATAAATGCATTTTCTGTTATATCAATTCTTGATACTTGATCATGTGTAAGTATTCCTATTCCGCCTTTTCCTTTTGATAAACCATTTCCATTTAATATTTTATCCATAACCGTTCCAAAATCAGTTGCTTTTATATCATCCATGTATTTTTCTGGTATTGGAAATCCCTGTGATGTTCCAACGCTTTGGAATCCTTCTTTGTCTTCTACTACTGCTATATTTAATTCTATAATTGTTCCTAATGATGTAGTTATACCACCTTCTACAGCAATATAGAAGTCTGCTTCTATATTATTATCTTTTGCATACTCTCTAACATTTTTTACTCTATTTCTTGCTCCAGTTAAAACTTCATTATCAAAAGGTTGATCATTTACATCTGAGCTTACTGGTATTCCTATAACTTCTACATCTTTAAAATATCTTTCAAACGCTTTAGTAGCTCCTTCTATTTTACCTGGATTTTTAGTTCCTATTAGTACTTTCATTTTATCTCCTTTCACATCTCTTTTTGTAATACTCTTTTTACTGATCTTAAATTATCTGGTAGTTTAAAGTTATTATGTTCTTCTAACTTATATTTTAAATAACTATAATCATTATCTTTACCTACATAATTATTGATAACAGAAGAATTTAATATTACTCCAAAGGAATCAAATATTCGATCTAATTCTTGATCATTAGACTTCATATTTAATAAGTATCCTACTGGTCGTAATCCTTGTTTTAATTCTCCTGCAGTATCATAATCATAGTCAAAACATTTTTCTTTATCAGCAACATTAATAATTGCACTTGTTATATCATCAAAACTGTATGTATCTTTTTCTTCATCATACACTAGATTTATTTGATGATTACGTAGATTTAAATTATCACATATAACACAAGCTGAATAAATATTATTATATTCTAATAATAATTTATAATATTGAGAAATTGAATTACATATTCCTTTCTTATTATATATTGTATCTATTAATTCTTGGGCTAAATCTCTTCCAATATTATGATTATCTTCTTTTCTTTTTTCTTCTAAAACTTTAAATAATTCTATATTTTTAAGGTCATTATCTTCTAAATACTGGCTTATAAAATCTATTTTTTGAATATAATTATCATCTTTTGTATGAAGATTCATTAAGTAAATATCAATTAATTTACCATAATCATAGTCTATATTATTACAAAGATAATTAAATATGACTCTTCTTTTTTCATAGTTTGATAATTCATTTTTATTTATATTTTCAAAGATCTTTTTATCTTCTTCTACTAACTTTTTACTTATTTCTTCCCAATTACCAAACTTCATGTTATCACTCCTATAAATATAATAACATAAACAAAAAAAGATATAAATATATCTTTATTTTGTTAATACATATCCATCGATATATATTTCATCTAATTGTGGTTCATTATTCTTAATAATTAGATATAGATTCATATCTTTTATATAATAGTAAGTATTATCATCTATTTTTATTAATGGGTTTTTTTCTACATATTTTGAATATTCTTCATCAAGTATATTATCTTTTTCTTTATACATTTCATTTATATATTCAGAAAAATCATATGATACTTTTTTATCTATATATGCTTTATTTTTATTACTTTGTACTGTTAATTCTTTCATAGTTTTATATTCACTTATATCTATTATTTCTTTTCCATGATGGGACAAGTATAAATATCTGTTATCATCGTCATAATAAATTGGTGTATATAATTCTTCAAAGTCTATTTTCTTTAGATAGTCAGGAAACAAATATTTTACTTCATTTTCATTAAAGCTATCTACAATTGCACGATATGCTGAGTATACTTTTCTCTTTTGACCATTTTCTAATTTTTCAATATTTGTATCTTCTTTTATCTCTTCTTTAATAACTTTTATTTGACTTCTAGTTACAACATCCATCATATTTGTATATGGTAAAACATTAGTGACTATTAAAGTTACTGCTATTAGTATAAATATATTTGATATGTACTTTTTATTTTTATATGTTAAAAATACTATAGTTCCTATTTCAATTACTAATAATGCTATTCCTAAATATCTATTTAGTGTTATTCCATAATCGTTTATTCTTATTGCTAGAGAATATATTTGAAGTATCAATGGTATTATAAATAAAGGAGCTAAATACTTGTTATTATACTCATAATATTTACTTTTATATTTACCTGAAAATATAGTTATTGGAACCATAAATATAAATAAACTACTACATATTGCAAATACTTCATTTTGAGGTACTTCTAATTCTAATATTATTTTTACTATATATATCAATATAATAGCAAATGCTATATCAAATAAAGGTATTAAAATCTTACTAATTAATATATCTATAAATTTACTTAATTCATAATCTTCTGTTAATAAACCATTTAGCATGTTAGGAACAGTATACAAAAGAAATACAATATATAATATTCTTTCATAAATATCAAAATCTATACTAAATATAAGTGTATCTATGATACCTATAATCATAAATAGTCCTATTATAATTATTATTGAATTAGTTCCTATTATAAATTCATTTTCAAATAACTTACATAGATACTCTGATATTTTCTTTTTAGGTAAAATTATTTTATATAAAGT